>JADJWS010000001.1:661070-991605 GCA_016716235.1 Candidatus Defluviilinea gracilis
GCTGGCGTTGACCGGCACCGAAAACAACAATGTGTATGGGCACATGAAACGTTGGCGCCGCGCGAAAGTCACATGGACGATGGGCAAACCCTTCCACTTGAACATCGATTCAGACCGCCGCGAATCCATCCATGCCGGAACGCGGCAGATCATGGAAGAGATCGCGCGCCTGCTTCCGAAAGAATATCGCGGGGTGTACGATTACGTGCAAGACCCATGACCAACCACATCGATGAGCCTAAGCCGGTGGCAGGGATCTGGCGACCCGACCTTGTCTCTCTGCCGCGGCTGACGATCGCCCGGCGTATCTTCCGCGTTCTGCTTCAAGTTGTCGCGCGAATCGTTGTGCGGGTTGTCACGCGCCCAACATTCAAGGGGTTGGAAAACGTTCCTCGGCAAGGTCCCGCGTTGCTCGCGTTCAACCATCTCGGCGACGCCGACGCGCCGGTCATCCTCGCCGCGCTTCCCGCGCCAATGGACGCGATCGGAAAGATCGAATTGCACAACGATGGTTGGGTCGGGCTTGTCGGCCGCGCTTACGGGGTCATCTGGGTGCATCGCGGCTCGCCGGACCGCAGGGCGCTTCGTTCCGCGCTTGAGGGCTTGGAAGCGGGACGCATGATCGCCCTCGCTCCCGAGGCGCGCGAATCGCTGACCGGCGCGCTGGAAGAAGGCACTGAAGGCGCGGCGTTTCTGGCGGTGAGGTCTGGCGCGCTCATTGTGCCCATCGCGTTGACCGGCACTGAAAATAAATCCATCTTCGAGCGCAAATGGTTCCAGCGCGCGCCGGTCACGGTCACGGTGGGAAAACCTTTCAGGATACAGGAGCAGGCATCACGCGCGGAGATGATCCGGGCTGGCACTCGTCAGATCATGGAGGAGATCGCGCGTCTGCTTCCCAAAGAGTATCGCGGGAAATACGATTACATTTCATCTGAGTAACATGGCTGTTCAGGGATTGGATTAACGCTATAATCTCAATATGCAGTTCATTGCGACCTTGCTGACGCGCCTGGCATACATCGATTCGCCCTCGCTGGCTGGGTGGCTGGTCTGGGTTGGGCTGGCGGGACTGCTCGTCTTTCTCCTATCGAGTTGGCGCAAATATCATTCGAAGATTTCACAGCGCAATATGTGGGTTTTCATCGCGCTTGCGTTTCTCACGCCCATCACAACGTTATTCCTCGGGTTGGAATTCTCATCAGGCGGAGCATTACCTGTGCCTGGCATTCCGGCTCAGGCGCCCGGTTCTACCGTGATGATCTTCTCCGCAATCCCGTGGACGTTGGCAGGCGGCTTGCTCGGTCCTTTTGCGGGAGCCGGCTTGGGCGTCTTAGGCGGGCTCTTGCGCGGCGTGTGGGATACGCATTCTATTTTTTCCATTATTGAATTTGGAATCCTCGGCGCGGCGTTCGCGGCAAACACACACCAGCGTTATCGCACCCCGCTCTATACCCTGCTTCGCCAGCCGCTCTTCAACGTTTTTATTCTCACCCTGATCCACGCGCTCTTGTTTATCGTCGGCGCGGTCACCAGCGTGTCGGCGTCGTCGGCGGAGCGACTCGACTACGCCTTCAGCAATGTGGGCGCGGCAAGTTTTGCTTTCGGCATCGAAATGCTCATCGCCGGGTTCGCCGCGCAGGTAATCTCTACGGTGTTCCCGAGGCTGTGGGGCGGGCGCAGCGCCTTGCAACCTTCGCCCGCCGAAAAGAGCATCGAGACGCGTTTTGTTTCCGGCGCGGGGGCGATCATCTCAACCCTGCTCATCTTGCTCCTCGTTGGCGCGTGGGTGGTGGCAGGCTCAGCCGCGCGCGGTTTGCTCGAAGACCGGCTCGCCAGCGCGGCGCAATTGAGCGCGCAAGCCATCCCGCAGTTTTTAGAATCGGGGCAAAGCCTCTCCTCGCAAATCGCATCCGACCCGCGCCTCGCGCAAGCAAGCGACGGCGAACTGCAAGCCGCTCTCGGCGAACTTATTCGCTCGGCGGCGTTTTTCAATCAGCTCGCTGTGGTGGATGTTTCCACAGCCTTGCCACTGACGAGTTACCCGGCGGAACCAGCCTTTCAACTGACAGACGGGGAAACTGCGGGACTCCCGCTTCTTTCGCAGGGGATTCTGAATCAACAACTTGCGCTTCCTCCCTCCGACCCCGGCGGACCCGCCCGCATCTCGTTCATCGCCGGCATCCCCAACTCTACCCGCGCCCTCATCGCCCGCACCGATCTCAACACAAATCCCACGCTTCGCTCGCTGACGCTCACCCTCAACGGGATGACCGAATTGAACGGCTCGGGCGTTCTGCTGGATGAACACGGGATTATCCTTCACCATTCGCAAACCGACCTGATCTTTAGCCAGTATCCCGGTGCGCGCAAAGACTCTCCAACTTTTTTCGATGAAACCTCGCCAAATGGCGCGCGGCAATTGGTGTATTACCAGCCGGTGTTTGGGTACCCATGGGCGGTGGTGGTGACAGCGCCTGCGCGGCAGGCGCAACAGATTGCGCTCGATATCGCCCTGCCCATCGCGTTGATGATCCTCCTGCTTGGCGCCATTGCCCTGATCGCGTTGAGTATCAGTTTACGCACAGTGACCGCATCTCTGCAAGACCTCGCCGCCGAAGCGAAATACATCTCCACCGGCAAACTGGACCGCCCGCTTGCCGCCTCGGGTGAAGACGAACTCAGCGACCTGCGTAACGCCTTCGAACACATGCGCGCCAGCTTGCAAGCCCGCATGGATGAACTCAACCGCCTGCTGGTTGTCAGCCGGGGGGCGGCTTCGAGCCTCACATTGGGCGAAGCCCTGCATCCGGTGCTGGAAGCCATCGTGGCAAACGGCGCCACTTCTGCCCGCATGATTTTAAGCCGTGAATTCCTCCCTCCGGATACGCCCTACCGCTTTGCCGACGGACTGGAACAGGATGTGTACATGCACCTCGATCATCAGATCGTGGCGCTCACCGAAACTCAGGAACGGGTGGTGATGGCAACTGTGGCTGGGAACCGCATTCTACTCATCGACCCGAACCTGCCGCGCCCTGAATCGTTGATCGCGCTGGCGTTGCGCCATGAAAACCGATACTATGGAACGCTCTGGGCGGCGTACGATAAACAGCACATCTTCACCGAGTCGGATCTGAAGTTCATGTCCACGTTGGCGAGTCAGGCGGCGCTGGCGGTGGCAAAGATTCGCCTCTTTATGACGGTGGAGACCAGTCGTCGTCAATTGGAGGCAATCCTCAATTCCACGCCGGACCCGATCCTCGTCACCGATGCGGCGAACCGCCTCATTTTGGCGAACCCGGCCGCCGGTCAGGCATTAGGCGTGATCATCCGTCCCGGTGAGCGCGCGGATACCGAGAGGACGATCCAGGTAAAAGCGTTGCACGATATCCTGCGCGCCTCCTCCACCGAGCAGATTTCGGCAGAGATCGCCATGCCGGATGGCAGGACGTATCTCGCCATGACCTCGCCCATGATCGCGGACGAGAAGATCACCGGGCGCGTGTGCGTTCTGCGCGATGTGACGCAACTGAAGGAGATCGATCAGCTTAAATCGGATTTTGTCGCGACGGTGAGTCATGACCTGCGTTCACCGCTCACGTTGATGCGCGGGTATGCCACCATGCTTGAAATGGCGGGCGCCTTGAACGACCAGCAGAAAAATTATGCGCGCATGATCGTGCAGGGCGTGGATAATATGGCGAAATTGGTCAACAACCTGCTAGACCTCGGGCGCATCGAGTTTGGCGTGGGCTTGCAAGTGGAGACTGTCCCCGTGCTCGATATCCTCGAGCGCGTAACCGGCGACTTGCAAATGCAAGCCAAACAGAAGAACATCTCGCTGGGGGTGGAACTGCCACGCGACCTGCCCCATGCCATCGAAGCCGATCAGGCATTGTTGCATCAGGCGTTATACAACCTTGTCGAAAACGCGATCAAGTACACTCCCGAAGGGGGCGCGGTCACCGTTCATGTGGATCCGCGACCCGACGGTTCGTTGATCTTCGCCGTGCAAGACAGCGGCATCGGTATTTCGGAGGAGGATCGCAAACGCTTGTTCGAAAAGTTCTATCGCGGCACCAACCGCGACGCGCTCATGCAACGCGGCACCGGGCTGGGGCTGGCTATTGTCAAATCCATCGCGGAGAGGCACGGCGGCAAGGCATGGGTGGAAAGCGAACTGGGGAAGGGAAGCGTTTTCTTTTTGCAGATCCCCTGAAACAATGGAGCGGCTACCAGGACAGATCAAAACATCTTTGCCACCGAGAACGCCGAGCCGATTGAGAAGAATCTCTTAACGCTCTGCGGATTCTGCGGCGTACCCATACGCAAGTCGCCGCTCCTCTGACACCAGGGCTTTCTTAAAGTCGCGGTTAACGATCTCTTTGGACACGGATTGCACGGAAGTCACGGATTTCTCCGTAACAAACGGAAGAAAATCCGTCCAATCCGTGAAATCCATGAACGAAAAAAGGGCATGGTTTGACTTTAAGAAAGCCGTGTCTCTGACACAGGGAGCGCTCAAAGGTTGTATATAATCCAACAGACAAACCACAGAGTCACCGAGTCACGGAGTTTTTTTAATTGTTTTTCTCCGTGTTTCCGTGACTCCGTGGTTAGGGTTTCCTGCTGTAGTGAAACTCATCTACATACTTTTAGCGCACCCCTGACACACGAGAGTAACGCGGATTCGTAAAACAGACGTATAATGCAAACCCTCGCCGTAGCGCGGGGATTCTTTTTGCAATCATGAGCCATCACAAAAATACAGCCTCCACTCAGTTCATCCGCCGAACGGCAAAACATCCCTCTTCAAGCCTCAGTCATTATTTGTTAGGGCGCCCTCTCTCCACAGCCGACGCGGCGCATGAGACCATCGGCAAAAGCGTGGGGCTGGCAGTCTTTGCGGCAGACGCGCTATCCTCCACCGCCTATGCCACGCAGGAAGTTCTGGTTATTCTCGCCGGCGCGGGGACGCTTGCCTTCGGTTATGTTTTTCCCATTTCCATTGTGATCGTCGCGTTGCTCGCCATTGTGGTGCTGTCCTACGAACAGATCATCCACGCTTATCCCGGTGGCGGCGGCGCATACATTGTCGCCTCGGATAATCTTGGGAAAATCCCGGCGCTGGTTGCCGCGGCGGCATTGCTCACCGATTACATCCTGACCGTTTCTGTGTCCATTTCCTCCGGTGTGGCGCAGATCGTTTCGGCATACCCGCAATTGTTCGATTATCGAGTCGCCATGTCGGTATTCTTTGTCGTCCTGATCATGGTGATCAACCTGCGCGGCGTGAGAGAATCGGGGGCGGCATTTGCCATTCCGAGTTATTTCTTCATTGTGATGATGTTGTTCTTGATCGGGACCGGGCTTTTCCGTTTGGCGACCGGTTCGCTTGGCGCGGTGGTCAACCCGCCGGAGATCGAACACGTGGATGAACTGACCGGGATCAGCCTGTTCTTATTGCTCCATGCTTTTTCAAGCGGCACCACCGCCATGACCGGCGTGGAAGCCATCTCGAACGGCATTACGGCTTTCAAAGAACCGCGCAGTAAAAACGCCGGCATCACTTTGATCTGGATGGCTTGTGTTCTGGGCGTCCTTTTCATCGGCATTTCTTTCCTCACGAGAGAAATTCAAGCCGTGCCGTCTGAAACAGAAACCGTCATCTCGCAACTTGCCCGGACGATCTTCAACGGGCAGGGGATTCTGTATTTAGGCGCAATTCTCGGCACAACCGTCATTCTCATCCTTGCCGCGAATACCGCTTTTGCCGGGTTCCCACGTTTAAGCGCCCTGCTTGCCGGTGACGGGTTCATGCCGCGCCAACTGACTTACCGCGGAAGCCGCCTTGTCTATTCATACGGGATCATCGCGTTGGGGGTGGCGGCATCCATTCTCATTATCATCTTTCAAGCGAGCGTAACGCGCCTCATTCCACTCTATGCCATTGGCGTATTTCTATCGTTCACACTGGCGCAGGCAGGCATGACCCGGCGCTGGTGGCGTTCGGGGAAATTGGATAAGACGGTTCAACCCGAAGATCACAATCGTCCGCATCCTTTGCATTACGACAAAAGATGGTTCGTCAAGATGATCAGCAACGCATTGGGCGCGCTCTGCACCGCGCTGGTGGTCGGCGTATTTGCGGTGACAAAGTTCCATGACGGGGCATGGATCGTCTTAATTCTCACTCCCATTTTGATCGGGATCTTTCTGTGGATTCACCGTCACTACGCCAATATGGCAAGCCGTCTCTCGCTGGAAAATTACGGCGAGCCGCCGCCCTATAACGCGCGCCATCGCGTGATCGTGCCGATCAGCGGCGTGCATCGCGGCACGCTTGCGGCTCTGCGGTATGCGCGGATGTTGTCGGACGATGTGACCGCCGTGCATGTTTCGATGGAGCCGGAGGACACGGAAAAGGCGCAACATAAATGGGCAAAATGGGGACGCGGAACGCGCCTCGTCATCCTTGATTCGCCTTACCGCCTCTTCGTGGAGCCGTTGCTGAGTTATATCAATGAGATTTTATCCAGCCGCCAACCCAACGAAACCATCACCATTGTTGTTCCGCATTTTGTGGCGGAGACGAAACTCCATAACGCGCTTCATATGCAGACCGCCGAACTATTGCGCCGCGAACTGCTCGAAACCCCCGGCGTGGTGATCACCGAAGTCCCCTATCAAATCCCTTAGCCATCCAACGCGTTTGTTGATTTAGAATATAATCATCGCGCTCCTCCTGAAGCGGGGCGTTTTTGGCAGACAAGAGAAATACATGTTAAGCCCGGAAAAAAAACAAACAGAAATCTTAAGGCGGCAAAGCGACTACCAGCCGCCGCGTTCCCTAAGTCATTGGTTTATTGGAAGACCGTTATCCACAGCCGACGCGCCTCACCAGACTATCGGTAAGCGTGTGGGGCTGGCAGTGTTCGCGTCGGATGCGCTGTCGTCCACCGCCTATGCCACGCAGGAAATCCTGGGCGTGCTGACGGTGGCGGGCGCGGTCGCGCTTTCGTTCGTATTCCCCATTTCCATTGCCATCGTCATCCTCTTGTTGATCGTCACGATCTCCTACGAACAGACGATTCACGCCTACCCCGGTGGAGGCGGCGCCTATATCGTTTCAAGGGATAACCTGGGCGAATCTGCGGCGCAGGTGGCGGGCGCGGCGCTTCTCATGGATTACATTTTGACCGTCGCGGTGTCCATCTCCTCGGGCGTGGCGCAGATCGTATCCGCTTATCCGGCGCTCGACGCTCATCGCGTTGTGTTGGGTGTGGCGGCGGTTTTTATCGTCATGCTGGTCAACTTGCGAGGGGTGAAAGAATCAGGCGCGGCGTTCGCCATTCCAACTTATTTCTTTGTCGTCATGATGTTCATCACAACCGGACTGGGACTGTTCCGTTATTTCAACGGCTCGTTGGGAACTGTGATCGATCCCCCCGAAGTTCATCTGATACACACGCTGGCGCCGGTCACCGCGTTTCTGTTGTTGCACGCGTTCGCCAACGGCACAACCGCGCTCACCGGGGTGGAAGCCATCTCGAACGGCATTACCGCGTTCAAGGAACCCCGCAGTCGGAACGCGGGCATCACTTTGATCTGGATGTCGATCATCCTTGGCGCGCTATTCCTCAGCATTTCCTTTCTCACCGGTCAGATCGGCGGCGTGTTCTCCGAAGAGGAAACGATCATCTCTCAACTCACACGCACCGTCTATGATGGGCGCGGACTCATGTATCTTGGCACGATGGCGGCTACAACCGTGATCTTGCTCATGGCGGCAAATACGGCGTTTGCAGATTTTCCGCGTTTGAGCGCGCTCGCCGCCGGCGACGGTTTCTTGCCGCGTCAACTCACGTTTCGCGGAAGCCGCCTCGTGTATTCGAATGGGATCGTCACCCTTTCGGTCATTGCCTCCATTCTGATCATCCTGTTCAAAGCCAGCGTCACTTTATTAATTCCGCTGTATGCCATCGGCGTGTTTCTCTCATTCACCTTGTCGCAATCTGGCATGGCGAGGCGTTGGTGGAAGATCGGACGATTAAAAGAAGGCGAAGAGATCGTTGAACAAGGCTCAACCCTCAAATACGAGGCAGGCTGGCGGCACAAAATGTTCATCAACGGGTTCGGCGCCGTCTGCACCGCCGTAGTGATGATCGTATTTGCCGTGACGAAATTCCGCGAGGGCGCGTGGATCGTATTGATCCTCATCCCCTTACTGGTGACCATCTTCTTTACCATCCATCGCCATTATAAAGAACTGGCAAAATATCTTTCCCTCGATAAGTTCGGCGGTTTGCCGCGCCGCCAGTCGCGTCACCGCGTGATCATGCCGGTGAGCAGTGTCCATCAAGGAACGCTGGAAGCCCTGCGTTACGCAAAGTTATTATCCGACGATGTGACCGCCATCCATGTTTCCATCGATCCGGCAGAGACGGAAAAGGTGCAGAAGAAATGGAAGCTCTGGGGCGAAGGGACGAGATTGGTCATCCTTGATTCTCCCTTTCGGCTTTTCGTCGAACCCCTGCTCGATTATATCGAGGATATTTTGGAACGCCGCCAGGCGAACGAGACCATCACCGTGGTTGTGCCCGAGTTCATTCCATCAAAGCGCTGGCATAATGCGTTACACATGCGCACCGCGGACCTTCTGCGGCAGGAATTATTATCAAAACATAACGTCATCGTCACCGACGTTCCTTATCAAGTTTACAAGGAAGAGAAGGAGTAATCGATCATGAAATTTATCGTTGTGGGATGCGGCCGCGTCGGCGCGGAACTGTGTTATCACCTGTTCACGAGCGGCCATCAGGTCGTAGTGGTGGATAGCCGCCGAGAAGCCTTCAACCGCCTCCATCCCGATTTTCGCGGACGCACGCTCGAAGGCGAAGGTTTGGCGGAAAGCGTGCTCGAACGCGCCGGCATTCAAGAAGCCGATGGGCTTGCCGCTGTAACGAATTCAGACACCCTGAATGCGGTTGTGGCTCATACCGCGCGCGCCTTCTACAAAGTACCCAACGTGGTGGCGCGCAATTACGACCCGAACCTGCGCTCGGTCATCGAAGCGTTTGGGTTGCATACGGTGGGTTCCACGTATTGGGGCGCGCAACGCGTGGAGGAATTATTGATGAACCCTTCGCACCGCGCGGTCTATTCCGCTGGCAACGGCGAGGTGGAAGTGTACGAGATCATCATTCCCGAATTATGGAACGGTAAAACGGTTGGAGATTTGCTGTCTTCGCTGAAGCAATGCTACCCTGTGGCGCTTTCGCGCGCCGGCAGAGCATCCTTGCCGGAGATGGGCACAACCCTTCAAACCGGCGACCTGCTCAACGTCAGTTCCACGTTCGAAGGGATTGGCGCGTTGTCGGCATTACTCACCGGAAAGGCGGAGGCGTAACATGTTCGTATTGATCGCCGGCGGCGGGCGCACGGGCACGCGCCTCGCCAGTTTATTAGTGAATCAAAATTACAAAGTCCGTCTCATCGAGCATCGGCGCGAGTTGCTCACGCACCTGCACCAGGAACTGCCCACCGAGGTGATCTATGAAGGGAACGCGGTAGACCCCGGCGTGCTCGAGGCGGCAGGCGCGCGAGAAGCGCATGTGGTTGCCGCGGTCACCAGCGAAGACGCGACCAACCTTGCCATGTGTTTTGTCGTCAAGACCATGTTCGAGGTGCCGCGCACGATTGCGCGCGTGAACAACCCGGTGAACGCCTGGCTGTTCAACGACACATTCAAGGTGGATGTGGCGTTGAACTCGGCGGATGTGCTGGCGCATTTGATCCAGGAAGAAATGTCGCTGGGCGACATGATGACGCTCTTCAAGATCCGCCGCGGACATTATTCGGTGGTGGAGGAAAAAGTGCCGCCAGGGGCAAAAGCCATTGGCGTTGCGCTCAAAGATTTGGCGTTGGCGGAGCATTGCGTGATCGCGGCGATCATCCGCGACGGTGTGATGACCTTGCCGCGCGGCGACAGCGCCTTGCAGGAAAACGACGAGATCATCGCGGTTGCCAGCCCGGAGGGCGCGCAAAAACTCGCGGAAATACTCGCGCACCCGGTCTACCCGGTCCGCAATGGGAACAAAAAAGAATAGGCGGCGAACCAAGCCTCCCCTGCGAAGGAAGCGGTGGGAAATCCACCAAGGAATCTCCCGCCGATTCCAAATTGACCGAATCGGAAGCCCTACGGTATAATGTCGTGCCGCTTTGAAAGCGACAGCCATTATTTTTGAAACGAGGAACGAAGAATGACCAAACGTACGTACCAACCGAAAATTCGCCGCCGCGTGCGCGTGCATGGCTTTCGCAAGCGCATGGCTACGGCAGATGGACGCGCCGTGCTCAAGCGCCGCCGCTTGCGTGGTCGCGCGCAGTTGACCAAGACCGCCAACAACCACGTGAAAAAAGTCCGCTGGTAGGCGGCAGAAAGCGCGTTGAGGCTGTGGGTGCAGAGAAAATTTCGTCTGACCCGGTCTGAAGATTTCAAGCGGGTGCGGCGTTCCGGCAAGTCCTATGCCCACCCGCTTGTCGTTTTGATTGTCGAAAAAAAACAGCAAGGCAATTTGCGAATCGGGGTCGCGGCGGGGCGATCGGCCGGCACGGCTGTGCGACGCAACCGGGCAAAGCGGCTCTTGCGCGAAGCGATGCGCACGCTGACCCCAAGCCTTGCCCTTCACGCCGATTTGATCCTAATCGCCCGTTCGGGGTTAGCCTCCGCCACCCTTGCAGACACACGCTCCGCCTTGCTCAACCTGTTGCAACGCGCGCGCTTGATCTCACCCCCGCATGAATCCTGAATTTCATTTACATGATTATTCGCACGAGCCGCGTCTGCGCGATATGCCGCGCACGATCTGGAACTTGCCGCGTCTCGGATTGTTATCAGTGATCCGGCTTTACCAAATGACCATCTCAAAAGGGATGCCGGCAAACACCTGCCGGTTCTATCCATCTTGCTCGCATTACGGTTATCAGGCAATCTATAAATACGGCGCATTCAAAGGTTTGGGCATGGCAACCTGGCGCGTGTTACGATGTAACCCGTTCAATCCCGGGGGATACGACCCCGTCCCATAGGAGTATCGATCATTCATGAGAAAGAAATTTGTATTCATCTCTATCATCCTGCTCGCGGCTGTTTTTCTGAGCGGGTGCACAGGAGCCGTGGCATGGCCCGGTTTATCTGCCAGCGGCGACGTGGCGTATTTGGCAAATACCAACACGGTCTATGCGGTGGACGCGAAAAGCGGAAAGCAATTATGGAAGTTCTCTGGTGAAAGTTCCGGTGGAATTTTTTCGTTCGGGAAAAGCCCAAACATGTACATTACCAACCCGGTGGTCACCGACGATGGGCTGGTGATCGTGCTCGATTCGAGCAGCAAGCACATTATGTATGCGTTAGACCCGAACGATATTGATCTGGAAAAGCAGACCCCCAATATCAAATGGAAGTTTTCAGCCGTGAAGGGATTATGGATCGCCCCGCCGCTTGCCATCGGCGACCGCCTGTTCGCGCCAAACTCGGACGGCAAGGTATATGTGCTAGACCTGGCAGACGGCAAATCTGAAAAACAAGCCATCGAAGCGATCACGGTATCCGAATCAGCCAAGGAGGAAGCGCGCTTGTGGGCGCAACCGGTCACAGACGGCGAGCGTATCTTCGTCACCTCGCTGGATAAAAGCGTGATCGCCATCGATCTCGAAACGTATGAAATCCTCTGGCACGAAGACCTCGGCGGCGCGGTGCCCGGCGGCGCGGCGCTCGGAGCAGACGGGATGTTGTACGTGGGTTCGCTCGCCAAACAACTGGAACGCTTCGACCCGGTCACCGGCGCGCACGAACCGGTGTTGAATACCAAAGGCTGGATCTGGGGAACCCCGGTTGCCAGCGGAGATACTTTGTATTTTGGCGATGTGGAAGGGTATGTCTATTCCTTCAACACCGCGAGCGGCGCGCTCAACTGGGAAGCGCAACCCGACTCCGCCATTACCGCCAGCCCGCTGGTGTACGGCGACCAAGTTCTGGTCGCCACCGAATCGGGCGGCGTTTATTCCTTCAATGCCGATGGCGATTTTGAGGAATGGTACAAGCCTGCCGACAAAGGCAAGGCTTACACCACCCCTGTTGTGGCAGGCGACTTTGTGCTTGTCGCCTATTTGGAATCGGATTATTATCTCGTAGCCCTCGATGCCGAAAGCGACGAGAAATGGACCTTCTCAGGAAAGTAAGAGCAACCGACCCATGAAAAACACCGGTAATCAAACCCAGGCGCAACGACCCGAACTCCCGCAGGGCTTCGCCACCGAATCGTTGAAAACCATCGCGGTCATCGCCATACTCGTATTGGCGTTCACCAATTTCAGCGCGGTGATCAACTTCGTCGTAAATATTTTGATCTTCATCTACACCTTTGTCGGTAAAAACTTCGGCATTGCCATCATCCTGCTCACGGTCTTGATCCGCCTCGTCACCTGGCCCCTCAACGCCCAGCAGATGAAAGGCGCCAAAGCCATGCAAGATATGCAGAACGACAAGGACTGGCTCGCCATTCAGAAGAAATACGCCAAAGACCGCGAAAAACTCGCGCAGGAACAGATGCGCATCTACCGTGAAAAAGGCATCAACCCGTTCGGTTCCTGCCTCCCCACCCTCATTCAATTCCCGATCCTGTTCGCCCTCATCCCAAGCATCACCTACGCGATCGGTTCCACGCCGTTGAGCATTCTCAAACTTTCGAATAGTTTGTACTCGTTTCAGGATGTGGCTTCGCTGGTGCCGCTCAACAGCAAATTCTTGTGGATCGACCTCGGCTTGCCCGAACGCACCGTCATTTTTGGGGTGGGCATTCCGATTCTGGCGCTCACTGTGGCGCTCACCACTTACATTCAGAGCAAACTCACCATGCCGGTCTCCTCGAACCCCGGCGACCAATCTGCCGCGACGGCGCGCATGATGAGCATCTATATGCCGGTCATGTTATTTCTATTCTCGTACAACTATGCCTCCGGGCTTTCCATCTATTTTGTCGCCAGCAATATCTTGAGCATCGTGCAATATGCCTTAATGGGCAAAGTGAACTGGCGCAACCTGCTCCCCGGCGGGCAAAAATCCTAACTTCAAGGAGGCGGGCATGAACGAAAGAACCACACTCGAGATCATCGCACCCACTGTCGAGGAAGCCCTCGCGCAAGGGTTGGCGCAACTGGGTCTCACCGCAGACCGTGTCAGCATCGAGGTGTTGGATGCCGGCACAAAAGGGTTGTTCGGGTTGGGCAAAACGCAAGTGCGGGTCAAGTTGACGGTGATCCCCGAAGGCGAGACGCCGGCGGCTACGGAAGAGCCAGCCAAACGGGCGACAGAAGCGAAGTCGCGCGCGGTTCAACCGCAGGGGACGCCTGCCCCAGTCCAGCCGGTAGAATCCCAGCCTGTTGAAAAATCGCAGGACGAGATCGAACATGATGTCGTGCTCGATAAGACCGAAGCCGCTATTTCAAAGTTGATCCATTTAATGAATCTCGAGGCTCAAATCTCGGCGCATTACAATGAGCGCGACCGCGACGGGCGGCGCAACATTCACGTGGATATTCGCGGCGAAGACCTGAGCGTGCTGATCGGGCGTCATTCAGAGACGTTGAACGCCTTTCAATACATCGCCTCGCTGGTGGTCGGTAAAGAAGTGGGCGAATGGGTGCAGTTGTCGGTGGATGTAGAAGGGTATCGCAACCGCCGCGAAAAGCAATTGATCCAGATGGCGATGCGCATGGCAGACCAGGTTGCCAAAAACGGGAAGAAGCAATCGCTCGAACCCATGCCCTCCGGCGAGCGGCGCATCATCCACATTGCTCTGCGCGATCACCCCGATGTAAAAACCGAAAGCGCCGGCGTGGAGCCTCACCGCAAAGTGACGATCGTTCCGAAACACGAATAGCGCGTCACGTCTGCGCGGCAAGACAGGCATATCTTTCTACTTTCTACTTTCTACTTTCTTCGTGAAAGAGGACAGTAGAAAGTTTTGTTTAACTCTCACGGTATAATCCGCCCATGCCCAATCTCGATTCACTCGAAGCGGTGGAATATCTTGCGGTGGGTCATGTGGCGCATGATCTAACGGCGAATGGAGCGAGGCTCGGCGGGACCGTTGCCTACTCCGCGTTGACGGCGCGCGCCTTGGGGATGAAGGCGGGCATCGTTACCGCGGCTGGCAAAGAAACCCCGCTCGGCGCGTTGGATGGAATTCCTATCATTTCAATTGAATCCCCGCACAGCACAACCTTTGAAAATATGTACACCGATCGGGGGCGCGTTCAATATGTGCGCGCGCAAGCCTCAAGCATCGGCTTTGATGCGGTTCCACCCTTATGGCGCAAGGCTTCGATCGTTCATCTCGCGCCGATTGCCAATGAAATGGATCTGCCCTTGCCCGAAGTGTTTTCGCCCGCATTACTCGGCGTCACTCCGCAAGGATGGATGAGAGGCTGGGAGGCAGACGGACGCGTCTCGCGCAGTGAATGGTTGAATTCGGAATCCGTTTTACAAAAAGCAAACGCGGTGGTCGTCAGCCGCGAGGATGTGAACGGCGACCACGAACTCATCGAACAGATGGCGCATCAAACGCGGATGCTGGCGGTCACCGAAGGCGCGGAGGGATGCGTCTTGTATTGGAACGGCGACCGCCGCCGCTTCCGCGCGCCCGAAGTAAAAGAAGTGGATGCGACCGGCGCGGGCGATGTGTTTGCAACGGCGTTTTTTATCCGTTTGTTAAGAACGCGCGACCCATGGGAAGCGGCGCGCTTTGCCACACTGCTCGCTTCTCATTCCGTTACGCGCGTTGGGCTGGAGGGAATCCCCACGCAAGCCGAAATCGAATCTTGTTTGATGGAAGTGTTACAGGCAAGGTAACTCTTGCGGCGCTTAAGTTGAGGCGATCTCGAGCAAGGCGTCTTTGAGCCGGGCAACTTCATCCAATGTGTTGTAATGAGCGGCGCCCACCCGCACCATTCCGCCCTGTTCTTCCACGCCAAGCCGTTCAGAGACGTTGAGGGCATAGTAATTCCCATCCCATACAAAAATTCCCTGCTGGGCGAGTTTTTCCGCCACCACGCGCGGATGCATATCCTTCAAGCGGAAGGAAAATGTGGCCACGCGCTCATCCAACCGGCGCTCGTCATTCAACCCGTAGAGCCGCAATCCGGGCACAGCATTGAGGGCGGAGAGAAGCGCCCTGCTCAGTTCGATCTCATACGCATGAATGGCTGACATTGCCTTCTTGAGTTCCAGCCGGCGTCCGTGATACTTGTCTTTAGCAAGACCCGCCTCGAACTCGCCGCCAAATTCCCTGCCAACCCATTCGAAGTATTCGATCGCGCCCAAGACCCCGGCAATGCCTTCGTGGTTTTGGGTACCGGTTTCAAATTTTCCCGGAAGGTGATTGGTGGCGGGGCGCACTTTGTAGGCGAAGAGGTTTTCCAGCAAATCGCGCTTCCCATATAAGATGCCCGCATGAGTGCCGAAAAATTTATAGGCGGAAGAGATCAGGAAATCGCAATCCAACTGTTGCACATCAATGGGACCGTGCGGCGCGTATTGGACCGCGTCGATATACACGACCGCGCCGGCTTCATGCGCCATGTCGATCAGCTTCTTCACCGGATTGATCGTGCCCAGTGAGTTCGAGGCGTAGCCAACCGCAAACAGTTTGGGTTTTCGGGCAAGCGCTTTCTGCGCCTCATCCAGGTTGAGGGTGCCTTCTTCCACGTCAAAGTTCACCCAATTGACGTTGACTCCGCGATCTTGCGCCGCCAACACCCAGGGCGTTACGTTGGCGTCGTGGTCCAGGCGGGTGACGACGATCTCATCGCCTTCCTTCCACTCGCGCGAGAGAGAGCGGCTGAGATGGAGGGTGATGGTGGTCATATTATTGCCAAAGACAATTTCCTGATCCGATGCCGCATTGTAAAAATCAGCCATGGCGCGATGCGCCTCGTCCAACACCGCATCGGAGGCGATACTTGTGGCAAACGCGCCTTCGTGATTGGCATTGCTCTCGATCAAGTAACGGTTGATACGGTCAAGGGATGGTTGCGCGATCTGGGTCCCGCCCGGGTTGTCGAGAAAAATCGCGGGTCGGTCGAGCGCGGGGAACTGCCGGCGGACAAGATTGACATCGAATGACATCTTTATGCTCCTCTGATCAGATTCAAACGTTGGTTATGTACAATTTAATTGTACACCACGAAAAGGAGGCGTCATGTTTAACCATATCCTGCTGGCTGTAGACGGTTCGGAGCATTCGCTCAATGCCGCGCAAACGGCATCTCAACTGGCTCGTTCCATGAATTCCGCCGACCTGCGGATCGTCGTTGTATACGATTCTGTTCCGCCGCTTCTGGGCGACCCAGACTTTCAAGTCATTCTCAATGCCCGCCTCGATGAAACGGAGAAAATTTTACAAAGCGCGGTGAAAACGGTCGGAGAGGTTCCGTCCACGGTTTCAACGGAGACCATTGCAGGCGATCCGGCAGAAGCGATCATCAAGATCGCCGAGACTCGCAAATGCGACCTGATCGTAATGGGTTCGCGCGGACTGGGACGTTTGGCGGGTTTGGTACTGGGAAGCGTCAGCCAGAAAGTGGTCAGTCACGCTCCCTGCCCGGTGCTGATTGTGAGGTAGCCAGTTCTTCAGCCCGCGCAAATTCTTCGGGCGTGTTCACGTTCCAAAAGGCGAGGCCGGCAGGGTCGGCGGATTTGATTTCTTCGGGGGTCAATACCCTGACCTTCACGCGCGGGAACCATGCGATCACTCTCCACTGATCGGCGTGGATGGCGGATTCAATGGCTGGCAGGCAGGTCTCGCGGCGATAGAGCGCGTGAAGCGGCTCGTAGCCTTCTTCCCCTTGGGCAATAACCACGTCCGCGTTTTCGTCATCCATGATTTTGAGGGCGGCTTCGATGAGGTTCGCGCTGGCAAAGGGCATGTCGCAGGCGACGACTGCAACCAGCGGATGTGCGGCGGAGGAGATTGCGGTGTAGAGTCCGCCGAGGGCGCCGCGACCCGGCATCACGTCGGGAAAGAGGCGCAACCCAAGGAAAGAAAAATCGTCGGGGCGATTCGTCGTCACGATGAGTTCATCTGCCATCGGTTCGAGTCGATCTACGACACGTTGGATGAGAGGGCGTCCGAGAAAAAGTTTTAGCGCTTTGTCTTCGCCCATGCGCGAGGACGCGCCGCCAGCCTGTATACAAACGGTGAGCATGGGTGTATTATACGTGACGAGGCTGTGATGACGAGTTCAATCGGCGAGTTATTGGATACGCTGACCGTGACGGGGGAGTTGTATGAAAAATTGCCCAACAAGGAATTACGCTGTTTCGCATGCGGGCATCGCTGTGTGATCCGCGAGGGCAAGCGGGGGATTTGTCAGGTGCGCTTCAATCGCGACGGGGAACTGCGCGTGCCGCATGGATACGTTGCCGCCCTTCAAAGCGACCCCGTTGAGAAGAAGCCGTTCTTTCATGTGCTACCCAGCGTCAACGCGTTGACGTTTGGGATGTTGGGTTGCGATTATCACTGCGGGTATTGTTTTACGGGGGAAACGATGGTCATTACGAATCGAGGACCGATTGAGTTGCAATCTGCTTTTGAATTAGGCGAAAAGAGAATTAAACAGCCCGATGGAGAGATTTCGTTTCCTGCTGGCTTGAAGGCAATTACTTCGTCTGGCGGTTTGCGCGATGTGAGAGGCGTGTTCCGCCATTCATATCAGGGCGATCTGGTTCGGATCACACCGTATTACCTGCCTGCGCTTCGCTGTACGCCTGATCATCGGGTGTATGCCACTGACGATCAGAATAAAAAACCCTATATGATTCAGGCGAAAGAATTGACATGCAATCACTATCTGGTTGTGCCAAGAAGATTTCAATTTTCCTTTTTAGAGTCTGTTGATGCAATGGAATATATCCGATACCAATCCCGAAGGGATGTAAAGGTTGTAGAGGATAGTTTGAACGCAGTGTCTCAACCCCGTCAGGGGTGGCATACCGCGGAGGAGCATGTCATCCCTTCGGGATTAGGGATTCAGATGCGAATGCCAGTTAGAATCCTGCCATCCCTTCGGGATTATTTGGATGCTTCTTCATTCACGGCTTATATCCAGAACGATAATACCGAATGTAAGATTATCGAAACTGATGACTTCTATCTCATTCCTTTGATTGGGATAGAAAAAGAGCCGCTAAAAGGTGATGTGTTCAACATGGAAGTGGATGGAGAGCATAACTATCTGGCGAATTTCCTCCTTGTGTCGAATTGTCAAAACTGGCTGACCTCCCAAGCCATGCGCGACCCGTCTTCGGATGTTTCGGTGAATTACATTCGGGAGATTTCGCCGCAAGAAATGGTTGATTACGCGAGAAAAACAAACGCTTCGATTGTTGTCTCTTCATACAACGAGCCGTTAATAACAAGCGAATGGGCGGTGGAGATCTTCAAAGAAGCGAAGAAGGCGGGATTGATGTGCGCGTACGTCTCGAATGGAAACAACACGCCCGAGGTGATGGACTACATCCGCCCGTATATCTCAGCCTACAAAGTGGACTTGAAATGTATGCAAGATAAAAATTATCGCAAACTGGGCGGCGTCCTGCAAAACACGCTGGATGGAATTAAACGCGCGCATGATTCGGGTGTATGGGTGGAGATCGTGACTCTGACAATTCCAGGCTTCAACGATTCGAATGAAGAGTTGTGGGAGGCGGCGCGATTCATCGCGGGCGTTTCAAAGGATATCCCCTGGCATGTGACCGCGTTCCATAAAGATTATAAAATGACCGACCCCGATAACACCGACGCGAAGACTCTTTTGCGCGCGGCAGACATCGGGCGCGAAGCGGGTCTGCGATTCGTGTACGCGGGGAATCTGCCGGGACAGGTTGGGGAGTATGAAGATACGTTTTGCCCGGCGTGCAACTCTAAACTCGTGAAGCGACGGGGTTATATCATTCAGGAGTACCGTATTACAGGCGAAGGAAAATGCCCGCAATGCGGTACAAAAGTTCCCGGGTTGTGGCATAAAAACCCCTCTCAAGTAGCGTTAAACGGGTTGGGCATGCCTTTGCCCGTTTACTAATCATTCTTTTGCTGTATAATCTGCCCATTATCCGAAAGGAGGCATCCTCTCGTAAAGTCATTCCAATCTCCCCACCTGTGAAAGTTGAACAATCCAAACCAAATTTCTCTTAGGAGGAGAAACGTGAAACGAAACCTATTTAGTCTGATGTCACTGCTCGTTCTCGCGAGCATGATCCTTGCGGCGTGCGGCGGCGGAGCAACCGAAGCCCCTGCGGCGACCGAGGCGCCTGCTACTGAAGCGCCCGCGGCAACCGAAGCGCCTGCTACTGAAGCCCCGGCCGCGTATGAAGGCATGAAAGTGGAAGCTCCCAGCTGTGATTACGGCGGCGGGATGAAATCCATCGAAGCGGTGGATGAATTCACCGTGAAGCTCACGCTCTGCGCGCCCGATCCAGCTGTTCCGGCGAAAGTGGCGTTCTCGTCTCTTGGCATTCAACCCAGTGAGTATCTTGAATCCACCGGCGGCACCGGCGATCTGCTCGAGAAGCCGATCGGCACGGGTCCCTACAAGCTCGAATCGTGGGAACGCGGCAACCAGATCGTGTTCACCCGCAATGATGCATATTGGGGTGAACCCGCCAAGAGTCCGACCCTCGTGTTCCGCTGGGGTTCTGAATCTGCCCAGCGCTTGCTCGAACTTCAATCTGGGACCGTTGACGCGATTGATAATGTGGGTCCAGATGATTTTGCAACCGTACAGGGCGATTCATCTCTTAACTTGATCGCTCGTCCTGCGTTGAATGTCATGTATATCGGTATGACCAACACCTTCGCACCGTTCGATAACGAACTCGTGCGCCAGGCATTTGCCCAAGCCATTGACCGCCAACGCATTGTGGATAACTTCTACCCCACTGGCTCAGAAGTTGCTTCGCACTTCACTCCTTGCTCCATCCCGAATGGCTGTGCCGGTGAAGCATGGTACGACTTTAATGTGGACGCCGCCAAAGCCTTGCTTGAACAGGCTGGTTATGGCGCGAGCAACCCATTCCCCACCGTCAAACTCAGCTACCGCAATGTTGTCCGCGGTTACCTGCCCGATCCCGTCATTGTGGCGCAGGATATTCAGGCGCAGTTGAAGGAAAACCTCGGCGTGACGGTTGAGATCGTAGAAATGGAATCCGGCGCGTTCCTCGATGCCGCCAATTCCGGTCAACTCGATGGTATGCACCTGCTCGGCTGGGGCGCGGACTTCCCGGATGTGGTCAACTTCCTCGACGCGCACTTTAGCGCCGCGGCGTTCAATCAGTTCGGTACTCCGTTCGATGACATCACCGACAACCTGACCAAAGGCGGACAACTCGCCGCAGAAGCCGATCGCGAACCCTTCTACGCCGCCGCCAATAACGCCATCAAAACGCATGTTCCGATGATCCCTGTGGCGCATGGTGGTTCCGCAATTGCCTTCAAGGCGGCTGTGGAAGGCGCTCATGCCAGCCCGCTCAGCACCGAGATCTTCGCGGTGATGGGTGTTCCCGGACAGGACACCTTCGTGTGGATGCAGAACGCCGAGCCCATCTCGCTTTATTGTGCGGATGAGACCGACGGCGAATCCCTGCGGGCATGCGAGCAGGTGACGGAACCGCTTCTTTCCTACGAAATCGGCGGCACCGCCACAGAAACCGGCGGTTTGGCTGAATCCTATACGGCAAGCGACGACCTCACTGAGTGGACCTTTACACTCCGCCAGGGCGTTACCTTCCACGATGGCTCCTCGCTGGATGCCAACGATGTTGTGCTCTCGTATGCCGTGCAATGGGATGCCGCTCATCCGCTTCACAAGGGCAACACCGGCGCGTTCGAATACTGGACGTATCTGTTCGGCGCTTTCTTGAACGCTCCTCAATAAGCCTTGTGCTGGTTCTGTAAGACCAAATGAACGATCCCCGACAGGGATGACAACACATCCCTGTCGGGGTTTATCAAAATATCCATGACAACGTACATTCTCCGCCGTTTCTTCCTTAGTATTCCCGTTCTTATTGGTATATTATTTGCCACCTTTGCGCTGGCGCGTTTGATCCCTAGTGATCCATGCCGCGCGATGTTGGGGGAAAAAGCCACCGATGAGGTCTGCGATCAATTCCTCAAACGCCATGGTTTAGATAAACCGATCCCCGTTCAATTCGTTGTGTACATGGGCGAAGTGTTGCAAGGCGACTTTGGAACATCGTTCCGCTTTTCGTTGCCGGTGACAGAGATCATTATTCAACGCCTGCCGATCACCGTTGAACTGGCATTTTCGGCGTTGATGTTGAGCATGATCGTTGGAATCTCATTGGGGATCATTTCCGCGGTCCGTCACAACTCATGGGTGGATGTTGTGACCATGTTGTGGGCAAACATCGGCGTTTCGATGCCGGTCTTCTGGCTGGGGTTAATGCTGGCGTACGTTTTTTCACTCACGTTAAAAGACACACCATTTCAACTGCCTCCATCGGGGCGTCTCTCTCCGGGGTTGATCCCTGCCCCATTCTATGAAGTGTGGAAGCTGCAGTTGACGGAAGGAACCTTCGCTTTTACGGCGGCAGATTTTATTTCTCGAATGCATATTTTCAACAGTCTTCTTTCCAGCGATTACAAAACATTGAAGGATGCCGTTCAGCACATGATCCTGCCGGCGCTTGCGCTTTCGACCATACCCACCGCCTTGTTCGCGCGGATGACGCGCTCCTCGATGCTCGAAGTATTAGGGCAGGATTACATCCGCACGGCGCGCGCCAAGGGATTAAAACAGAGAGTGGTCGTTTTGAAACATGCGTTGCGGAACGCCCTGCTACCTATCGTCACGGTTATTGGCTTGTCGTTAGGCAGTTTGCTCGGCGGCGCAGTGTTGACCGAAACCGTGTTCAATTTAGCGGGCGTCGGGCGCATTTTATACGAAGCCATCACTGCCCGCGATTATGGGATCGTACAGGCGTTCACGGTAGTGATCGCGGTGTTCTTCGTGATGTTGAACCTGCTCGTCGATCTCTCTTACGCGTATCTTGACCCGCGCATACGGTTGAATTAATCATGGTAGCCAATATCCCAAAACTAGATGCAGAAGCGGTTTCACTCGAATCAGTCAGTCTGTGGAGCATCACACGCAGCAGGCTCCTCCGCCGCAAGTCTGCTGTTGTTGGCATGGTCATTCTGGGAATCTTGATCTTCGTCGCGTTGACTGCCCAATGGCTGGCGCCGTACGATCCTACGAAATCCATGCTGGATATAAAAGATTATGCCGGGGAAACGCAAAAACGATTGCCGCCCTGCATTCACGCATTTGGTTGCCCGAAAGAAAATCCGCAACATCTCATGGGGCTGGATGGAAACATCCGTGATGAATTCAGCCGCATGTTATACGGCGCGCGCTTAAGTTTGGTGATCGGCTTTTCCACGGTCACATTTTCCATTTTGGTTGGCACACTTTTGGGCGCGTTGGCTGGTTACATGGGTGGATGGACGGATAACATCATTATGCGCGTGATGGATGTTCTGCTGGCGTTTCCGTCGCTGTTGTTAGCCATCGCCATCGTCACGGTTCTGGGACCTGGACTGGTCAATGCCTTGCTTGCCATTGGCATTGTTTCGATCCCGGCGTATGCGCGTGTGATGCGCGGCAGTGTGCTTTCAGTGCGCGAGATGGATTACGTGTCTGCCACGCGTTCTTTGGGGGGAAACACGTACGAAATTCTCTTCAGACGCATCCTCCCCAACGCGTTGACGCCGTTGATCGTGCAGGGGACTTTGGGAATTGCCTCTGCCATTTTGGAGACGGCGGCTCTTTCGTTCCTCGGGCTGGGGGCGCAACACCCGACGCCGGAGTGGGGCTCGATGTTGGGCGCAGAGCGCAATCAGGTGTTCACCGCGCCGCATCTTGTTTTCTATCCCGGACTCGCGATCATGTTAACCGTCCTTGCTTTCAACCTGCTCGGCGATGGTCTGCGCGACGCGCTCGACCCGCGCCTGGCGCACGTCAGTTAGAGAACGCCGAAGTCGCGTATCAAGCCGCCCGTCGGAAGGATCGTCTTCATCCGCTGGCGGAAAGATGATTGCTATTTCATTTTTCAGCGTCCAAAAAAATTACTTTTGTTGATTACGGATCAAGCCTAATGTATATAGCAGGAGGTTGCCCGGCACAGATGTCTCTCTACCCGTTTACCCACGCATCGAAAAACCGAATCCATCTTTCTTGGAGGAGAAACATGAAACGAAACCTGTATGTTTTACTGTCCCTGCTTGTACTTGTGAGTATGACACTGGCGGCATGTGGTGGAGGCGCCGAAACCGAACCCCCAGCCGTGGCAACCGAACCGGCGGCGCCCGAAGCGACAGAACCCGCCGCCACCGAACCGGCGGCGCCCGTTCAGAGCGGTATCGCGGTCGTGACCTTCGTACAACAACCAACCACGCTCAGCCCTCTCTATCAAACTCAATGGTTCTCGAGCATTACCACGCAACTGTGGTTGAAAGGCTTGTGGTCGTTCGACTCAGATAACAACCCAGTCCTCGATATTGCCGCCGAACTGCCCACTGCCGAGAACGGCGGTATGAGCGCGGACGGTATGACTCTGACGATCAAATTGCGCGACGATGTTCTGTGGAGCGACGGCGAACCCGTGACCGCGAATGATTTCGTCTTTACCTATGAGATGTTCGTGTCGGATAAGAATGTCGTGAGTAGTACTTACCCTTATGCGGATTATGTGACCAGCATGGAAGCGCCCGACGATCACACGCTCGTGGTGAACTTCAATGCCCCGTTCGCCGCCTGGTTGACCACGTTATTCAATACCGGTGTCTTGCCGGAACATGTGCTGCGCCCGGTGTTCGAAGCGGACGGCACGCTCGATAACGCGGCGTGGAATACCGCGCCGACGGTCGGTGTCGGTCCGTTCGTGTTCAAAGAATGGGAAACTGACAGCCACTTGATCTTCGAAGCGAACCCGAATTGGATTCACCCGGCGAAGTTGCAACAGGTGTTCATCCGCATTGCGGACGATGCCGCGCAAGAGGTTGCCATTCTGGCAGGCGACACGGACATTGGGACTTTCCTCGATTGGTCGCAAGCCGATGCCATCAATTCGAGCGGCAAAGCAAAATTTGTGACGCAACCGTCCGGCTACGATGAAGGCTGGTTTTTGAATTTCGATCCTGAAACCGCTCACCCCGCCATGCTGGATGTGAATGTGCGCAAGGCGATCGTCATGGCGACCGACCGCGAAAAGATCGTAAACGACCTGCTCGGAGGACTGACGACCGTTCCCGCCACGTTCTGGGACAGCACTCCCCCATATGGAAACCCCGACATTTCACCTTATCCCTACAATGCGGAGGAAGCGGGTAGCCTGCTCGATACGGCTGGCTGGGTTGATTCCAATGGCGATGGCACGCGCGATAAAGACGGCGTGGAACTGGTTCTGCGCTACATCTCGAACCAGCGTCAGTTGCGCAAGGATGTGCAAGCCGTTGTCCAACAGATGTGGGCGCAGGTCGGCATCGGTGTCGAATTAGTGAACTATGGCGACGATTTCTTCAACAGTTACGCGGACGGCGGACCGATTGCTACCGGCAACTATGATATTGCCGAATGGTCGGACGTGACCAGCTTCCCCGACCCGGAGCAATCCTCTTACTGGCTGTGCTCGCAAGTTGTGGGACCGGATAACCCGGACGGCGGAAACTGGCAAGGCTACTGCAACCCCGAACTGGACGCGTTATTCGACCAGCAAGCCACCGAGACCGATCCGGAAGCCCGCAAGCAACTTTATTATCAGATCGGGCAGATCATGTTCGACGAAGTGGTCTGGGTGGGCATGTGGAAAGACCCCGACCTGTGGGCTGTAAGCAACCGCCTGCAAGGAGTGAAATTCTCCGGGGCATCGCCATTCTGGAACGCAAACGAATGGTCGATTAGCGAGTAACTCAACAAACGAAATGGCGGACAGGGCGATCCAACAAGTCACCCTGTCCGTCGCTTTGTTTCAACACAGGCGGTCGTCATGGTCAACTACATCCTTCGGCGTGTCCTCCAGTCCATCCCTCAGCTCTTCCTGATCAGTCTGGTATTGTTCCTGTTGATGCAGGCATTCGGCGACCCGATCGCTTCGCTGGGAGTGCGCACGCCTCCGAAACCTGCCGACAGAGAGCGCCTCCGCCGCCAATTGGGGCTGGATCAACCCGTTTATGTTCAATATGTAGTGTGGCTCGCCGGCAATGATTGGATGAAGATCGACATGGATGGGGACGGCATTCCTGAAACGCCGGGCAAGCGCCTGGGCGTGTTGCGCGGCGACTTTGGAAATTCGCTCATCAACAAACGCCCCGTTTCCGAACTGGTTACCGAACGGTTGCCCAACACTTTGCTTTTGATGGGAGTGGTGGAGATCGTCATCATTGTTTTTTCGCTTGCCTTCGGGGTGTATTCGGCAGTGCGTCAATATTCGTTATTCGATAACCTGTTCACCGGGTTCTCATTCATCGGTTACGCCATGCCAATTCCCCTGTTGGCATTATTGCTCATGTACTTATTCAGCATCAATTTCAAAGAATGGGGCTTGCCGTACCTCCCCACGGTCGGCATGTTCGACCCGCAGGTGGGGCGCACACCTGGGCAGATCGCCCTGCACATGATCCTGCCGGTGGTTTCCCTCTCGATCATCAGCATTGCCGGGTATAGTCGTTACGTGCGTTCCTCCATGTTGGAAGTGCTCGGCTTGGATTACATCCGCACCGCGCGCGCCAAAGGATTGCAAAAGCACATCGTCGTCATCAGACATGCCTTACGTAATGCGACACTGCCGTTCGTCACGCTCATCGGTCTGGATATTCCCTTTCTGCTTGCCGGCGCCGTATTGACCGAAACCATCTTCGCCTGGCCCGGCACCGGGCGGCTGTTTGTCACATCCATCTCCCAATCGGATTTCCCGGTATTGATGGGTATCTTAATGATGACCGGTTTGGCGGTGGTGTTTTTTCAACTCGTTACCGACATCGCCTACTCGTTCCTCGACCCGCGCATCCGAATCGCATAACCGGGAGATGCCCGCATGACGACCATCACACTCCCTGAATCATCAGCCCTCGAAGGTATGAAAAACCAACCGCTCACCCCCGGTCAATTAATGTGGCGCAGGTTCCGCAAGCATAAAGCCGCGCTCTTCGCGCTCGGCGGGATGATCGTATTGCTCCTCTATATTTGGATGGGAGGGCTGGTATTCTCGCGCGGCATTTGCGCCCCCACCGGCGAATTCCTAACCGCCGAGGCATACGCCAATTGCAACGACACCGCGCAGAAGCTCCAGCCGCCCTCGCGCGAGCACCCGTTTGGCACCGACACGATCGGGCGCGATATTCTTGCCCGCACCATCTATGGCGGGCAGATCTCGCTCACCATTGGTATTTTTGCCGTGATCGTTGAGGTGGTTGTGGGCGTGTTGGTCGGCGCGATCGCGGGATATTTCGGCGGATGGGTGGACGACGTTCTGATGCGCATTACCGAGGCGATGCTCATTATTCCCAGCCTGTTCTTGTTGATCGTCCTATCGAAAGCGCTCGGCGGGAGCGTCCCCGAGATTCAATTCCTCGGGCGCGCGTTCAGTGGGAGCGTGGTGGTCATCATCCTCGTCATCGGGTTCACCAGTTGGATGTATCTCGCACGTATCGTCCGCGCCAATGTGTTGTCGTTGAAAGAAATGGATTACATCTCCGCCTCGCGCGCCCTCGGCGTTTCAGACGCGCGTATTATCTTCAAACATCTTTTGCCCAACACCATCGCCCCGATCATCGTCTCCTCCACGTTGGGGGTCGCCAACGCCATCACCAGCGAAGCCTACGTCAGTTTCCTTGGTCTCGGTGTGCAGACTCCCACCGCGAGTTGGGGCAACATGCTGGATAGCGCGGTGAAGTATTTGCAAACCGCGCCGTGGTTATGGCTTTTCCCGGGGTTGATGATCATGCTGACCGTGTTGTGCATCAACTTCATTGGCGACGGTCTGCGCGACGCGCTCGACCCGCGCAGCGCAAGGAATATTTGATCGAAAAGCCCGTCCCTCGGTTTACGGAAACTCACGCGCTCACCTCCCGGATATAATGACCGGGAGTTTTGACTCTCATCGTTAGGAGGATAGGATGAAACACAAGGGATTGTTCGGTTTTACGGTTTTCGTATTGTGCCTCTCCCTGGCAGGTATGTCGTGTGGGTTCTCAGACGTGTCTACTTTTTTCGCCACAGAGACCCCCACGCCTACACAAACCTTCACGCCAAGTCCCACCCCCACTCCCAGCGCGACCCCTACACAAACGCAGTCTCCCACGCCAGCGCCGACAGGAGTCGAAACCCATGAAGGCTCAGGCGGGACTACAGTGTTCATCGACTACGACAACAAGTTTCAACTCACCCTCCCTTCTGACTGGTTCATTATCCCTCTCAGCGCAAAGGATATCACCGAGATTCTAAACAGCATGGCGGAGGAGAATCCCGAACTGAAAGCGTCAGCCGACGCGTTCAAAAATCTCGATCCGGATGTCATCCGCGTGATCGCCGTCAATAAAGATTCGAAATACGTTGTAAAGGGATTTAGCTCCAATTTGACCATCACCGCCGTCAAGGATAAATTTTTGGCTGGGTTGCCAGTCTCGTTCGTCACAGGGTTCCTCGAGGAGGAGATGGAAAAGAACGGTGTGACAATCGTGGAAATGGATGAACTGGCGATTACCAGCGCAAGCGGCGTGGAAATCGGCGTCATGGAATTTATTCAAGATACGCCCACTGCCACTGGCGGCACAATTTCCGCCCAATCGCATATGCTCGTTTTCCAGACCAGCGGCGCCTTGATCATGGTCCAACTCGTCACGCCCAAAGAATTCGCCGGGGAACTCTTCCCGATCATGGACGACATCGCCGAATCCATAACACTACTCAAATAAAATCCATCTACCGGGTAGTTTTAAGCGGGGTACAGATGGACTTTTCAGAGCATCTTTCCAAAAATCTGCGTTCGCCTCTGCGATGGGAACGCCGCCGTCGCTTCGTGGTCAAATTGTTGCTCGTAGAGGGTGGAGAGATCAGATTCGGTGGCGGGACGGAGGAGGATGGGCATGGTGGGAGTATAACTGCAACTTGTTGGGTGTTGTATAATCTGCTACAGAGAAACGATGCTGAAACAAAGACAGGAACACCTCAAAGCGGAATTCAAGCAGGCATTGACTGAATTCGTTGAAACTTTCAAGGATCATATCTCCACGCCTGATAATCAATGGACAGTAAAAGTTCCGCCCTTGAAATGTCAGGGAATCAAAACCAAGTTGGTCGAATGGATTAAAGACCACGCTCTTCTCGATGAGAATGGGACATGGATCGAACCTTTCATGGGCTCGGGCGTTGTTGGCTTCAATATGCGCCCTCAACGTGCAATTTTTGCTGATGTTAACCCGCATATTATCAACTTCTACAATGCCATCAAGAAAGGCAATATCACAATAGGAATTGCCAAAGAATTTCTGGAGAAACAAGGCGCATTACTGAAAGAAAAGGGCGAGGATCATTATTACGAAGTTCGAGAGCGTTTCAATCAAACTGGCAATCCTTTGGATATGCTCTTTTTGAACCGCGCTTGTTTCAATGGAGTCATGCGATTCAACAAGAAGGGCGAATTCAACGTTCCTTTTGGGCATAAACCCGAACGATTTGCAAAAGCCTACATTACCAAGATCGCAAATCAAATTAAATATGTCGCCGATGCGCTGAGTCAATATGATTGGAATTTTGTCCCTCAAGATTTCAAGACGACGATTTCGTCTGCATCTGCAAATGATTTTATCTATTGCGATCCGCCCTACATTGGCAGGCATGTGGATTACTTCAATTCGTGGTCAGAGCAGAGCGAGCAGGAGCTTTACGATGCGCTCGCTTCAACACATGCAAAATTCATGCTTTCCACATGGCACAGCAATCAATATCGGGCAAATCCTGCCGTTGATAAATACGCTACTCGTTTCACTATTTTGACTCGTGAGCATTTTTATCACGTTGGCGCCAGTGAGAAGAATCGCAATCCCATGTTGGAAGCAATTATTCTTAACTACAATCCATTGCCACAAATAGAATTTCAAATGGAAAGGCAAATGGCTTTGTTTGAAAAATCGCAAAAGGATGATTATGTGGTTCCTGTGCTGAAAAGTTAGACGCTCGATTTGAGCGTCTTTTTATCTTCAGTTCGCTATCTAATTCTCCAATCCTCTAATTCTCTCCTCCTTCCCATGCTCATCCACTCCTCCTCCCAACTCCTCACCCTGCAAGGCGGTCCCCAGCGCGGACATGCCCTCGGTAACCTCGGCATCATCGAAGACGGCGCGGTTGTTGTCCACGATGAAAAGATCGTCGCGGTGGGAACGACGCCCGAACTCAAAGCATCCTATCCCGACGAACCGACTCTCGACGCCAGCGGATGCGTGCTCATGCCCGGCTTCGTAGACCCGCACACGCATCTCATTTGGGCGGGCGACCGCGCCGATGAGTTCGAGAAAAAAATGTCGGGCAAGCCCTACCTTGAGATTCTGGCGGAGGGCGGCGGGATCATTTCGACGGTCAAGAAGACGCGCGCCGCCAGCATGGAGACTCTTATCACGCAGAGTCGCTCGCGCCTTTTGCGTATGTTCATCCACGGCACCACCACCGCCGAAGCCAAAACGGGATACGGTCTGCAAACCGCCACCGAACTGCGCCTGCTCAAAGCTCTGCTCGCCCTCGACGATGAATCGCCGCTCGACCTCGCCATCACGTTCCTCGGCGCGCACGCCATCCCACCCGAATACAAGGACAACCCGCAAGGCTACACCGATCTCGTTTGCGAGACGATGCTGCCGATGCTCAAAGAATGGTGGGAGACTCACGCGCCGCGACTCTCACTCCCATTTGTGGATGTGTTCTGCGAGACCAAAGCATTCGACGTGAAGCAATCGGAGCAAATTCTCAAGAAAGCAAAAGGACTCGGATTCCCGCTTAAGATCCACGCTGACGAATTCGACAACCTCGGCGGCGCGACGCTCGCGGCAGAGTTGGGCGCGGCGTCTGCAGATCATTTGGTGGTCACCTCCGATGCCGATATTGCCGCGTTAGCAAAATCAGAGACGGTTGCCGTGTCGCTTCCATGCACACCGTTCGGGCTTGCGGAAAATCATTACACCCCCGCGCAAAAACTCATCGCCGCCGACGCCTACTTCGCCCTTGCCACTGATTGCAACCCAGGCACCACGTGGAACGAGTCCATGCAGTTTGTCATTGCGCTGGCGTGCCGCGCCATGAAGATCACGCCCGCCCAAGCCATCGCCGCCGCGACCATCAATTCGGCGCACGCAATCCGCAGGTCCGATTTGATCGGCTCTATCGAAGTCGGCAAACAGGCAGACATGTTAATCCTGAACGCGCCGGACTATCGTCACTTGGGCTATCGCTACGGGACAAATCTGGTGAGGCAAGTTATCAAACGTGGAAGGGCATATTCTGTGGATGTGGGGTATTATAGGACTGCTTGAACCGAAAAGACGGGGAAACCCGCCTTTTTTTATCCAACATGTAGGTTTTTTTCTTGAGTACTGAGTGGATTTTCTTTGCTTCAATTCTATTGGCGAACTCGCTGATCGCCGCGTTCATTGCGGCGTTGTTGGCGCGCAAGCCCCAAGCGCCCGGGCGCAGGTCTCTGTTTTTCATGCTGGTCATGCTCGCCGCGTGGAGTTTTTCCTACGCGATGATCACGCTTTCCTCATCGCTGGAAACGAAACTGCTATGGCTCAAAATCGAGAATATCGGTATCCTAACGGTGCCCATATTTTGGTTCTTCTTTGCCTTGCGGTATAACGGGTTGGATGGATGGCTAAACCGTTATACCGCTTCATTATTCTTTATCCTGCCCGGGATCTCGCTCCTCTTTCTGTTTTCGGAACAGTGGTTCCACTTGTATTACGCCTCCGTTAGCGAGGTGTCTGAGGTTGGCGGCCCGCTGATGATCGAGCGCGGACCGTGGTACGCCGTCGCCCTCGTGTATGCGTATCTCGTAAGTCTGGCGGCGATCATTTTGCTCATCCGGCGCGCGGTTCAGCATCGAAACATTTATCGCAGGCAGATGTATGCGCTGATCGCCGCGGCGTTGATTCCGATTTTGGCTAATGTGGTGTATCAACTGGCGCTTAGTTTTCTGCCGAAATCCGCTCTGCACATCGATCTGACGCCCATCTCTTTCATGGTCTCCGCGGTGTTGATCGTGATCGGCGTGTTTGGGCTGCGCATCTTCGATCTCATCCCCATTGCGCGGCACACGGTGCTGGAATACATTCCTCAGATGGTCTTTGTGGTAGATGCCCACGACGTGGTTGTGGATGCAAACACCATTGCGCAAAAAACACTGGGCAAAAGCATGGATGCGATCGTCGGCAAAGATCCGCTGGAAGTGTTTCAGGATTGGCCCGACCTTCTCCATCACTTCCTCGTTGCCAATGAGTCGCGGAACGAGATCCAAATTCCCGGTGACCCGCCGCGCGCGCTGGAAGTGATGGTGACCGCTTTATACAATTCAGAGAACCAGTTCGAAGGGCGCGTGATCGTCGCGCACGACATTACCGAGCATAAATGGTTGGAAAACGATCTCACGTTTGCCAATGAGGCGCTCACTCGTCAACTAGAGGAGATCAATCAACTGCGCGATGAGTTGCGGGAACAGGCGATCCGCGATCCTTTGACGGAAGTGTACAACCGCCGCTATATGAACGAATTTTTGTCGCAGGAAGTGGCGCGGGCGGAACGCGATGGGACTCCCCTTTCCGTGGTCATCATGGACATGGACAATTTCAAAATGTTCAACGATACCTACGGCCATAAATGCGGAGATATTGTCCTGCAGGAGATCGCCGCGTTTCTCATTCAACACACGCGCAAAGGAGATGTGGTCTGCCGTTTTGGCGGGGAGGAGTTTGTGATCCTTATGCCCGGCGCCACGCTTGAAAAAGCGTACGAACGCGCCGAAACCTGGCGTCAGGATTTTGCGGATACGACCATCGAGTATGAAGGCATGAAGTTGAGCGCCACTTTTTCGGCGGGCGTGGCATCCTACCCCCTGCACGGCGACACCGATGAATTTATCTTGCAAGCCGCCGACCGGGCTTTGTACCAGTCGAAGGATGCCGGTAAAAATAAAGTAACGATGTACAATTTGTGAGTCTTTCAATCTGTATCAGCGTTTTCAGCGTTCACGCCGCACTGGCGCTCGGCGCAAGTGTCTGAGTCCTGTTTTAAAACTGTCAGACACTGTTTCTTAAGTACACGGATACTTCGACACTCCTTTCAGTCGCAGTACACGGATTTGACGGATGACACGGTCAAACACGAATTTTGAAATGGTAGCTCTACCGTTTTTAACGGGAAACCATTTTTCAAACACAAAGGACACGACGGTCACAAAGGAAAAACACAAGGAATCTTGGCTCTTTCCCCACTTTGTGTCGCTTCGACGAACTCAGCGCAAGACTTTGTGTCCTTCGTGGTGAGGCTCTTTCCCGTTGGTTACGGGACACCCGAAATGGTTTTCTCCGTGAAATCCGTATAATACGTGTCTAAACAAAGACTTAAGAAACACTCTCGCTCGCAGGTAGTAAATCCTTGGCGACAAAATTATTTTAGGAGTAACCCATGCAAATCGATATCATCGGCGTGCCCATCGACCTCGGCGCGGATCGCCGCGGCGTAGATATGGGGCCCAGCGCAATTCGATATTCAAGCCTTCGACAACGCCTCGAAAGTTTGGGGCATACCGTGGAAGATAAGGGCAATGTTGAAGTGGCGATTCAAGAGACCTGTTCGATCACCGACCCCAAACTCAAATATATTGACTGCATCGTGCCGATGAGCCGGCGAGTGGCTGGGGCGGTCGCCACCTCCATGCAAAGCGGGTGTTTTCCGCTTGTCTTGGGCGGAGACCACAGCCTTTCGATCGGCTCCGTGCGCGGCGCGGCAAAGCAAAAGAAAATCGGCGTGATCTGGCTGGACGCGCACGGCGACTTCAACACACACCTCACCACCCCTTCGGGAAACATTCACGGAATGTCGTTAGCCGCCCTATGCGGCCTCGGCGACCCGCGCCTCACCGCGCTCTACGATGAGCCGGGGCCGGTCGTCGACCCCGCGAAAGTTGCCATCATTGGCGCGCGCGATCTCGACCCCGGTGAAAAAGAAAACCTGCGCTCTGCCGGGGCGCTCGTGCTCAGCATGGAACAGGTGGACCGCATCGGCATGGTCGCGGCGTTGGAACAATGCATCGAACGCGTCAGCCGGAATGTGGATGGGATCTATCTCTCGATGGATTTGGACGCGCTCGATCCGCGCTTCGCTCCGGGTGTGGGCACCCCGGTCGCCGGTGGGTTAACGTATCGCGAAGGACACCTGGCGTGCGAAGTGGTGGCGGAAACCGGCAAACTCATCGGCATGGATGTTGTGGAAGTGAATCCTATTCTTGATGAAAAAAATCAGACCGCGAAGATTGCCGTGGAATTTGCCTGCTCGGCGTTAGGCTCGCGCGTCTGGCAGGGTTGAGTCGTTGAGGGCGCGAATCGCGCCGGGAAACTGTAGCAGTTTCATGTCAGAGCATGAGGCGGGTTTGTCCATCCTAGGGATACGGTAAAATCGGGTTATGTGCGCCGCCTATGGACCCGTCTTGATCGTCGAGGATGTTCCTAATGTTCTCGAACTGCTTGAAGTGACTCTGCGATTTAAAGGCTATTCTGTGCTGACCGCCCGCAATGGCGAGGAAGCGCTCGAAGTGGTTGCGCGGCAAAGGCCCGCGCTCATCGTCACCGACATTTTGATGCCTAAACTGGATGGCTACGCCTTCGTGCAAAAATTACGGCTCAACCTCGAAACGCGCGCCATCCCGGTCGTTTTCCTTTCCGCCACTTACGTTACCCCGGAGGATAAGGATTTTGCCTTGAGCCTGGGCGCCTCGCGCTTCATGGAAAAACCCATCGATACTGAAGATTTCCTGCTGACAGTGGCAGAACTTGTGACCCAGCAACCATTTACCCAGCCCTTGCCACTGGATATGGAAAGGTTTTATCAAGGCTATCGCACCCGTCTTGAAAATAAACTGCGTCATAAAAACACGCAGATCATGCGAGCTGAGCGGTTACTCGGCACCCTGCCCGCCGATCAGCGACCAGCCTTCGAAGCGCTCTTACAGCAATCGATGCGCGACCGCGATGAAATACAGAATGAACTGTACGATATTTACAAAACACTCGACGAATTAAAAAAATAGTTCATTCACAAGTGCGGCGGGCGAAAACCCGCCGCAATACGTTTCGGGAGTCTTATGCAACCAACGCTATCGTACGTCGAAGAACTTGCGCGAGGGGCGGGGGCGATTCTGCGCGACGGGTATGACAAGGAACACGAGGTGAAATATAAAGGCGTGATCGATCTCGTCACCGAGGTCGATCATCAATCTGAGGCGCTTCTACTTGGGAAAGTTCAATCCGATTTTCCCGGGCATCATATCTTCAGCGAGGAAAGCGGGGTTATTCACGGAGACGATGAACATGTCTGGTACATCGATCCGCTGGATGGGACGGTGAATTACGCGCATCACCTCCCGATTTTTTCTGTGTCCATCGCCTACGCGTTTCGCGGCGCCTTGACGTTTGGCGCGGTGTACGATCCGCTTCGTGACGAAATGTTCTGCGCGGAACGCGGCAGTGGAGCATACTTGAACGGCAAAAGGATCAAACCGGCTGGCGTTACCGAATTACAGAAGAGCTTGCTCGTGACTGGATTCCCCTACGATACGTGGAATACAAAGCAGGATAACATGTCGAATTTCTCGCATCTCGCAAAGTTGACACAGGGCGTGCGCCGTCTCGGCTCGGCGGCGTTGGACCTGGCATACACCGCCGTAGGAAGGCTGGACGGGTTTTGGGAACTTTCCCTGCACCCGTGGGATGTGGCGGCAGGCGGGTTGATCTGCGAAGAGGCTGGCGCGCGCGTCACGAATGTGCATGGCGGGGCGGATTATCTGACGCCCCCGCTGTCCATTCTTGCCACAGCCCCCGGCATCCATGCGCAACTGCTGGGAGAATTGAAAAAATCCTTACTCTAAAGTCTCCCTAAAAGCGCGAAAGTGTGATGAAATTTGGAAGATTTCAACGGGAACGGCTAATTCCGTCCAATGACAAAATCATCCATCCCGATCAGTAAAACGAAGATCATTATCCCGAACCGCCGGCGGGAACTGCTCTCGCGCCCGCGCCTGCTGGAGAAAATGAACGGGTTTCTGGAAAACAAGTTGATCTTGCTCTCTGCCAGCGCGGGGTATGGTAAGACGTCTCTGCTCATCGATCTTGCCCATCAGGCAAAAGTTCCGGTGTGTTGGCTTACCTTAGATCCGCTGGATCGCGACCCGCAGAGGTTCATGGCGTACTTGATCGCATCGCTGGCAGAGCGGTTCCCGAAGGTGGGCGAAGCGTCGCAACCACTGTTGAACAACCTGAAATCGATGGAAAGCGACGCGGAAGCGCTTCTCGTCGCCTTGACGAACGAGTTATACGATCAGGCGGAAGGCGATTATTTCGTGATCCTCGACGATTTTCACTTGTTGGATGATGTGGCGGTCGTTGCTTCGTTGGTCAACCGCTTCTTACAATTAGTGGATGAGAACTGTCACCTGATCATTTCCTCTCGCACCCTGCCCGAACTCGATGATGTCACCCTCATGGTGGCGCGCGAGCAGGTGAAGGGTTTGAACCATACCGACCTGGCGTTCCAGCCGCGTGAAATTCAGGCTCTCTACATACAAAACCACCACGAGTACCTGGCAGATGAAAAGGCTAACGAATTTGTGGAGAAATCGGGCGGGTGGATCACCGGCATGGTGCTTTCCAATTCCACCGAGGTGCAATTTTCAGGCAAGGATACGTTTGCCTATTTGGGGAAACAGGTGCTCGACCAGCAACCCCGTCATGTGCGCGAGTTTCTTCTGCGAACATGCCTGCCGGAGGAATTCAACGCGGAGTTTTGCGAGATCGTGCTGGGTCCGTTTTATGGAGCGCCGCAAAATTGGCTTAACCTGATGGGCTTCATTTTGGATAAGAACCTGTTCGTTCTGCCCTTGGAAGATGGGCGCTGGCTCCGATACCATCCTCTCTTCCGAGAGTTTTTACAAACCCGCCTGCGGGAAGAGTACCCCGAAGATATTCCTCTCTTATTGAAGAGGATGGTCACCGCGCATGAAGCGGAGGGCGAATGGGAAAAAGCCTATTACACCTGCAAACAATTAAACGACCCCAACACGCTTGCAGAATTGATCGAACGGGCTGGCACGCCCATGTTGCAAACGGCGCTGATCACGCTGGAAGGCTGGGTCAACAGCCTGCCACCGGCTGTGATCCGCTCGAAGCCGGGGTTGATCTCGTTGCGAGGGATGATTTCAGCCATGAAGGGAAATTTACCCGAAGCAAATGCTTTGCTCGACATTGCAGTTGAAACGTACCAAAGAGAGCATAACCAAAGCGGCTTGGCTCTTGCGTTGATCCGCCGCGCGCACGCCCTGCGATTGCTTGCAAAATATGAAGATTCGATCAAAGATGTAAATAATGCCCTCAAAATAGCCGAAACGGATATGTCGATGCAAACGCTTTATGCGGAAGCGTTAAGAACTCGAGGATTAAATTATTATCGTTTGGGGCAGGCACGAAATGCCGTCGAAGACCTTGAACGTTCACTCCACCTCTACAACGAGTTAAAGGAAACCGGCAGCATTTCGATGCTGTTAGTTGAGACAGCCATGGTTCGAGCGACTATTGGAGATATCGAAGTCGCGAAGAATTTGTATCAAGAAGCGTTAAATCGATTACGCCGTGAAAAGAATCTTTATACCCAGGCGAATACATTGAACAATCTTGCGGTGCTTTACTTACAAGTAGGCGAATATGAATTCGCTTCGGATAGTTTTGAAGAAGGGCTGGAGTGCGCTCGCAATAGTCGTAATCAACACGCCGAAGCGTTGATTCTGACCGGGTTGGGCGATCTATATACTGAAATCGAAGAGTTTGATGCCGCTGAACGCGCCTATGAACAAGCAAGCATTGTAGCTGAAAGTTGTTCCGCTGTTTTCATTGTAAACTATCTGATTTTGGCGCGCGCGAATTTGGCGCTTCTAAAAAATGATGTGAACACAGCGGATGAACTGCTCAAAGAATTTAGGAAGAAATTAAAAATCAATCCATCAAGTTATGAACGCGGCTTGTGGGCTTTGCTACAAGGCAGGCTTTGCTTCATAAATGGTGATTTCAAAAAAGCTATCATTCACCTGAATGACAGCAAATCGCGTTTTCTACAAGACGGCCGCGATGTGGAATATTGCTGGTCTGTTATATGGCTGATGGCTGCATACAATCACTCTGAAGAGAAAGATAAAACCCGGCTGGAATTTCAAAATATTATTGAGGGGACAAACCACTTGCAACATGCCTTGCTGGTTGCCTTGCACCAGGCTTCGTCTTGGCTTGCGTTACTGCAAACGGACACTACTATTGGACGCCAATTTAGCAGATTGTTTGAAAATTCCCGAATATTAAGCGAGAGGTTACCATCTGTGCGCAGGATTCTGCGCAGGTTTGCTCAAACTATTCAAATGCCCACTGCTAGCATTAAAATCAAGGCATTAGGGCGCGCCGAAGTTGTTGTTAGCGGCAGGGCGGTTAACGTTTCCGATTGGCGCACACAATCGGTTCGAGATTTGTTCTTTTATTTCTTATACAACCAGGAACCGGTCACAAAAGAACAAGTGGCTGAGATTTTATGGCCCGATATCGATGATCCAGACGCTATACGAACAAAGTTCAAGCACGGTATTTATTGGCTTCGTCGCGCTGTGGGACGAAATGCGATCCTGTTTGAGGATGAATATTACCGATTCAATCGCGCGATGGACTATGAGTATGATGTAGACGCATTCGAGTCCTTCCTGAAGAAAGTCTATCAAACCCAGGATTTGATCGAGCGAATCGGGCTATATCGCAAAGCGGCAGAATTGGTGGAAGGTCCATTTCTTGCTGATCTCGACGCGGATTGGGTCCTGATCGAGCGGGAGCGGTTGGGACGTATCTATCGTTCTGTTTTAGATGAGCTTGCGCAACTATATCTGGATACCAACCAATTTCAGGAATGTCTTGCCACTTGCAAGAAAGCAGTTGAACAGGATCGTTACAATGAAGCGATTTGTCAGATCGAATTGCGGGCATACGCGGCGATAGGTGACCGCGGGGCTATTGTGCATCGGTATCATGAGTACAAAACCTTGCTAATGAACGAGTTAGGGTTGTCTCCTTCTGAAGATTTTGACAAAATTTACATCGAATTAACTATGTAATACTTCAGATTTGTCTATACTGATTTTGTAGCCTGTTTTGTAGCCTGGGGGCGAGTATCATGGGAAAAAATTTGAAAGAAAGAGGAAACATCCCATGAACAACAAATTCTCCCTGCATACACCTGCCGATGGTTGCACTGGCGGACGCCGATCTCCTGCTGACGGTTGCACTGGCGGACGCCGATCTCCTGCTGACGGTTGCACTGGCGGACGCCGATCCCCTGCCGACGGTTGCACCGGCGGACGACGATCTCCTGCCGACGGTTGCACCGGTGGGCGATAGGCTGTTAACTTGGAAGTAGGAGAACATCATGGCATTGCTCACCTTTGACACTTACAAAAAACCATCCCTGGGCTATCGCCAGCAGTCTGTCAAACGCGCGGGACTCCATCGCTTATTTGCCGCGGCTGTAGTCAGCGGACAATTTCGAGAAACGCTCCTCAAAACACCCGAGGAGGCGCTCGCGAACGGATACCTGGGACAACCCTTTGCCTTGTCCGATCGCGAAGCATCCATCATTAAATCGATACGGGCTGAAGATCTGGCTGATTTTGCCCAACAGGTAAACCAGGCGCTGCAAGGTGCCTAACCAAACTGGCTCACCTTGGGTGACGCGGTGGAATTGGGGGGCATGGTGACAAGGGATTCACTGTGCCCCGCGTCCGCCGTGTTTTTATTTTAATGCCTGATGAACAATCAATTCACAGCGCGTCCGGCAGATTCCCTGCTCGAATCGATTCTCAAATCATCCGCCGATCTGGTTGTAATTCTAGACGCTCGCGGGAACATCTTAGATTACAAGTTGACCGCCCCTCACCTGGCTGAAAAATTTTCAGGGGAATTTCATTACCAGCGAATAGGCGAACTGCTTCCCTCAAGAAACCACCCAGGCGGGCTTAAGGAATTTTATCAAAGCGGTCATACCCTTCCCTTTGAGTTCTCACTAACCACGTTTGATGGCCAGAAATTTTGGTTCGACGGACGCTTAACCTGCCTTTCCCCCTCCCAACAGATCCTGTTTTCGCGAGACATCACAAAATACAAACAATCTGAATTGAGAATGCGGCAACAGTCGCAGCGGATGACGGGATTGCGAAGTATCGATCTCGCCATCGCCTCCAACCTCGACTTGAACCTGCTCCTCCCCCTCCTGCTTGAGCAAGCAAACACCCTCCTGCCCGCGGATGCTTCCACCCTCCTGCTGATGAATTCTGAAACCAACCTGCTCACCCTGGCGGCATCGAGTGGCTTCCGGTCAAATACTCACCCATCAGTCTTTCTCAAACTTGGGACCGGATACGCGGGGCAAGTAGCGCTGGAAAGAAAACGTATCCACTACCCAAACATCACCGGGAACGCGCAGGGCGGCGACCTGCCATCCTATCTACAAGGTGAAAAATTTGTCTCCTACATGGGCTCGCCGCTTATCACAAAGGGGCGCATTCTTGGCGTGCTGGAGGTATTTCATTCCTCGATTCTAAATCCGGACGCGCCATGGCTTGAATTTCTCGACATTCTTGCGGGGAGGGGCGCCATAGCCATCGACAATGCTATTTTGTTCGAGAATCTGCAAAAATCCAATGCGGAACTGGGCATGGCATACGATTCGACCATCGAGGGCTGGTTGCGCACCCTGGACTTTCGGGATCGGGAAACTGAAGGACGCACCCGTCGGGTGGCAGATATGACAGTGCAACTTGCGCTTGCCTTGGGCGTGGCAAAGGAAGAGTTGATCCATATTCGCCGCGGCGCCATCCTCCATGATATTGGCAAGGTCGCCATTCCTGATGACATTCTCCTCAAGCCCGGTCCGCTCACAGAAGATGAGTGGAGCATCATGCGCAAACATCCCGTCGTTGCCGTGGAATTACTAACCCCGATCAACTATCTATCTCCCGCGCTCGATATTCCACACTGGCATCATGAACGGTGGGACGGCACCGGCTACCCAGATAATCTCAAGGGCGAGCAAATTCCCTTTTCGGCGCGGGTATTTTCCATTGCCGATGTATACGATGTCCTGATCTCCGAACGCCCATATCGGAACGCATGGACAAAGCAGAAAGCCATCGAATACATCAAAGAACAAACCGGGAAATTATTCGATCCCGGAATTGTTCCCGAATTCCTGAAACTGGTTCATAGCAATGAGTTCTCCCCGGCAGATTGGCGTTCGTAGCGATTAACTTGACCAGCCTCCGTTTCTGAATTAAAATCCCCGCCTGCCAAATGCCCTCGTAGCTCAGTGGATTAGAGCGCTTGCTTGCGGAGCAATAGGTCGCGTGTTCGAGTCGCGCCGAGGGCGCCATGATGATGAGGAGCGGTTACCCGCTCCTTTTTATTTGCAACGTGAAAGTAGGAAGATTCATGTCAACCACAAAACCACAAATTCTCTTAACCAACGACGACGGGATTCGCTCGCCCGGCTTGTGGGCGGCCGCCGCTTCTCTTTCGGACGTTGGGTTTGTCACTGTGACCGCGCCGCGCGACCAATGCACCGGCATGGGGCGCAGTCTGCCCAACACGTCCGATGGGATCATTCGCGAGGAGCGCGTGCAGGTCAACGGTCAGGAATGGAGCGTGTTCGCGGTGGGCGGGAGTCCCGCGCAGGCGGTCCTCCACGGAATTTATGATGTAATGAAACGCAAGCCTGATCTGGTCGTTTCGGGGATCAATTACGGCGAAAATGTCGCGTCGGGCGTGACCATCTCAGGGACGGTGGGCGCGGCGCTCGAAGCCGCCTCGCTGGGAATCCCTTCGATGGCAATCTCACTGGAGACCGATTCGAAATATCATCTTTCATACTCCACCGATGTGGAATTCCCAATTGCCGCGCAGTTTGCCGCGAAGTTTGGCCGCATGTTATTGGAAAAGAAGTTTCCTTTTGATGTGGATTTGCTCAAGGTGGAAATCCCCTCCGATGCCGCGCCAGATACCCCCTGGCAATTGACTCGCGTATCCCGCCAGCGGTATTACGAGCCGACTCCCGCCGAGCGCGCGTCATGGGATGAGCCCGGCACAGTTGGCTACCGCGCGAATGGAGATTTCGACCGCGAACCCGAAGATACGGATGTGTACGTTCTGAGAAAAAAGAGGATGATCTCCGTTTCCCCGATGAGTTTCGATCTGAGTTCCCGCGTGGATCTTGCCGAACTCGATCAGTTGATGCGGAAGTAGTTTTAAACACGAAGGCACGAAGTACACAAAGGTTTTTATTTCTTTGCGTTCTTCGCGCCCTTGGCGGTGAAAAGGTTTTTAGTTAAAGTGCGGGCTAAACCGCGCCACCAATTTCTCTTTCGGCATGAAGCCAGTGATGCGCTCCTTGATCTCGCCGTTCTTCATGAATAACAGGGTGGGGATGCCCATCACGCCGAACTGCATCACAAGGTTAGGATTCTCGTCGGCGTCAATTTTTACCACTTTGACCTTGCCATCCCATTCGCCAGCCAGTTGCTTGACCACAGGGTCGAGCATTTTGCACGGCTGGCACCAGACCGCGCTAAAATCAACCAGCACGGGTTCGCTGGCGTTCATCACTTCGGTTTGAAAATTCTGTTCGTCTACATGTAATAAGTCAGCCATGGTTACCTCTTGCTTGATGGACGCATTATATTTTGAATGTCTTACATTTGGGAAGTTAACCGCTAAGCCCGCGAAGTTCACTAAGAAAACCAATTAAATCTTTGCGTTCTTAGAAATTATCTCAAAAGGCATTCTGAGCCAATCTGCGAAACCAAAGCATAGCGCAGGCAAACTGAAGCAGGGCGAGATAGTTTTTCGCTTTCTTTTCGTAACGGATCAACAAGCCGCGACACTTGGATAACCATGCTAACGTTCTTTCCACCACCCATCGTCGAGCAGGATGCTTTTTTTACCCCTGCTCAACTTCTCTTCACCAATACGGCGAACATGCCCCGTATAGCGGTGCTTCTCTATCGCCGCCTTGCCTGTTGGGTTGTCATAGCCTTTGTCCAAACAAAGATGTTGAGGCTTTGCTTTCGTTACTTTCGGTCGTTCCACCACAATGGCTTCAATCGTTTTGTCCAACAACTTCGTATCGTGAACATTTGCCCCCGCGACAATAATCGCAAGCGGCCCGCCCAACCGATCCGTCAAAAGGCTCTTTTTCGAGCCGTTTTTGCCTCGATCTGTCGGGTTGGCTCCAATTTCATCGCCTCCCGAACGAGCCTTGCCCAGCGTGCCATCCGCGGCTTGCCATTCCCAATCCACCAGCCCCAGTTCTTCACATTCCTCCAGCAACAATGCCCAAAGCTTGGGAAACAAATCGATTTCCACCCAATGTTGGAACGTTCGATGAATTGTAGAATCATCGCCATACACGCGTGGAATGTGATTCCATTGACACCCCGTGCGCATCCGAAAAATCAAGGCATCCAAAACATTGCGCGGATGGATGCGCGGTCTGCCCGTTTCTTTGGGTGGGTCAAATTCCAAGATGAGCGGTTCCATGCGCTTCCATAATTCATCGGGAACCTCCCAGATAGTGGGTAGTGGCGTCTTTTTCTTCATCGTTGGGTTTCCTTTGTTGGCACTGAAATTATATGCCCTCAAAGAGTTTTGAGATAGTTACTTAGCGCCATTTCGACAAGCTCAATGCAAGCCTTCGCGGTAAAAATTTGTTGACGCTCACTTTCCGTCGTGTTAGAATGCCCTTCGCTCGATACGCGGGCGCGTAGCTCAATGGCAGAGCAGCGGCCTTTTAAGCCGTTTGTTGAGGGTTCGATCCCCTCCGCGCTCACATGAAAATCCTCCGTAAGGAGGATTTTTTGTTGACGCTAAGGAAGTCATTGCATAAAACACAAGAAAATGAAAAACATTCTATTTTTTTGACATGTTTTTCGAGTGCTCTTTCTTGCCCTTTGGTTCATTTGAATGTCGGACATGCTCCGTCTCATTCTTCCCATCCGTATCAGATAATTGTGAATCTGTTTCGGAAGCAAACTGCCTACTATAGTACCAAATAAACACTAAAAGTCCCTCAATTCCTAATAATATCCAAAGAACCTTTCCAAGAGCAGATATGAAAATCCTTGGATTAAAGAAAACCAGAAATACTGCCAAAGCTACAGAGATAAATCCCAGAAGAATTATTGTTGAGGATGAGAATTTTGACTGCAGTTCTGATTTTTGTCGTACTCTCTTGATGACTAACCATGTAAATAAAATTATTCCTGCAATCGGAAATACTGCATCAATAGACCCGAGTAGCAGGTAGATGGTAAATGTAATAAAAATCATAATCGCGAAAACAGCAGATGATCTTTTATAGTCATTTATAAATTCATTACACCAAACAGGAGTAGGAAGATACTTGTTTTCAGGATTGAAAATCTTTTCTTCATCCTTTGCTTCCTTATCGGTTCGTATTAAAAACGTTGAAAGTAAAATTAACGTCAATATGAAGCCATTTGACCAGGGAGGTAGCAAAACATGTTCCAGAAAGTCAATTTGAAGAGCTCTGGGTCCCGATTCGACAAATGGTATTTCAGCCTCCGCAAAAAGCTGTTGAGGCTCATCATCTCCTACTTTCAGTAAAACGCTGGTTATGCTGGTATTTGCTTGTGTAATAAACGATACTCGCCCATTTGCAGTTGATAGTGGTTCGATAATTGGAAATTCTACAAGACTGGAATACACATCTGCATTAAAAACATTCGGTATTAATAGAGTGGGAACTTTGGGATCAGCTCGGGTTATGAGATATACTTTTACATCATTATATGGCTTCTTGCTTTCGTTTTTTACATGTACGTGCACTGTTGCTGGTCCTGCTGCATAAAAGTAACGCGGAACGTCAACCCATATAGCAAGCTGTTCCGCACTCTTATCAAACGACCTGTCATGATCGAAATGATCTCTGTATTCTTTCAATAATGTGCCAAAGAGACAAAGGTAATAAATAAGAAACATAAATATAGTGTTGATTAATGCGGCTACCCAACTAGAGCGCATATTTGGAATCGGAAGGTTGTCCATGTTTTTTACCTCATTTAGGTATCAGGTCAAGTTATTATTTTGGAACAATGTCAGGTACAGTGATATTGCCGTCGCAGTTTATTGTATTAGTGCCTATCCAGCATTCCCATGCTTTTGCTTTGGTTGTTATCGATTCCTTCCATATAAAAATCAGCCTGTTAAAACGATAGTATTCAACGATGTGTTTGAACGTTTGGAGCGTATACGTATATGTTAATGGAAGGCTTTGCTCATATTTCATACAGCTATATTGATTTGGAACACCTTGTGAGAGATGGCACGGTTGTGAAAAACTCAGCTCAGAAGCCTCTCCCTTAACCATGAAATTTACCTGTTGAAAAGTCGCCTGATTTGAAACTTTGTTTCCAAGATCAATCAGCTGGTCGTAACTCAAATCACTAACTAGAAATATTCTTGGTTGAGAAGCGACATTGTGAAATGCCAAGATTACTTCAGTTGCTTCTGGAGTATTATTGTTGGTTAACAGCGTTTGATTGGGAGGAGAAAACACAGGTTCAAATTTGATTGGCAATGGATATTTAACCTCCCATGCCGGGTTGTTGTGGTTCTTAGATTTGAATCTGATTTTTATATCAATGGGTACGGGATTCGGAAATGGTTGTGGGAACCACTGCGCTTGTCCCTGAATAGTGTCGAAGTCGATACTCTGCATGAAACTGAAATTACCATTTGATATTGGGACGGAAGACCCATTTGGTCCGACTATATCTACCTGGAAACAGTCTTTCCAGTTTCGTAAATCATATTCTGATAACACATCGTCTTTGATTTGGAAGTTAAAAACCCTTGTCTGATTATTTACAATCTCAAGTGGTTGCCTGTTTTCGGTGCTTAATATTAATTTTAAATCTTCGAATGTGTGCGCTTGAATAAATAACAACCAATGATTTCCAGGGTTTGGAAATAATAAACTGTATTGCAAGCACCCATTCGTTGGCTGAAAAGAATGGTCGGATTGCACCTGGGTTACATCCCAAAAGTCGCCAGTGATAGTTTCTTTGATACTCAGATGTGAATTGATGTCTTTATTCCAATATCGGAAGAAAGATCCCGTATACCCCCCAGGTATTGTTATTGCGTCTAGATAATTTGTAGATGAAATCGCCAAGCTATAAGGAAGAAAAGGTTTCAAATAGTCTAAAAGGTACCTGCCCGCATCTTCAACACTACTGAAAACATATACCGAGCCTTGGACTCCATTAATATTTGTTTGCCACTTAGCAATATCGCTCTGAATAGACGGTATTTCTGGGCAAATTAAACCCACAAGTACTATTAAGTCTTTGTTTTCGGTTATTTTGTTAAGTTTTTCCAACACTGCTGTAGGGCTTTCCTTCCAAAACCCTCCGTCTGTAAGGATGACCAAATATTTAATAATTACAGATTGTTCATTTATGTCGTTTACAGCGTTTTGAATTGCAGTGCTGTAATTTTGCGAGTCGCCTGTAACGGTTAATTTGTCAACTCGTGGGTATCCCGGATTCACTACTTGAGGGGGAATTAGTGATATATAGCCATTGTTATTAACATTCCCAAAACTACTAACTCCGACGTGTAGGTTATCAGCAAGTGGCTCGGGAGTTGTACGCAAGATATCTAGCATATAGTTAACAAAGTCGAATCGTCTACCGTCAACTTCGCCACAATCCTGTCTAATGGAATTAGAGTTATCTATTAAAAATTGCACCCCTGTTGATTCTGGCGTGGCTACAACAGGCTTTAAGTTGAGCGTAACATCAGTTGGTGGGGGAGTAACTTCTATAATGGGAGGTGTTGATGTTGGAGTAGGTGTTATTGAGGATGTTGCGGTTGCGCCATTCCCTCCTCCACAGGAGGAAAGCAAAATAGAAGTACACACCATCCAGCGAACAAGCCATGCGGCTTTCATAATTTCCTCTCCTGAGTTGCTTAAAGTTGCATTATCTAAACTGTTGGTATATTTACAAATCTTTACAACCTACATTCTGAACGAATGGAAAAAACAAAATGTATTCAGATTAATTACTGTCTTTCTTGACAGTTTGTTTTGTTGAATGTGGCTTTTCTTTTTCATCACTACCATCATCTTCTTTCGAAGACCCAGACATTGAACCAGCGATCCACCTAAATGGTAAAAATATCGCTTGAATAGGCGTAGTAATAACCCATTGCAATAAATCTATTGCGATATAGACTATCCGATAGAGGATGTCAACAAAAAACGGCAGGATGGATCCTAAAATGGTGGCAAGGTAATTAACAATATATAACACTCCGATTAGAGCCCAGCCAACCACGACAAATAAAACTAGAATACCTCTGATAGATTCTAAGAAGGTGATCGCGGCGGCGAGCGCGCTGTTGATCGGTACCAACCCAAACAAAACCCAGTTTAGCAAGCCATCGAGAAACGGGCTGGAATCAAGCCTTCCTAATTCGATCAAACGGAAGAGCGCCCAAGCAATTAATGTGAGCAAAGAAAGCAAAGTTACTAGTAATGCCACACCTTGTGCAAGGGCTCTTGTCTGCCTATCTCTTTCAGACCAGGGGCTGAATTCGCTGGAAGAGCTTCGAATTTCAAATACGAGCGCCATGCCGATGATCAAGGCAAGTAACGAGCCGCCAAATACAGCCAAGTCAAATCTTCCGAGTATTTCTGGGAGTTCGCCTGCCCATAAATCTAATACAACCAAGGTGTTTGCTACTGCAATAGCATCCGCAAGAACGAAGAATAAGAAGCAGGCGAGCAGTATCAAGTATCCCAGTGTTCTAAATGGATGATCTTTGGAATAAATGAGTCCAGTGAGATTGATGAACCATCTGGAAACAACCTTTATTAAGTCAGTGAATGGTTGTTTGAGGGTATCTCGAAAGCCATTAGCAACATCTTCGAGAAATTTTCGAGGATAAAAAGGAACATTATTAGGTTCAGGGTCTTCCTGGAAGATCACTGGTTTAATCACAATCTTGCCCAGTCGTTCAAAAACAGGCCGCCATCTCTCGGTCCACGCGATACAAATGATCAGCCACACCGCCATAACTACCCAAAAAGCTTGGGAGTTCAACAAGTTGTAAAAGATCTCAGCCATGGTTATTTACCTCCAAAGTAGTTTAGGAGAAATGCTTCAAGCCTTTCTCCATTAAGATATTCTACTGATTTGACGCCATAGGACTCGAAAAGAGGTGTCCATTTATCCTGGATCTCTTTGCAACTAGGCTGAATAATATCTTCGCACTGAGCCAACACGGAAATAACCTCGACATTTTCTAAATTAATGTGCAGGTAATCTGGAGTTTCACCTCTCCAGTCGGTGAGATTATCGAAAATCAACAGAATGCATCGGTCATAATTTTTGCATTGATTTTCAAAATCAATTGTTACATGCGAAAGCCCTTCGTACACGTTATTAGGCGCGAAGGGGGTCTCTAGCACAGCCACCTTGGTTTCTCTTTCGAGTCTTGCGGATTCGACCTGAGTTGCTATTTCTGCGGCCTCCGCCTGCTGGGTGATGCTCCATTGTGTGGCGGTGGCTTTGTATTGGTCGTCGTAAGAAGTTTTATGGCAAAGATCTTCAAACGCCAGTTGGGTGGCTGTCGCAAAATGAGCGGTTGAGGTGGCGTTATATTGATTTTTAGCTTCCTGATGCTGAAGAACAGCGTCCGATGTTGTTGGGGTTGGAACTGCAGTTAATGTTGTATATGGTCTTGGAGTTGCTACGAGTTCAGGTGCATTCGTTATTTTTGAAGAATATCTATCCAGTTTCGCCGCCTCATAACTTCTGAAGCCCAACGAGAAGATTGAGAATTGGCTGCCTGTACCGAGGATTTTTGGAAGTACGTTGCCAATATAATCTAGCGCATCCCCGGTTTTATCACCAGATAAATACTCTAGAGTTGCCGCATCTGTTGTATTGGGATCAAAAAGGACCACAATAAACGATGGGGTAAGTTCAAGTTGGTCGAGGTTCTCTAGGCTTACATCTGGACAGATTCTAGGTGTTGGTGATGGTATTGTTTGGGTAGGTGTAATTCCAGTAAGCTCTGAAGCCCCGGGGAATTGACAACTTGATAGAATTAGAGAAAACGAAAATATTGCCCCTGCCAAAACTCGAATAACCATTGCTGTTTTTGAACTGTTCATAAAACCCTTCTAAACCAATGTTGTATGGTTATAAGTGGTTCACTGTTCGCAAACTCTTCCTTTGTTCTACACTTTCAGCCACCGCTTAATTGGTTTTGGAACAAAGACTGGCAAAACACGTACTTTATGTTATAGGAGGAGTGTTGGTTAATTACCCTCCACTGTTTAACTTTTAAGGATTATACGCATATTTTTTTTTTCGCAAGCCCAACTAGCTACCAAAATGTTTCAGTCTGGGTTGCGACTGGTAGGTAGTTAAATTAGTCGTAATGGTAATTTTAAGCCTATTATCTTTCTAGGGTAATCGCATTTGAAAATCTCGAGGCTCAAAACACGGTGTTTTGCCTTCGAATCCGCTAATCTGCGCGAATTTTTCCGAGAAAGGTTAGCGTGAATTCGTGAGGATTAGCGGACAAAAAATCCAAATGCGATTGCCCTAATTATCTTTCTGTCCTCGAACACCCGTGCTATAATACCCTCAACCCCAATTCTCTAGTCCTCTAATCCTCCAATCCTCTGCTCTCATGTCCTTCACCCACCTCCACGTTCACACCGAATACTCCCTGCTCGACGGCTTCTCGAACATCAAGAAACTCGTCAAGCGCGTGAAGGAGTTGGAGATGCCTGCGGTGGCGATCACCGATCACGGCACGATGTTCGGGGTGATGGATTTTTACAAAGCCGCGACGAACGAGGGGATCAAACCGATCATCGGCGTGGAAGCGTACATGGCGGCGCGGACGATGCAAGACCGCGATTCGAAACTCGATAGAACCTCCTCTCACTTGTTGTTGCTCGCTGAAAATGAAACAGGTTACAAAAACCTGCTCAAGATTTCCTCCGCCGCGCAACTCGACGGCTTCTATTACTATCCTCGCATTGACCATGACCTGTTAGCCAAACATTCCGAGGGAATCATTGCTACGTCGGGGTGCATGTCGGCTGAGATTCCGCGCTTGCTGTTGGATGGGAATCACGAGGAAGCCGTCAAGCGGATGAATTGGTATTACGACGTCTTCGGGCGCGATAACTTTTTCATCGAACTGCAACAGCACAACATCAAAGAGATCACCGACTTAAACAAAAAACTGCTCGAGATGGGGATGAAGTATTCGGCGAACTACATCGCGACGAACGACGTGCATTACATCAATCAGGATGACGCCCGTTTGCAGGATATTATGCTGGCGATCCAAACCCAGTCGCTTCTTTCGGACCCCGAGCGGATGCGCATGAGCGACGACTCATACTACCTCCGCACGCCCGAGGAGATGAGTCGACTCTTTGCTGAGGTGCCCGAGTCGTTGAGTAACACGCTCCTCATCGCCGAACGCTGTAATGTGGACTTATCGTTCAAGGGCTATCACTTGCCCGAGTTTCCCGTCCCTGATGGGTTTACGGTGGCAAGTTATCTCCGTCACCTCTGCGAGGACGGGGCGAGGAAAAGGTATGGGGAGTCGGCGACCAGTTCCAAAGTCCGCGAGAGAATCGAGTATGAGTTGGGCGTCGTCAACAAAATGGGATTCGACGCCTACTTCCTCATCGTCTGGGATTTGTGTCGTCACGCGCGTGAAAATGGGATTTGGTACAACGCGCGCGGATCTGCCGCGGGTTCGATCGTCGCGTATGTGTTGGAGATCACGGTCGTTGACCCGCTTCAACATGATCTGCTGTTCGAGCGCTTCTTGAACCCTGGGCGCATCTCGATGCCCGATATTGATTTGGATTTTCGTGACGACCGCCGCTCGGAAATGCTTGAATACACATCGCGCAAATATGGGAGCGATAAGGTCGCGCAGATCATCACGTTTGGGACGATGGGAACGAAAGCCGCGTTGCGCGACGTGGCGCGTGTGATGGACATCCCATTGCCTGAAGTGGATCGTGTTGCAAAACTTGTGCCGTTCGTTTCGGGTCGCAACACCACAATGGAAGACGCGCTCGCGATCCCCGATTTCAAAAAGATCTATAACGAACAACCGCATCTGCGTGAATTGATTGACACCGCCGCCCGCATGGAAGGGACCGTGCGCAACGCAGGGACTCACGCGGCGGGCGTGGTCATCTCTGATAAGCCGATGATCGAATACCTGCCGTTGCATCGCCCGACCTCTGGCTCGGAAGAGACGCCGATCAAAACGGTGACGCAGTTCGAGATGGGCATTCTCGATTCGCTCGGTATGTTGAAAGTGGACTTCCTCGGGCTTATCACGTTGAGCGTCATGGCGAAGGCGTGCGATTTGATCGAGAAACGTCACGGCGTGAAATTGGATTTGAACAACATTCCGCTCGACGATCCGAAATCGTTTGAGATCATGGGCGCGGGGCAGACCGCTGGCTTGTTCCAAGTGGAAGGCGGCGGCATGACGCGCTGGATCGTCCAGATGAAGCCGAAGACGCTGGACAACATCATCGCCATGGTCGCGTTGTATCGCCCAGGTCCGATGGCGTTCATCCCCGATTACATCGCGCGTATGCACGGCGAAGCGGACGTGGAATATCGTCACCCCTCATTGCAACCAATCTTCCAAGATACATTCGGAATCCCCGTTTATCAAGAACAATTGATGCGTGCCGCCGTCGAACTCGCGGGATACACGCCATCTGAATCGGATGAATTGCGCAAAGCGATCTCGAAGAAGATCAAACAAGATATTGATAAACATCGCAACAAATTTGTCACGGGCGCGGTGAAGCAGGGGATGGAACAAAGCGTTGCCGAATCCATTTACAGCGATTGGGAAGAGTTTGCGCGTTATGGATTCAACAAATCTCATGCGGCAGACTACGGCGTCATCGCCGTGCAGACCGCCTATCTCAAAGCCAATTATCCAACCGAATACATGACCGCGTTGCTTTCGGCGTCTGCGGGACAGACCGAGAAAGTCGCCTTCTATATTTCAGACGCGAAGAGCATGGGTGTGCCGGTTCTGCCGATTGACATCAATGCTTCGGGCTGGGATTTTGAAATTGAAAACCCTTCAACGAGTTCAGGGCAAGAAAAACCCAGCATCCGTTTCGGGTTAGGCGCGGTAAAAAATGTGGGGCAAGGCGCGGTCGAATTAATTCTCAAAGAGCGCGACCAAAACGGGACGTTCAAAGACCTCAACGAGTTTGCGCGGCGCGTCGATCTTCGCGCGGTTGGAAAACGCGCCCTCGAATGTCTCATCAAAGTCGGTTCGATGGACGCGTTCGGCAACCGCGCCGCGTTGCTCGCCTCGCTCGATCGAATCGTTTCGATCAGCAATGCGCACTTCCGCGCGGCAGATGCGGGGCAGATGAGTCTCTTCGGCACAACAACGGGCGTCGTCGAGGAAATCACATTGCCCGAAGTCAATAATGTTGATAAACGCGAGATGCTCAACTGGGAGCGCGAACTCATCGGCTTATATATTTCCGATCATCCGCTCACGCCGTATCAAAAAACGTTCGCGCAGATCGTCAGTTATTTTTCGGGTCAACTCGGCGAAGCCTCGCACGAAGAAAAAGTCCGCGTGGCGGGTCTCATCACCAACGTCCGCCCGTACATGACCAAGACCAACAAGCCGATGGGTTTCGTCACGCTCGAAGATATTCAAGGCAACATCGAACTCGTGCTCTTCCCGCGCACGTGGGAGAAAACGCGCGAGCAACTCACCGTTGGTCAGATCGTGATCGTCGAAGGCAAAGTGGATGGAAACTCCACGCCGCCAAAAATTTTAGTGGATGCGGTGCGGACGGAGATCAAGATTCTCGAATCATTGGATGACGCTTCGTCTCCGCTCAGCGCGAAGCCGCCTCTCTCTCAGGGTCAGCCTGCTTCGCCCTCGCAAGCGACTCCACAACCCAAGCCGACTCCTGTCACGCCGCTCAACATCAAGTCCACGCAACCGAAGCCGATGGCGCAACAAAAGCAGACGCCGCCTCCAGTGATGGTTCCTCAAGTTGCCGAATCCACGCCTGCTTATGAAGTAGGGCGAGATAGTATCTCGCTCTACAGCGAACCTCCGCCACCCGATAACTTCCCCGATGGCTGGGACAATGAATGGCAGCCCTCATTCGAAGAGGGCGCGATTGCGTCCAAGCCTGAGCCGAAGTTCAAGAAGAGTGATGAAGTCACGCCGCCGCGCGTCGAAGCGATGACTGCTCAAGTTGAGAGTCAAGATGAGACGGGCGACCAAGATGACGCGGCGCGCGAAGCGGTTGTCACATCCCTCAAATCCATTTACACCACGCTGGTCAAAGAGGAAGACCAGAAACATCCGCCGAAGCAAGTCACGGTGATGCTGCGCTCGACGGGCGACAAGGAACGCGACCGACGCAGGATCAAAACCATCTATGGCACGCTGATCTCATTCCACGGGCGCGACCGATTCAGTTTTCAGATTTTCGAGAACGGGTCAGGTCACTTGATTGACTTCCCCAACGACACCACGCGCGTCTGCCCAGAAATGCTCGACCGCCTCAAGAAGTTGATCGGCGAAGAAAGCTGGCGCGTGGAGGAGATCACGTTTCAGTAGGGCGGTTTGACGTATGCGCATGTGGGTGTGTATAATGCGGGGAAGGAGCCAGAATGCAAAACTTGCAACGAGTGAATCTTTTGTTGGAACGACGCCAGCGCGAAGCGTTGGAACGTCTCGCCGCGCAAAAGCATCGCAGTGTGAGCGATCTGGTGCGGGAATATGTCACTGCGGGTTTGCGCGAAGACACTGATGCGCGCAAGGAGCGCGCGCTTGCCTTAGAGCGCGCCCGCGAATTGAGCGCGCGTATTTTGAAACGCCGCAAGGGAAAGCCGCTTACCGATTCAGTCAAACTCTTGGAACAAGCGCGAGAGGAGAGGGTGAATGAACTACTGGGTCGTGGACGCTAACATCGCCGTCAATACGATCACGAGGATGACCGACAGCCTTTCGCAATTCTGGGATCGTGTTGATCGTGAACAAATTACCCCGTGCGCGCCGCGTTTGTGGCTGAGCGAAACCGCAACGGCAATCCGTCAGCGGGTGGTCATAAAAGAAATGTCTTCGGAAGATGCAGAACAAGCCTTGCGAGACATCCACGCCTTGCGCTTTGAAATCATGGATGAAGACGAAGAGCTCAGCCTGCGCGCGCTCGAATGGGCTGGCAAACTTGGTCAATCGAAAGCGTATGATGCTTTTTATATGGCGTTGGCTGAAAAACTGGTTGCTGACTTTTGGACGGCAGACGAGCGGCTCGCCAACCGTTGTCGCAAAGACCTGAAATTGAAATGGGTTCATTCGATCAGCGAATTGTGATTTCACCCCATAGCGTATTTTCCCCGCACGGCGTTACACATCAAACAATCATCCCGCTCGCACAACAAGGCGAGCGGATCGTTTTTAATTAAAGCCATCGCCACATCGATAACACGCTTGATCGGTATGGCTTCCACAAAGGACTTATCCAACTCCACGCGGACCGTGTCCTCTTTGAGGTGTGACGCGATGGCGCCGAACCCGCCCGAATCGCCGGGATAGTTGTGACATTCCACTGTGCGATCGCCGACCAACGCCCAGCGGATGAACTGCTTTCGCCCTGCAAGTTTCTCCGCGTAGTGGATGCTCGTGTTGGAGGCGTGGTTTTCATTGATGAGGATGACCCAACCATCGCGCTCCATCAACGCGCCGACCGGCGCCAGCGGATCGTCGCGCAATTGAGTGTTCAGGATCTCGTCGGCATGAATGCCTGCAAACGAAAGAATGGGATGCGACGATCGTTTTGCCTCTTGATGATTGCGCAACGCTTCGGACAATATACCCATCATCGGGTCGGCGCGCAGGCTGGGCGTGAACGTGGTGGACATTTCATTGGGGATATCGGGCTTGCCATAGATCATGCCATTATTGGGCGGTCCGTTCGGCGGCGTAACCATCGAATAATATGTGAACGTGGGCATGACGATGGTATTGAACGTCCCCATCAGGGCGCGCAAAATCGCATCCGCGCCGTCTTGAATATACCCGAACGGCTTGAGTGAAGCGTGCGCGATCACCGGTTTCTCCGCCGGAATGTTCAGGTCTTGAAACAGATTTTTCAGTTCGATATAGTCCACCATTTCATTTCCCCTTCCATTGCGGGTTGCGTTTCTCCGCGAAGGCGCTCATGCCTTCCTTTTGATCTTCTGAATTGAACAAGTTGTAAAAAATCTGTTTTTCCTCGGCAAGCCCATCCTTGAGGAACGATTCATACGAGTAACTGATCGCCTGCTTTGCCGCGCGGACAGCCAACGGCGCGCGCGCGGCGATCTCCTCGGCGAGTTTCAACGCGTCGTTGAGATAATCGCTCACAGGCGCGACTCGATTCACCAATCCGAAATGAAGCGCTTCCTGCGCGTTGATCTTGCGGTCATTGAGGATCATTTCCATGGCGAGGGCTTTCCCCACCACGCGGACGAGTCGTTGCGTGCCCCCCGCCCCGGGGATAACGCCCAGGGTGATCTCAGGCAAACCAAACTTGGCGGTATCCGAAGCGACGATCATGTCGCACGAAAGCGCAAGCTCGAATCCGCCTCCCAGCGCCCAGCCCGACACCGCCGCGATCACCGGCCTGCGGATCGCGCGAATCCTTCCAAACACGGCGATATGATCCTCGCGCGTCATTTGCATGGCAGATTTATCCGCCATCTCTTTGATATCCGCCCCGGCGGCGAAGGCTTTCTCGCTACCCGTAATCACCATCGCGCCGATCGCCTCGTTTTTATCGAAGGCGTCCAACGCATCCATCAGTTCGGTCATCAGCGCGTGGTTCAACGCGTTCAAGGCCTGCGGACGATTCAACGTGACCAGCCCAACGCGCCCGCGAGTTTCAACAAGAATGGATGTGTATGCCATACTTCCGATTATAAGGGAGAACAGCCGTGCTGTATAATCGCATCAACCACAAAAAGGAGTTTTCATGAACCTCGCCGCCAATCTTCTTGTCGCTCTCGTTGCCGTGTTGCACCTCGGTTTTCTCGCGCTCGAAATGTTCTTCTGGGATCATCCCTTCGGCAGAAAAACATTCAAGATGACTCCCGAATATTCCAAAGCCTCCGCCTCACTCGCCGCGAATCAAGGATTGTATAACGGCTTCCTCGCGGCAGGCTTGATCTGGGGTCTGCTCGACGGCAACGCCTCGGTCAAAATTTTCTTCTTAGCTTGCGTCGTCATTGCGGGCATCTACGGCGGACTCACCACGCGCAAAACGATCCTCTATATTCAAGCCTTGCCCGGGCTGATTGCGCTTCTCGCGGTGTACCTCACGCGATGATCAAACGCGCCGCGCGCGTCGGCATGATCGGCCCGATTCTTTTCGCAACGGTTGTTACCCTCCTCACCATCCTCAAATTCGACTTTCTCCTTTCCATCGGCTGGCATCCGATTCACGCTCCCACCTTCGATTGGCCCAGCGGACTCGCGCTCGGCGACTTCGGCTGGATCATGACCGCGACTTTCCTCCTCAGCGGATTCATGCTGGCGGTCTTCGCTTCCGGACTCCGCCTCAGCCTGCCTCGCACATCGTTGACCGATCCCGCCACCCTCGCGTTGACTCTCGCCGGGCTTGCCCTCGCCGGTCTCGCGTTCACCACCGACCCGACGATGCGCTCCACGCCCGCCACCTGGCACGGACGTTTGCATGACCTCTCGTTCGTCCTCCTCGGTCTCACCCTCATGCCCGCGATGATCCTGCTTGGCTTTGCGTTTCAAAAAGATTCGCGCTGGAAAAATTTATCCGCTTACACGTGGATCACGGTTGCGCTGGCGCTTCCCACCTTTTGGCTCAAAGGCGCGGCGTTTTATATTTTTATGTTGGCTATGCTGGTATGGAGTGAAGTTGTCGCGCTACGAATGAAATCAATTATGAAGAGATAAACCCCGAAGGGGTGATCTGATTCTAGCCTTGGACGAAAATTTCACTAACCCCGAAGGCGTCGCGTGGCGCCGTGGCGACAGATGACATAAATTTGCAGCCTCTGACACCCCTTCGGGGTTGAATGTGTTGACACATCCTTCAATACTATAATCATTTGACCCCTTCGGGGTCTGTGGGTTATTGCTCAGTTTAATTGTTAACCTGCAATATGCGCTCTTGCGCAAGAACAGCCTGAAGCGCGAGACGCTTCGCAGTCTCGCGCTACGGAGTTAAGTAAGTTGAATTAATTTGTTTGCAAGTTCGCTTGTCGTTTCCAGGATCACATCCGCGCCGAAGCGCAACAACTCCTCTTTTTCCCCAAAGCCGCACAACACGCCCGCCGTCTGCGCCCCCGCCGATTTGCCGGCGCGCATATCTACGGTGGTATCGCCGATCATCAAGCATTCCTCAGGCTTCACGCCCATTTTTTTTGCCGCAAGCAGAATGGGATCCGGGTAAGGCTTTGTGTGTTCGGCTGAAAGCCCCGTCACGATTGCGTCGAAATATTTCACGAGATCGAATTGCTCGAGAAAGCGCATCGTCCCCTTTTCGTCGCGCGCACTGACCACCGACATCGGATATTTCCCTTTGAGTTGCGCCAGCATCTCGTTCACACCGGGCACAAGCAGAAACTTTTTCGCAGTCTGCCGCCGATGCCGCGACATCCAATCGATGACCGCCACCATTGCATCGTCGATGCCGAACGTGTCGGCGAACCCAAGCAGAGCGTTGCCGGGCGCCTCCGCCCACATCACAAAGCGCCGCGCCGCATGGTCGGGGTTGCCAAATAGAAATTGGGGAAAGAAGCGCCGGACTTTTTCCTTATACAGATCATCGGTGTCGCTGAGGGTGCCATCCACATCGAAGCAGAGGGCTTGGATACGCGCGAGGTCGAGAGACATGGGGCAATTGTACCGTAAGGGATTGTGCTATACTTTGGCAACACGTATGTCGAAAAACGAACAAGATCGCACGCGCGCTCTTCTTGAACTGCTTTACAACGTCAGCCGCGAGTTGGCGACCGCGCTCGATTTGCGCACGGTATTACAGCGCGTGTTATACGAAGCCATCCAGAACGTGGGCGGCGAACGGTGCAGTGTGGTTGTATTGGACGACTCAGGCAAAGCCGTAGACGCGACCATTGTGTACGGTTCGCAAGTCCACGAGCATACCACCCAGCAATTGCGCGATACGATGGAACGCGGGCTGGCGGGCTGGGTGATCCGCAACAAGCGCGGCGTGTATGTTCCCGATACCAGCAAAGACGAGCGCTGGTTAATGCGCCCCGACGATACGCTGAATAAGACCGGGGTGAAATCTGCCATCTGCGTGCCGTTGCAGGCGCGCGAAAAATTAGTGGGGGTTCTCACGTTGGTGCATACTTCGCCCAACGCTTTTACCACCGAACAACTCGACCTGATGCAAGCCATTGCGGACCAGGCAGGGATTGCCATTTTGAACGCGCGCTTATACACCGAAAGTCAGCGACAGGCGCGCGTGATGACCGCCCTCGCCGAAGGCGCGTCGTCGATGAACGTTTCGCTTCGCATGGAAGATCTGCATAAACGCATCCTCATCCAGTCGATCCAAGCGTTGCAGGTGGAAACCGCCGCGCTCGGCATGATCGAGGACGAGCACGTTGTCTTTCGCGCCGCAACCGGGCAGAACGCGGGATTGATCCTCGGCAGGCAAATTCCACTGGGCGTGGGCATTGTGGGTCATGCGGCGCGCGATGGGCGCGGCGTGGTGGCAAACGATCTCGCCCATGAAAAGGATTTCCACAACGAAGACCGATTCGGCGGCATCGACATGCGCGCCCTGCTCGTCGCTCCGATTCATTCGCAGGGGCGTGTGATCGGCGTTCTTGTGGCGGTCAACCCCGTTGCGAAATCCTTCGACCCCGACGCGTTGCTCGTGATGGCGGGCATCGGCGGCTTGGCGGGGTCGGCGATCCAGAACGCGCAATTGTTCGAGAAACTGCAAGCCGCGCACCAGCGTTACCGCGAGCTATTCGAAGACAGCATCGATCCGATGGTCATCACCGATTGGGAAGGGAAGATGCTCGAAGCCAACCGCCAGGCGGTGTTGTTGAGCGGCTACACAGACGAGACTCTGCGCGCGCTGAGCATCGACCAACTTCACGAGGTGAACTGGAACAAAACAGGGATGGAATTCGAAACCCTGCGCGAGAACCGCATGTGCACGTACGAATCATCCTTGAGCAGGGAGGATGACGCGCACGTGCCCATCGAAGTCCACGCGCGGCGCATCGAGTTCGAGGAAGCGGACGCCATCCAGTGGATCCTGCGCGACATTACCCAGCGCAAGGAATTGGATGGTTTGCGCGGCGATCTTACCTCGATGATCTATCACGACCTGCGCTCACCGCTGGCGAACATTTCTTCGAGCCTCGATATTTTGTACACAATGGTGCCGGAGAAAGACCGCGAGACTGTGCTTGCTATCATCAAGATCGCCGAGAATTCCACCGAGCGCATCCAACGCCTCGTCAACTCGCTGTTGGACGTGAACCGCCTCGAGTCGGGTCAACCTGTGGTCAACCAAAAACCTGTGGATGCGCTGACGCTCATCCAGCAGGCGGTGGTGGATATGCAACCTGTGGCGGATGGACGCCGGCAGAAGCTCGAATCTCTCCTGCCCGCCTCCCTCCCGTCCATTTGGGTGGATGAGGATATGGCGCGGCGCGTGTTGATCAACCTCGTGGAAAATTCGAGCAAGTTCACCCCCACCGAAGGCGAGATACAGGTTGGCGCGCTACACGAAGACAGTTGGGTCCATCTGTGGGTAAGGGATACCGGCCCCGGCATTCCGCCGGCGGAACAGGAACGCGTTTTCGATAAATTCACGCGCATGCGCGGCTCGAACAAGCCCGGGCTTGGAATTGGACTTGCCTTCTGCCGCCTCGCAGTGCAAGGGCACGGGGGCAACATCTGGATCGAAAGCGATTCAGGCCGGGGCGCAACATTTCACTTTACGTTTCCCGTGGCGACGATGGAACAATCGGCGCCTCACGCGGAATAAAGTTGCCTGCCTCGTTCTAACTCCACTCTTCCAACGTTTCTTTCACCTTCATCAAAAAGTGATCCGCCGAAGCGCCATCTAAAATGCGATGGTCGAACACGAACGAAAGATACACCATCGGACGGACGGAGATTTCTGACGCTGGCATGCCTTGCCGGGCTTGGAACCTTGAATCGCATGGATTCCTTCCTGTTTTTTGCGCCGGCGCTTGCCTATGAATTCATCTCGCGCCATCGCAATTGGAAAGGCGTACAGACATTGTTCATTGGATTCCTGCCGTTCCTGCTCTGGGAGTGGTGACAGCGGCTGGGATGGTCGGCTACTATGCGGGACCCAATGTCCACATTGTGGATAGTTGGGCATTATACGACCCCCTGCTTGCAAGAATAAAAAACGACGAATCCAATCCGCGCATTGGTCATTTCACCCGCCGACCGGTGGATGGATACATTGAAACCCTGCAAACCGGGCTGAATCAAATCAGCGACCCTGCGTTGGCGCGATATTACGACAAATTGAAAATCGTCATCAGCGGAGATCTATGGTCTTGGGAGAGACTGAGAACTATTTGGGAAATGAACACCGGGAAGTATGACGACCTGCTCGATACGTATTCACAAAATAGGGAATAGATTTTATACGTAACAGGGCAAAAATCTTTTGGACGCAGACAACGCTGATTACGCTGACTCAAAAAGGAAAAATCTACGTTTTCTGCGTGAATCAGCGTCCCGTTTTTTTGGATTGAGTCTAATTCCTCTTTTTATTTCACGTTCTGCTTCAGAAACTCAAACGTCCGTTCCCACGCCAACTGCGCGGAAGCGGAGTCGTATTCGGGGCGATCAGACTCGACGAACCAGTGGGCAACCCCGGGGTAGATGTGAAGCGTCGCGTCCACGCCTGCCTTTTTAAACTCCGCGAAGGTATTCTCCACATACTCGTTCGGCTCCCACTCGTCGTTGTCGCTGTAATGCCCCATCACTTTGGCGGTGACCTTTCCATACTCGATGCCTTCGTTGCCGTAGAAGAGGACAACAGCCGCAATTTGTTCGGGTTTGTACGCGGCAGTGATCAACGCCCATGCTCCGCCCATTGAAAAACCAACCACGCCGATCTTGCCGTTTGTCAATCCGCGCAAATGATCCTTTGCCGCCATCACCGTATCGCCGACGAGTTGACCGTCGCTTTTTTCCATTAACGCTTTGGCTTCCTCGATCGTCTTCGCAATTTGACCATCTCGCAAGTCGGGCGCGAGCACGGTAAACCCCTGCTCGGCGAGTCGGTCACACGTCTCTTTGAAGAACGGTTTGAGTCCCCACCATGCGTGGAGAAGGAGAACGCTAGGTCCGCCATTGTCTGGCGCGGCGAGATACGCGTTGACTTTCTTTCCGTTCACATCAAGTTGGATTTCAGATTTTTGGATGGACATGTGATTCTCCTATTTGATTTTGTAACGCATGATCAATTGCGTTTCAGAAGCGCGACCCGCTTCCACAAACCCAACCTCGCGGAAGGCGGAGGCAATTCCCATATAGCCCGCATAACTGTTTAGTTTTTGCCCAGCCAGTTTTTCGGTTTGCATGTCAATCGGATAGCCCTCGACGATCTTTGCGCCATGCTTTTTTGCATATGCCACCGCGCCGCGCAACATCTCAGCCATCAAGCCCTGCTTGCGAACGGATTTATCCACAAAAAAGCAAACGATGGACCAGACAGGCTTCTCGTCCACGCGTTTGAGAATGCGAGAATTTTCGAGCGCCAGATAATTTTCACGCGGACCTACCGAACACCAGCCAGCAGGCTTGCCATTCACATAGGTAATCAACCCAGGTTCCTGTTTCTTTTCAGTCATCTGACGAAGGATTTCTCTTGTTCCCCCGCCGCGTAATTTTTTGAAATCCGAACGATCCAGCCGCCAGAACATGCACCAGCATCCCGCATACCCGCCATGCTCGCCAAACACAGAGACCATATCATCCCATCTTTTCATCGTTAACGGTAGGACTTCAATTTTGCTTTTAGGCATGTTCGTTTCCTTTGCCCGATAATAATAGAACGTATATTCTATGTCAAGGATAAAAATAAAAGACGGTTTGCCGCCGTCTTTTGGATTTACACCCACCGCCTCACACGGAACTTGTAGCCTGTGTACGCCTCCCCAAACTTTTTCTCCAGATAAGTCTCTTCGTGTCGAATCACCAGATTGTTCATCAGCGGAATGAACACAGCCGCAAGCGGAATCCCCCACACATTCCCAAACGCGAGCGGAAAGCCGATCAGCATGAACACCATGCCGAGGTAGATCGGATTGCGCGTGAAGCGATACACTCCGCTTGAAACGACTGCCCTCACCGACCCATGCGGATTGACCGTTGTCCGCGCTTGCGTGAAGGCAAATAATGCCGACAACCCAAGCAGGAAACCGACGCCCGCCAATGCCAAACCGATGTTTTTAAATAACGGCGAAATGACAATCGGTAAAGCGATAAACCTTCCCAGCAACCAAGCAATGAAAATATGAATCACCAACAACACAGGCGGATGAATCTTCACACTCGCATGATCTTTGTGTTCGCTCATAAACCCAATTCTCCAATTCTCTATTTCTCTAAAATCTCTAGTCTCTAATCTCCAGTCTCTCTTTCCCCTCAACTCCAATTTTCGAGAGTCTCCTTCACCTTCATCAAAAAGTGATCCGCCGACGCGCCATCTAAAATCCGATGATCGAATACGAACGATAAATACACCATCGGGCGGATGGCAATCGCGTCATCAATAACTACCACGCGCTTCTGCATCGCGCCGACGCCAAGGATTCCGCATTGCGGCTGGTTGATCACAGGAAACGCGAATAATGATTCGCCAGTGCCGTGATTGGTCAGCGTGAACGTTCCGCCCTTCACCTCGTCTGTTTGCAGTTTCTTCGCGCGGGCTCGATTCGCCAGGTCATTGACCGAACGCGCCATCGCCAGCAGGGACAAATTATCAGCGTTCTTGATCACAGGCACGATCAATCCTTCCTCTCCCAACGACGTTGCCATGCCGAGATTGACCGCCTTGTGCACCAGCACGCCTTCATCCGACCACGACGAGTTGACGATGGGATAACTCTTCAACCCCGCAACGATCGCCGTCATGAAGTACGCGGTGAAGGTGAGGTTGACTCCATCGCGCGAGAACATTTCCTTGTTGGCTGAGCGATGCTTCGACACGCGGCTCATGTCCGCTTCCATCACCGTCAACACATGCGGCGACGTGTGTTTCGACATCACCATATGTTCCGCGATGGACTTGCGTATGGGAGAGTGCTTGATGAGTTGGTCGCCTTCTATGGGTTTCAAGGTTGCAGGTTGAAGGTTGACAGGTTGACCTGTGACTTTCGACTTTCCACTTTCTACAAACGCCAGCACATCGTTTTTCGTGATCCTCCCATTCAATCCCGTCCCAGCCACGTTCTGTAAATTCACCCCATGCTCTGCGGCAATTTTCGCCACAACAGGAGAGATAAAGCCTAAATCCGTACCGCGTACTGCGGACTGCGTAACAGGTTGCGAAACTGATGACTGGTCACTGCTCACTTTTGCCTTCACTTGCGGCGCACTTTCCACTCCTCCACTTTCCACCGACTCCCCCTCCTTCCCAATGAACGCCAACACCGCCCCCACCTTCGCAGGGAGTCCCTCCTCCGCCATGATCTTCAACACCGTCCCAGACGCGGGCGCGGGGATTTCGGTGTCCACTTTGTCGGTGTTCACCTCAAGAAGCGGCTCCAACTCCTTGACCGAGTCGCCTTCCTTTTTCAGCCATTTGATGACAGTAACTTCCTCAACGCCTTCGCCGAGTAGTGGGACAAGTACTTTAGTTGCCATTTTTTCTCCAGTTACAAGTGATCAGTAATCGGTGATCAGTCATCGGTGTCTTCATCGTCAGATTCTGTGAAATAGACAGCGGCTTCTTCGCGCACACCTCGCGGAGGTTCACCGCAGAACATATCGGCTTTGTCCATCATGCCATTCAGCATTCGTCCGATTTCAAGGCATTTTGCGACCAACTGGTCGTTTGTCTTTTGGTCAATATAATCACAATCCATTGCCGTTCCTATCCAATGTTGGGTTTCCATCTGCTCGCCATCGGAGTCGGTCAGTTTGCTGATGAAATGTTTTTCGTAACGCCGCTTCGCCCATGATTCCGCGATGTTCGCCCCGATCGAACGCGATGAACGGCGGACCTGATCAGTGAGCGAAAACTTCTCATCGTTCGGAAACGACTGCGTGAGTACCTTGATCTCTTTTGCCAATGCTCGGCATTTCTGATACACGATCAAATCACGAAAACTCTCCGCATGTTTCAATCCGCTCATCTCAACCTCCATTTACACTGATTACTGTTCACTGTTCACTGTTCACTGTTCACTGTTCACTGTTTACTGTTTACTGATAACTGCTCACTGATAACTGCTCACTGATAACTGCTCACTGATAACTGCTCACTGATAACTGCCCACTGATAACCGTTCACTTAATCACTGGATACTTCCCTGGATCAACCTCATTCATCATCTCATAAACAGCATCAAAGATCGTCTCCGCATTCGGTTTACTCCAATAATCGCCATCTGAACCATACGCGGGACGATGCGCCTTGCCGCTCAACGTGCGAGCGGGCGAATCCAAATGGAAATACCCGCCTTGCTTCTCGATCACTTCCTGCATCATATACGCGGACGTTCCGCCTGGCACATCTTCGTCCAAGAACAACACGCGGTTGGTTTTCTTCAACGAATCAACGATCTTTCCGTGAACATCGAATGGCAACAGCGACTGCACATCCACGACCTCAACTTCAATGCCTGCTTTGGATAACTTGTCCGCCGCGTCGAGCGCAATGCGGCAACACGCGCCGTATGTGACGAGCGTGAGATCACTTCCTTCACGAATCACCTCAGGCACGCCGAGCGGGACAGTGAACTCGCCGATGTTATCGGGCAATCGTTCTTTCACGCGATAGCCGTTCAACACCTCAACGACCACAGCAGGCTCATTCGATTTCAACAGCGTGTTGTAAAAACCTGCGGCGCGAGTCATATCGCGCGGTACCAACACATTCATGCCATGCAGGAGATTAATCAATCCCGCCATCAACGAACCCGAATGCCACACGCCCTCCAAACGATGTCCGCGCGTGCGAACAATCACAGGCGCGGCTTGTCCTCCCGCCGTGCGCCAATGCAGTGTCGCCAGATCATCCGACATGATTTGCAGCGCATACAAAATGTAATCGAGATATTGAATTTCACAAATGGGTCGCAGTCCGCGCATCGCCAAGCCGATCGCCTGCCCCATGATCGTCGCTTCGCGGATGCCCGTATCGCTCACGCGCAGCGCGCCATATTTTTCCTGCATCCCCTTGAAACCTTGATTCACATCGCCAAGAAAACCAACGTCCTCGCCGAACGCGATCACGCGCGGGTCGCGTTCCAGAATCGAATCGAACGCGGCGTTGATCACTTCAAACCCCATCATCGTGGGCGACGATGCCGAATAGGCGGGCTTGATCTCCGCAACCGAACCAGCCGTCCCGTCGTACAGATGCGAACCGTAGCGCGTCTCGTTGATCGCATCCTGTTCATTTTTCCATTGGATTAAAACCTGCTTGGATGGATTCGCCTCGTCGCGCAGGATTCGCAAGGCTTCATGCGCCGCGCTGTGGACATCCCGCCTCGCCACCGACGGGAGATTTGCCAGCCGCTCTCTGAGCCGACTCAACGCATCGGCATGACTCGAACTGCCCGCGATCTCATCGAGCATATCCATCACTTGTCCGCGCTCCTCGAGGATCGGGTTGAGGAACGAATCCCATGCGATCTTGCGAATATTTTCGACGATCGCGTAATCTTCGCTTTCCCATTGCTTGAATTCTGTTTCGGTTGCGATCTTCTTTTCGATCATCCACGTTTTCATTTTGTGGACGCCGTCGAATTCCTCTTCGAACTTCAACCGTTCGGCAGATTTATATCGCTCATGCGAGCCGCTCGTGCTGTGACCTTGCGGTTGTGTGACCTCGGTGACATGCACCAACGCAGGGACGTGTTCCTCCCGCGCGGTTTCCGACGCGACGCGAAATGTTTCGATCAATGCGGGATAATCCCACGCCTTGACGCGGTAGAGGTCGTATCCGTTTTTTGATTCGGAGTTTCGTTGAAAGCCTTCGAGCAGGTCGCCCACATTGCCCTTGGTCATTTGATATTCGTTCGGCACCGAGATGCCATAACCGTCGTCGTAGATCGTGATGATGGCGGGCGCTTTCAACACGCCAATCGCGTTGACCGTTTCCCAAAACATCCCCTCCGCGGCAGACGCGTTGCCGATGCTTGCCCATGCCACTTCATTTCCGTTGCGCGAAAACTGAGTGAATTGTTTGAGTTCATCAATGCCGCGATACAAAACCGATGCGTACGCCAGCCCGACCGCCCGCGGCATCTGCGTGCCAGTGGGTGACACGTCTGCCGCAGTGTTGTATAACTCGGTCTGGTTTTTCCAAGAACCGTCCGCGTTGATAAAGCGGTTGGCGAAATGCGCGTTCATCGAACGTCCGCCCGTGTTGGATTCGTGCTCCACATCCGCGTGGGCGTACAACTGGGCAAAAAATTCCTGGATGCTCATGACGTTAAGCATGAACATCCAGGTCTGGTCGCGGTAGTAGCCTGAGCGCCAATCTCCCTTGCGGAAGTGCCGCGCAATGGCGATGTTGATGATCTCTTTGCCGTCCCCAAAAATGCCGAACTTTGCCTTGCCGCTCAACACCTCGCGCCGCCCGATGAGCGAAGCCTGCCTGCTCTGATAGGCGAGGCGGTAATCCTTGATAATCTCTTCTTTCTTGAGGGGAAGTTGATCCGAACCCTTCTTTTGTGGCATGAAGCGTTCTCCTGAGATTGGGTTGGAGGAGATTATAACAAACCCAATTATACTTGCGGCTATGAATCCTTTCTCTATCATCCAAACTTCTATCCCGCCCGATGTTATTGACCTCGGGTTGGGCAACCCGCCGCTTTCGTTGTTGCCGCTCGATATGATCCGCGAATCCGCGCAACAGGCGTTGGCGCACAGCGACAGTTCTATTTTGCAATATGGAACTGAACAGGGCAATGGGCATTTCCGCGCGGCGTTGGCGGAATTTCTCGGCGGTGGCTACGGCTTTTCGGTGAACGCCGATAACCTGTTCGTCACAACGGGCATCTCGAACGCGCTTGACTTGGTCTGCACATTTTTTACGAAGCCCGGCGACACGATTCTCGTCGAAGAGCCGTCTTATTTTTTGGCGCTGCGGATTTTTGCCGATCACGGATTGAACGTCATTCCCGTCGAGACCGACGAAAACGGACTCGTCCCCGCTTCTCTCGCAGGGACGCTTGCCTCGGCCGCGCCGAAATTTCTCTACCTCATCCCGACCTTTCAAAACCCGACAGGCTACACCCTCCCGCAGGGACGCCGCGAAGAGATCGTGCGACTCGCGGAGAAACATAACTTCCTCATCGTCGCCGACGAGGTGTATCAATTATTGAATTACTCGCAACAGCCGCCCAAACCTTTCGGCGCATTCGTGGACTCGAGGCACGTCATCTCGCTGGGATCGTTCTCGAAGATCCTCGCCCCCGGTCTGCGCCTCGGCTGGATGCAAGCGCACGCAGACATCATCCACCGTTTCGCCAATAGCGGACTCATGGACAGCGGCGGCGGGTTGAATCCGTTCACATCCGCGATTCTGCGCGGGATGATCGAATCAGGCGGGTTGGGAAACAATATCGCGAGGCTAAAGCAAATTTATCTGAGTCAAATTCAAGTGATGGACGAAGCGTTGCGTCGTCATATTCCCCAAGCGAAATACGAAGTCCCGCACGGCGGATATTTCTTCTGGCTGAAATTCCCCGAAGGCATAGACGTCGGCGCGCTTCGCAAAGGAGCAGGCGCGTTCAACGTGGATTTTCGTCAAGGCGCATTATTCTCTAGCAGTGGCGGGTTGAAAAATTACATGCGGTTGTGCTTCGTGATGTACGAAGCAGACAAGATCGAAGAGGGTGTCAAACGCATTGCTGAATGCGTGAACACAAAATAATCACCGCTAAGCGCGCGAAGGGCGCCAAGAAAACCTTTTAAAACTTTGCGGACTTAGCGTGCTTCGCGGTAAAAGAATTAATCTGCGGTGGCTTCAATAACTTCAACTTCGGGTTGATGCGGCTTGACGTTGAACAACTTGAACGCCCACTGCACCGAGGGACCGATCAACAGCGCGAAGACCACCGTCCCGAACCCCAGCGGACCTCCCAACACCCAACCGATCAACACAACGATCACTTCGAGCACCCCGCGCGCGAGGCGGATACTGACTCCAGTGACGCGATGGATCGCCAGCATCATGCTGTCACGCGGACCCGCGCCCGCGTCCACGCCGATGTAGACGGCGGTTGCGATTCCCTGCACGAGAATGCCTGCGAAGAAGAAAACAATTTGCAAAAATAAATTTCCAGTGACTGAGGGAATCAACCACAAGCACAGATCGAGCCACGGACCGATGCTGAGGATATTCCCCAACGTGCCCCAGCCTACTTTTTCGCGCAATACCAGCGCGAGGATCAACACCGCGAACCCAACGAAGACGGTCATCCTGCCGATGGTGATTCTGAAAATGTCTGCCAGCGCGATCTCGAAGACCAGCCAGGTGGTCGTGCCGAGGTTCGCGCGAATGACCAGCGCGAGCGCGAGTCCGTAAAGCAGAAATCCGATTTGAATGACAAAGAAGTCGCGTATAAAAGTATTCCAACGAATGGGTTTGAGCATGAGTCTCCTTGTATGTCATTGCGAGCCCTTCGGCAGGCTCAGGATAAACTCCGCGAAGCAATCTCCTGCAATGTATTGGGGATTGCTTCGGGCGGAGGAACACCGCCCTCGCAATGACATGATAGAGATACTATCACCCATGATAAACTTACGCCATGCAGAAAATAGTTGAGGCGCATCGCGGACAATTCACGATCAGCACCGATCATTCACGCCTCGATGTAGATGCCATCTGCGAATTTCTCGCACGCGCCTACTGGGCAAAGGGACGTCCGCGCGAACGGACAGAACGCGCGTTGGAAAATTCATTGGTGTTCGGCTTATATGACGGCGAAAAACAAATTGGTCTCGCGCGCGTCGTCACGGATTACGCGATCTTCGCGTATCTCTGCGATGTGTTCATCCACGAAGAGTACCGCGCGCGCGGACTTGGCAAGTGGTTGATGGAAACTGTCCACAGCCACCCTGATCTGCAAGGTCTGCGCCGCTGGACTCTCGCCACACGCGACGCGCACGGGTTATACAAACAATTCGGCTGGGATGCGCTGGGCAACGCTGAAAATTGGATGGAAATTTTTCGTCCGTTCGCGGGAGAGGGAAGAGATTAGGTTGTCGTTTCGTCAATATGGAAGATTGATCACTTCAACTTGACGAAAGGGTAACCATGAAACACTACAAATACTTGATTATCGGCGGCGGCATAGCTGGCGACGCGGCAACGCGCGGGATCCGCGAATTGGACGCGGACGGTTCAATCGGACTCATCAGCGCGGAGCCCGACGCTCCATACATGCGCCCGAATCTTTCAAAGGGATTATGGAAGGGGCGACCTCTCGAAAAGATCTGGCGCAAGACCGAAGAGCGCGCCGAATTATTGCTGGGGCGCACCGTCACCGGGCTTGACACAACGAAAAAAATAGTCAACGACAACAAGGGAGGCGAATATACCTACGATAAGTTATTAATCGCCACCGGCGGCTCGCCGATCCGTTTGCCGTTCGGCTTGGTCGATATCTCCTACTTCCGCGATCTTCAAGATTATCAGCGTTTGCGCAAAATGGCGGATGAAAAGAATCGCTTCGTTGTCATCGGCGGCGGGTTCATCGGCTCGGAGATCGCCGCCGCGCTCACGATGGTCGGCAAACAAGTGACGATGATCTTCCTCGAAGACGCCATCGGCGGGCGCGTTTTCCCCAGCGACCTCGCACAGCGCCTCAACGAGTATTATCGTGAAAAAGGCGTGGACGTGATCGCAAACGATTCAGTGGCGAGCATTCAAATGGACGGAGACCGCCTCACCGTCCAGACGGGAAGCGGCCGCGCCATTGAAGCAGACGGCGTCGTGGCGGGAATCGGAATCCGCCCGAACGTGTCGCTTGCGCAGGAGGCTGGTCTGAACGTCGAGAACGGAATCGTCGTGAATGAAAATCTGCAAACGTCCGCGCCCGATGTGTACGCGGCGGGCGACGCGGTCAACTTCTTCCACACCGCATTGGAAAAACGCGCCCGCTTGGAGCACGAAGATAATGCCGTAGCGATGGGCAAACTGGCGGGCAGGAACATGGCAGGCGCAGGCGAGACATACAACCATATCCCAATGTTCTATTCGGATCTATTCGATCTTGGATACGAAGCGGTGGGCGAGATGAACAGTGAAATGGAAACTGTCGCCGACTGGAATGAGCCTTTCAAAAAAGGCGTGATCTATTATCTTGCCGATGGACGCGTGCGCGGCGTGTTGTTGTGGAATGTGTGGAAAAAACTTGGCGAAGCCCGCGCGTTGATCGCGGATCAAGGTCCGTTCAAGGCGGAGGAGTTGAAGGGGAGGATCAAAAGCGAATGACGATAGGCGATGGACGATAGACGATAGACGATGGACGATAGACGATAGACGATGGACGATGGACGATAGATGATGGAAGATGGTCTATGGTCAATCGTCCATTGTCGAGCTATGCCAACTTCTGTGGATACAAAATCCCCGTAACATCATCGTGCAAGCGCACTGCCTCAGGCAGGGAATGAGACGCGCCCACCTGCTCGACCAGTTTGCACACGCTGAAACTTCGGCTCGCGCTTTCATATTCGCTTAACCAGCGTTGAAATTCCGAATCATCCCCCATACGCGGATAGGTTACCTTATAACGAGGTATGTTCATACGCGATGGTTTCGGTGTAAGGCGGGCTCGAAAACACCTCTGCTTCAAACATAAGGTTGTATACAAAGAATCGCAATTGAACTCGTTCATCATGGCTTTGGTCAATGAGCTGGTCGGCTCAAAATCATCCCCCAAAACAATCACCCTTGCGCCTTGATATGTTTCATAGATACGAAATGCATATTGCGCGTATTTCGTTGCCGCCAGCGTTCTAACCATATCGAAAATTTGATCTTTGGGCGGTCGGGAATCCTTCTTTTTGAAGAGGTTCATCAACCCAGCAGGTTTCGGCTTGTCGATATCGAGGATCAGCATCCTGGCACTGTTCAAAACTTTTGCCCCGTAACGATTACGCGTGATTAAATTATTCGGGTCGATTTCTTGAAGTAATTCCTCCCGAATTTCCACCTCATAAGTTTCAAGTTTATAGCGTTTACCGGCGATTTTGAGTTTAATGCGTTCCGCTTTTTGGTCCGCTTGGATCTTCGCATCCTCCACTGAAATATTGGAACCGCCATAACAAATAAATTCAACTTGCTCACGACCATAGAGAGTCTTATAGGTTTCAGCAGTCCAATATTTGTAGATTTTCATTTTCCCTACTTCTCATCCCCCAGACTTGAGATCGCCCGCAAGAGACCGAACACGAGCATGCCGAGTTTCAATCCCTCGCCGGCGGTCAGGGCGGTTTCGCTTTCGTTCTTCTCCGCGCGGCGGTTGAGGAGCAACGCGGCGATGAGACCGGCAAACGCGCCGATGAGCGCGCCGGTGAAGAGAGTTTTGCTTTTGTTCATATTTTTCTCCAGAAAGACCTCACAGGTCTCGTAGACCTGTGAGGTCTCTTTAATTATTTCCTTCCAAAAAATGCCTTGATGCTCGCGCCGATGCCATCGAGGAACAGCACGGGCTTGACCGCCATCTCCGTTCCGCGTTTGATGTAACTCGCGGCGAGATGGACGTAATCTTGCGCGAGACCGGTGTAGGTGGGCGTGATTCCCAGCAACCGCTTCATCAAGTAGACCAGCGCGACAAGCAACGCGAGCAACACCACGCCTGCGACCATGACCGGGATCACGATCCAGATCGTGGAGATCGCCGCCCAGCGACCCACGTCGCCGCCTTGGTTGAAGGTGGCGATGTTGATCAGCACGATCAACGCGACAAAAAGAAGCGCGCTCAGTATCACAGGCAGGAGAATCTGCCACGTCAATTCTTTGCGATGGCGTTTGTATGATTCGTGAACAGGTTGTGGAATTTTGGCTTTCATTCAACCGTATTTTAGCACATCCCCATTTTTTAAACCGCCAAGAGCGCAAAGGGCGCGAAGAGTTAAAGTTTTTCTTTACGATCTTCGCGCTCTTCGCAGTGAGTGAACTTAAACACACAGAGCGATTCGGACGTGCCTCGCCCAGGCACGCCAGAACCGCTCCGGCAAAGGAGGTGGACTTGACCGAATTTTTCATCGAGACCTCACAGGTTTTAAAAACCTGTGAGGTCTAACGTTTTTTTATCTTCGATTCCGCAAAAAGGTCGGGATGTCGAGATCGTCTTTGTTGACGGGGGGCAGAGGAGCCGACTTCGCCTCACCAGCCTGCACGTCGGCATGAACCGAGACCGATTCAAGCGGGCGTGAGAACGCCGCCGGCTCCGTCCGCTTGTTCTCGCGCGTGTTGCGTTCGAGCGCGCGGCGCGGCATCGCATTGCGTTCGAAGCCGGTCGCGATCACAGTGATGCGGATGTCGTCGCCCAGGTTCGGATCGATGACCGCGCCGAAGATCATGTTCACATCGGGGTGAGCCGTTTCGCGGATGATCGCCGCGGCTTGATTCACCTCGAAGAGAGTCATATTCGGACCGCCGGTGACGTTGAACAGCACGCCGCGCGCGCCGTCGATCGTGATGTCGAGCAGTTTGGATGAGATCGCATCCTCGGCGGCTTTCTTCGCGCGCTCGTCGCCTGTGCCGGTTCCAACCGCCATGAGAGCGGCGCCGCCTTCGGACATGATCGCGCGCACGTCGGCAAAATCGAGGTTGATGAGACCGGGGATGGTGATCAATTCAGAGATGCCCTGAATGCCTTGATGCAACACATCGTCCGCGAGGCGGAAGGCGTCTTGGAGGGAAGCGCGTTTGTCGGCGATCTGCAATAAGCGATCGTTGGGGATCGCGATCAAGGTATCGGCATGTTCCTTGAACTTGCCGATGCCCGCTTCAGCCGACGATAAACGACGCCCGCCTTCGAATGTGAACGGGCGCGTCACAACGCCGATGGTGAGCGCGCCGCTTTCTTTGGCAATTTGCGCCACAACCGGCGCCGCGCCGGTGCCGGTGCCGCCGCCCATACCCGCGGTGACGAACACCATATCCGCGCCTTGCATCACCTTGTATAACTCATCAGCCGATTCTTCCGCGGCTTTGCGTCCCACTTCCGGGTCGCCGCCCGCGCCAAGGCCGCGCGTCAACTTATCGCCAAGTCGCACGCGCGTGGGCGCTTTCGCATTCTTCAACGCTTGCGCGTCGGTATTCGCAATGATGAATTCAACGCCTTGAATCCCTTCGTCGATCATGCGGTTGACGGCATTCGATCCGCCGCCGCCCACGCCGATCACTTTAATGCGGGCGAATGCTTCTGCTTGTTGCTGGTTGTCTTGCATATTGGTCGAGTCCATGTTGAGCCTCCATCAAACATTGGTTGAATGATACTTGCTTTTGATTCCGCAGCGATAAATTTTAAGGGTGAGAAACGATTCTTTGCCACACATCGTCCCGATCGTCTTCGGGAGAGAACACAGAAAACACCGAGTGTTTATATTTTTTCTCAGAGAACTCTGCGCGCTCTGCGGCTACATACTCTCGCTACGGTAAAATCCTTCCGACAATTTTCTTGATATACCCAAACCCCATGCGTGATTCTCCTTTCCTGCGGCGGTCGCGCCCAATGCTTGTATCTTCATCCTGCATCGAAAGCGCCCATTGCAACAAACCCACACCGGTGGAATACGCCGGCGACCTCAACCGATCCACCAGCCCGGAGAGATTCTCCGGTTGCGCCGAGCGGACCGGCATACCCAACACTTCGCTTGCCACGCGGTTGATGCCCGGCAATGCCGATGTGCCGCCAGTCAACACCATGCCCGCCGGTAACAGACCGTCGTACCCCGATCGTTTGATCTCTTGCAGGATCAACCCAAAGGTCTCCGACACGCGCGCTTCGATGATCTCCGCCAATTCCTGCCGGTTGATCTGCACGGACTTATCCTCGCCAAACGGGCGCACGGAAAAATATTCCTCGAGTCCCACTTCGGCGCGAACGGCATGACCCTGTTGTTTCTTTACGTCCTCGGCTTGCGCAAACGGCAACCGCAGACCATGCGCAATATCCTGGGTGATGTGATTGCCGCCAACCGCGAGCACCATCGTATGCCACACATCGCCGTTGACGTAGATCGCCAAATCCGCCGTGCCGCCGCCGATGTCGCAAACCGCCACCCCCATCTGCCGTTCCTGTTCGGTGAGCACGGCTTCACCGGAGGCAAGCGGGTTCAACACAAACTCTTGAATCTTTACGCCGCCTGCGCCCACGCAATGGCGCAGGTTATCCACTGTGGCGGCAGAGGCGGTGATGATGTGCGCTTCCACTTCGAGGCGATACCCGTGCATCCCTTTCGGGGCGCGGATGCCATCCTGCCCGTCCACTGAAAATCCGCGTTGGATCACGTGGATGATCTCGCGGTCGTTCGGGATCGCCACCGCGCGCGCCTGCTCCATGGCGTGATCAAGATCGTATTGCTCGATCGTCTTCCCATTGACGGCTGATACGCCGCGGCTGTTCACCGACGACACGTGCGCGCCGGCAATGCTCACCAACGCCGAGGTGATCTCCAACCCCGAGGTCGATTCGGCCTTTTTCACCGACCGCGCAATGGCTTGCGTCGCGGCGGCGAGGTCAACGATGACGCCTTTGCGGATTCCATCCGAAGGCTCAATGCCCACGCCCATGATGCGAATGGGGTTGTCCTCCTCCACGCGCCCCACCAGGGTGCAAATTTTTGTCGTACCTACGTCGATGCCAACTACAATTTCTTCCATGGTTCCTTTTCATCTTCACCAGTGACCTCAAGCGGAGAAACCCGCCCGACGACACCATGTTCGCCTTTTTATGTGTTTCTCTGTCTACCTTTACTGATTCATCCGGTAATAGGGCGCGGTCGGATAGGTTACATTGATCAACGCCGGGCGGATGCCGCGCTGGGTTAATGAATTCACCATCGTTTCATACACGCGCATCTTCAGTTCCACATCGCTGGCGGTGGCGCCGAAATAAGCGCGCCAGCCTCGGGGATCGTTCCAGCCAAACCCGTTGACCGAATCGTACAGGATCACCGCGCCAGGCGGGACGTGACTCGCCAGTCCCTTCAACGCCTGCACCATCTCGACCGTGATATACGGAGTCGGCGCCAGCGGATCTGTCCCGCCTCCGATCGCCGGGGGAGCTGATTCAGCCACCACCGAAACGAGTCCCACCATCTCGCCGCGCGGACGATACGCAACGCCGTCCTCGGCGATCCACGTATACGCGCCATTCTGCTCCCAGCGAATAAACGGCTTGCGCTCGACGATATGCGCCGTGACAAGGTTCGGCAGGGATACATTCACCTTCACCGCGGAGATCTCGGGAAAATTGAGCAAGAGGCGCGTCTCCAACTCGGAGGGAGTCAGCATAAAGATGGGTTGACCCGCAACGCCCATCACCGAATTTAGCTCAGCGGGAGTCAGGATTTGGTTGCCAGTCACCTGCGCCTCCGAAACCCTCAACTCAGGGCGGGTGAACGAAAAGTACGCCGCCAAGCCAAGTGTTGCAACCAGGAGGAGCGAAAACGTCCGCCAGTTAAATCGCAGTCGTGGAAACTGGATCGTGGGCAGGTGAATCGCCCTCAAGTTGACGCGCGGCATGGCTAACGCGATATTGAATCGCCGCTTGTTGTGTTTCGGCGCGGGTTTGGGGCGAGGCTTCACAGCGCTTAAGGGGCGCGTCGCCTCGCGCGCGGCGCGTTCGATCGATTTGGTATGCTCGCTCTCGCGTCTCAAACGGACGAGTTCGGCTCGGGACATATATTTTTTGTTATTCATGCGCGGCTCCGATACGTATGCGATGTTTGGTCTCGTTCTGCTTTGCGCTCGAGCGCCAGTTCGATCAACCGGTCGACGAGTGTTGCATAAGGGAGGTGCGAGGCTTCCCACAGCTTCGGGTACATACTGATCGTGGTGAAACCGGGAATGGTATTCAACTCGTTGAGATAAACCTTGTTCGTATCTTTCTCCACAAAAAAATCCACGCGCGCCATCCCCGCGCAATCGATCAGGTGATACGCGCGCACGGCATAAGCGCGGATCTGTTCGGAAACATCCGCAGGCAATTTTGCCGGTATATCCAAACCGGAAGTGCCGTCGATATATTTCGATTCGTACGAGTAAAACTCGCGGCTCGGCAAAATCTCTCCGCACACCGAAGCGGAGGGCTCGTCGTTGCCCAGCACGCTGACCTCGATCTCGCGCGCGTCATTCACGCCGCGTTCGATCAGCACGCGCCGGTCGAACGACGCGGCTTCCATCAAGCCTTCCTGCAAGTCGGAGCGGTTATGACATTTCGTCACGCCCACCGAGGAACCTAGGTTGGCAGGCTTGGTGAACAATGGATACGCGCCAACTTTCTCTGCCTTCTCAAGGACAGCATCCATATTTTTTTCGATCTCCTTGCGCGACGCCAGAACAGACTCGACGATGGGAATATCATTCGCGCGCATCACTTCTTTGAACACGCCTTTGTCCATGCCGACAGAGGAGCCGGTCACGCCCGCGCCGACGTACGCCACATCTGCCATTTCAAACAAGCCTTGAATTGTGCCGTCTTCGCCGAACGTGCCGTGCAGGAGGGGAAAGAATACATCAACAACAGGATACGTGTTACGAGTTGCGTCGGATGGGTCAGGCGATAGAACAAAATGGTCGAGTCCTTCGAGTTTGTTGCGTTCAAACTTTCCGATCACATCCTCGCCCGTCAGCCATTGACCCTCGCGCGTGATGCCGATCTGGGCGACTTCGTACTTGGCGGGGTCAAGCACCGAAAGCACGGAACGCGCGGACATGAGCGAAACATCATGTTCGCCGGAACGTCCGCCAAAGATCACTGCCACTCGAAGTTTCTTTTTCATATCTCTGCTCACCACTCGCCAACCATCTCGATCTCCAACTCCAGGTCGATGCCTTGCTTCTCTTTCACCGTCTTCTGCGCGAGTTGAACCAGCTTGCGGATATCCTCCGCCCGCGTCGCGCCATGATTGACGAAGAAGTTTCCATGCACCGGGCTGATCTCCGCGTTACCGACGCGGGTCCCCTTCAAGCCCGAGGCTTCGATCAGGCGGCCCGCATAATCGCCGGGCGGGTTTTTGAACATCGACCCCATGCTCGCGCCCGGCGGCTGGGTCGTTTTACGATGCGCGCTAAATTGTTGAATCTTGACCGTCGCATCTTCTTTGGTCGAATTCGCCAGACTCAACTCCGCCGACAGCACGATGGCTTTCAACTCGCCGCGTTTCAAAACACTGGCGCGATAGCCATATCCCATTTGTTCGACGGAAAACCGTTCGCGTCCGTTTTCGGTCAGCAGTTCGGTAGAGAGCAAACTACCAGCCACATCTCCGCCGAACGCGCCCGCATTGCCATACACCGCGCCGCCGATGGTGCCGGGGACCGCCGCCGCCCATTCGATGCCGCCGAGTCCCTTCGAGGCGCACCGGTTGGCAAGGTTGCTGAACACCACACCCGATTCGGCAGTGACCGAGGGCTGGTCGCCGGGGTGAAAAGTAACTTTCTTTGCCCGGTTCATCACCACCACCCCACGAACACCCTTATCGCTGACGAGGATGTTCGAGCCACCGCCGATGACGATGAACGGCAGTTCGTTCTTCCATAGAAATTTCACAACCCGCGCCAACGCGGCAACCGAATCGACAGTGACGAACAGGTCGGCAGGACCGCCGATGCGCGCAGAGGTAAACGGCGCAAGAGGCGCATTCTCTTTCACCATCTCGCCGAACTTGGCGATGAGCAGGTCAACGGGGCGGGCTAGGGCAACCATGTTTTTCGAGTCAGCCGGTTGGCTGGCGCATTTCCTTTCTATTTCTCTCTGCGTGTCTACAAATTCCGACTATTCATCCTTCTTGTTCAATTTCTCGATCAACTTCTCGACCGTTTTTTCCTTCGATTCTTTTTCTTCCTCATGCGTCTGCTCGGTTTTCTTTCGACGCGCGTCTTTATCGAAGAAAGAAAGGAGCATTCGCAACGGGGGCAGGAAGAAGATCTCGGGCTTTTCGTGATCTTTTTTCTCAGGCATGACTCCCCGCCATTTCAGGAATCGCAACGCGGGAAAACGGTTGCGGCGATTCGACAGCCAGCCCGGCCAAGGGGCTCGCCAACGCCGGCATGGATTTCATTTTCTCGATCAGTTCAACCGCGAGTTGTTCGTCCGCATTCCACGCGGGGACGCGCGAGGGCACACCGCGCCCGGCGGCGAGTAAAACTTTCCGCAGGCGGAGCAGGTCCAAGGTCCGGAGTTGAAGCGTTTGTCGGGTCATGTCATCTCTCCTTCAGGGTTTTCAAAACTTCCGCGCAGATCTGGTCGGCATCGCCAGCCGATAGCACGATCAACACGTCGTTGGGTTGCAAATTCTTCAATAAATAATCGGTCGCTTGCGGGAGCGTGGCGATGTAACGCGCCGAGGGATGCGGCATACCGCTAACGATCTCCGCCGAGGTGAAATCCTGTTTCGGTTCGCGCGCCGCGTACACTTCGGTGACGATGACTTCATCGGCATCTTTGAAGGCGCGCGAAAATTCGAGATGTAACGCCTGCGCGCGCGAATACGTGTGCGGTTGCCAGACCGCCCAGATGCGGCGTTCGGGATAACGCGCCCGCGCCCCTGCCAGCGTGGCTTTGATTTCGGTGGGATGATGGGCGTAGTCGTCGTACACGCTGACGCCGTTCGCTTCGCCTCTCAACTCGAACCTGCGTCCGGTTCCTGTGAATTTGCTCAATGCCTTTGCGGCTTTTTCGCGCGAAAGTCCCAGCACATCCACGATCGCCAGAGTTGCCAGGGCATTGCGGACGTTGTGCTCGCCCGGTGCCTGCAACGACACCTCCACCGATTCGAGCCCGGCGCTCTTCAAGTTGGAGGAGGCGACGAAGTCGAAGCCGCCGCGTTGGTTGGGCTTCACATCGCGCGCCATCACCCAATGCGGCGCGCTGATGGTGTTATCCATGCGCGCGCCATAGGCAATGACGTTTTTGCCGGCTTTACGCGCAGAGGGGATGAGCGACATTGCGCCGGCATCTTCCACGCAGACGATCAGGGCGCCGTCGGCTGGGAGAAGGTTGATAAAGGTTTCGAAGGATTGTGTCATCGCCTCGAAGGTTGGGAAGAAATCGGGATGGTCGTGCTCGAGGTTGGTGATCACTTCGATCTGCGGTTTCAAACCGAGGAACATGTTGTCGTATTCATCGGCTTCAATGACGAATAAATTGCCTTTTCCGGCGCGGGCGTTGACGCCGAGGTTTTTCGACACACTGCCAATAATGAATGAGGGGTCGCGCTTGAGTTCGGTCAATACCCAGGCGGTCATGGCGGTGGTGGTGGTTTTGCCATGCGTGCCGGCAATGGCAATACCGGTCTTATCTGCCATCAATTCGCCAAGAAAATCCGCGCGTTTGTACACGGGAATATTCTTCTGCAGAGCCGCCTGCACTTCAGGGTTATCATCCGGGATGGCGGAGGAACGCACGACCCAATCGGCTTCCGCCACATTGCGGGCATGATGTCCCACGTACACGGTCGCGCCGGCCTTGCGCACCTCTTCGGCAAACGGAGTCAGCGCGCGGTCAGAGCCGCTCACCGCGTATCCGCTTTCCAGCAGGAGACGGGCGATGGCGGAAAGTCCGCTGCCCCCAATGCCGATGAAATGGACGTGTGTCATGTTAGTTGAGTAGTTTGGTAGTTTGGTAGTTTGGTAGTTAGATAGTTAGATAGTTAGATAGTTTGGTGGTTGGTGGTTTAGATGTAGACAACGATGATGAACACGAAGGCGAGGATGATGGCAAAGTAAATGCCCGGATCGCCGAGGAGCCCAGGCGGCATGTACAACATCATGTTGTTGATCTTGGTCAGTAAATTCGGGTCGGTTGGCGCGGCAACAATTTGTGAAAATGGATATTTCGCCTTGTCCAAATAGAACAGCACACTGCCGGCAATGAAATATCCGTTCACGCCGCCGAGCAGGACGCCGATGACCGTGTCTTGAAAGCGCTCGCGCACCGCGCGCGATGCCAGATGCTGGATGCTGACCACGGTCTGATACCCGAAATAGACCAGCACGGTCAGGACGATGATACGCGCCCAAAACAAGTTAATGTCAGAATCTTGCATACCCGCCACCAGCGGAACATATTTCCGCAAGACGTGGTTGATGGCAAGCGCGAGGATGGCGCTGAATGTGACAAGCAGTTCCTTCGCCCAGCCGCGCATTCCTCCAATGAACCCAAAGAGCAGGACGTACATCCAAAAAACAATATCGATGCTCATCATAGGCTTTTCACTCCTGCCAGTTCGATTAACGCGCTGGCGATCTTCTCTGCGGCGCGCGGATGCGACAATTCAAACATCGCCGCCCGCATGGATTTCAACTTATTCTGGTTCTCGAATAAAACGTTCAAGGTCATCATCAGTTCGGTGTTCAGGCGGTGGTCTTCCAAAATAACCGCCGCGCCGCGCCAGGCAAGGAACTCAGCGTTCACTTTTTGGTAACGCCACGCATAGGGATACGGCACAAGGATGGAAGGCAACCCGAATAATGGGAACTCACCCAACACCGAAGCGCCCGCGCGCGTCAGCGCCACATCTGCCGCGGCAAATGCCGCGCCCATTTCATGCAGGTAGGGCATGGCATGATAACGCGCGGCAAGTTCCATTGGCAGTTGCTCGCGCATTTGTTTTACGTATTGCCAGTCCGGATCGCCAGTGAGATGGATGACCTCGAACTTGGCGAGCAGGTCGCGCAGGTGATTGATCACGGCAAAGTTGATGGAACGCGCGCCTTTGCTTCCGCCGAACGCCAACAGTACGGGCTTTTCGCCGGAGATGCCGAGGTGACGAGTCGCTGTCAATCGGTCCCACAGCGAAAGGTCGGGGCGCAGCGGGTAGCCTGTTTCGCGCACCTTCTTGCGAAAGAACTTTTGCGATTGGCTCGTTGTCACGGCAATCACATCGGCATAGCGGGCAAGGGACTTTAATGCCAGCCCCGGTTCGATATCCGGCGTATAGAGCAGGATCGGTATCGACGCCCCGGCGATGGCGACCGGCGCCGCCACATACCCGCCAGTGAAGAACATCACGTCCGGTTTAAATTCGCGCAGGATGCGGCGAGCGGCAAGGACACCGCGCCCAAGCGTGAGCAGATTGCCCGGCAACGCGGTAAGACCGACGCCGTGCAGACCGGCGGCAGGGACGCTGGTAAAGGCAATACCCTGGCGTTTTACCAGAGATTCCTCCATGCCGCCCTTGCCCCCCACCCAGAGCGTGTCCACGTCGGTGACTTTAGCCGTCAACGCGCTGTGAACGGCGAGCGCGGGATACACTCCGCCTCCCGTCCCTCCGGCGCAAATCAATAACCGCACCGAAAGACCTCCATTCGTTTTCTTCGATCTTTGAACCCTCGCCGCTTTGGCGCGAGATGTTCAACACAATACCGATGGCGCATAACGTGGAAACCAAATTCGAACCGCCCGCGCTGATGAACGGCAGGGCGTTCCCGGCAAACGGCATCAACCCAACCATCACCGCCATGTTGATCGCCGCTTCCAGCCCGATCCAAAAGATCACACCCGAAGCCAGCAGTGTGCCGAGCATATCCGGCGCGCGACGCGCCACAACCAGACCGCGCCAGATCAACGCGCCGTACAACGACATCAACAAAACCGTGCCAAACAAGCCCAGTTCCTCGGCAACGACCGCAAAGATGCTGTCGGTGGGGGCGAACGGGAGACCGGTCAACTTGGTATCCGCTTCGCCCAAGCCCACGCCGAACACGCCGCCTTTGATGATCGCCTCGAACGATCGGCGCACGTGATACGAAGCGTTCGTCGGATCCTGAAAGCCGGCAACGAACGATTCAACGCGGTCGCGCCCGGTGGCGCTGAATTGCACCACCACCCAGCCGATCACGAGCGCCAACAGCAAGAGAAAGATGATCTGTTTGATATCCGCGCCGGCGAGATAAAACAACAAACCGCCGAGGATCAGCACCGTGCCAGCCGCGCTCAAATCGGGTTGCAGGTAGATCAAACCGCAGATAATTCCAAGGATCACGCCCAGCGGAATCAAGCCAAAAGTCACATCGTGCAGGCTGTGCCGCTTCGCGTACAACCATACCGAAAGATAGATCACTGCGATCAACTTCGCCAGTTCCGACGGTTGATACGAACCGTTGAGAAAAGCCCGCACCGCGCCCAAACGCGCTTCGTTAACCAACAACACGCCCACCAACAACCCGATCGTGCCCAGCATGGCGAACACACCCACCTTGCGCCAGATGTGATAATCGAACAATGAAAGCGCGAACGCGCCGATGATTCCCAAACCGAACCAGCGCGCCTGGCGCGCAAACATATAGGTCGACGACCCGTATTCATTGAACGAAAAATCGAACGACGCGGAATACAACATGATCAACCCAAACACCGAGAGCGCCACCACGGTGAGAACCAACGGCACATCCAACCCGCGGCTGAGACTCTTCGCGAACGAAAATGAGATACGATCATTTACGAAAGTTCTTGAACCCATGCTCGAAACCTTTCTCCGCGTTCTTCGAAATCTTTGAACTCATCGAAACTCGTGCCGCCCGGTGAGAGCAACACGACATCGCCCGGCTTTGCGACTTCCGCCGCCTTGCGGACCGCCTCGCGTAAACCCGTCACGCGGAAAAACACACACCGCTTCTCTCCGACGGGGAGGCTGGCTACTGTTTTCTCGATCTTTTCCGCCGCCTCGCCAAAAAGCACCGCGTACGTTACTCGTTCTTGCGCGAGTCGCATCAACTCCTCCCAGGGGAGGTTTTTATCGCGCCCGCCAAGTAAAAGCACGATCGGCTCCTCAAAGGAACGGATGACGGCGATCGTTCGCTCGGGCGCGCTGGCGATCGAATTGTTGTACCAGCGGACTCCGTTCCACTCGCGCACCAACTCCAAGCGATGCGGCACGCCGCGAAAATCTTCAACCGCTTCGCGCATCGCCTCCAATGGAAAGCCCGCCGCATAACCGATGACGAACGCGGCAAGCACATTCGCCACGTTGTAATCGCCGCGCAAATGAATCTTCTCGCGCGGCATGAGAGTGACATTCAATTTGCCGTCGCGCAGATTCAACGAACCATTTTGCAGATAGGCGCCATCCAATCCTTCATCCAGATCGTGAAGGCTGAACGTGACCAACTTTCCTTTCACTTTGCCGCGCAGGTTCCACGCGCCCTTGTCGTCCCGTCCCAACACAGCCACATCCTCCCGCGATTGAAATTCCAAAATGCGACTCTTCGCCGCCGTGTACGCTTCCATCGTGCCGTGACGGTCCAAATGATTCGGCGTGACGTTCAAAATCGCGGCGATATCCGGTGAAAGGGTCATTTGTTCCAATTGAAACGATGAAAGTTCCAGCACGGCAATATCATCGGGTTGCATCTCATCCGCGTAATTCAACAACGGGTCGCCGATGTTGCCGCCGACGAAGGCTTTTTCGCCGTGAACATTCTTTGCCATGTTGCCAACCAATGTCGTCGTCGTTGTCTTCCCTGCCGAGCCGGTGATGCCGACCGTTTTGCACGGCGCGACTTCCATGAAGATCTGCGAATCGTTCGAGAGCGGAATGCCTCGCCCGACCGCTTCCACCACGATCGGCAATGTCAGCGGGACCCCGCCCGAGAGGCACAGCACATCCGTTGAATCCAACAAGTCAAGCGGATGCCCGCCCAGCGCCCAGTCGATCTGATATTCCACCAGCGATTCGCGCGCGAGGCGGAGCTCATCCGCGCCGCGCATATCGCTGACCGTAACGCGCGCGCCATGCAATGAAAGCCAACGCGCCAGGGCAAGCCCCTGCCGGGCGGCGCCTAAAATCAACACGCGGGTATCTTGCCAATTCGTCTTCATACAGTTTCGCGCCACGCAATACTCTTTACACCAACGCCAATCCCATGCCGATCATGGCGGCGAGCAGACCGATCAACCAGAAGCGTTGCACGATCTGCGTTTCGCTCCAGCCGAGCAATTCAAAATGCAAATGGATCGGCGCCATTTTGAAAAAACGTTTGCCCTTGGTAAGGCGGAAGTACGCGATCTGGATCGACACGCTCAACGCCTCGCTCAATGGGATGATGGCGATCACCAGCAACAAGGGCCATTGACCGGTCATCAGCGCCACCACGGCAAGCGTGGAACCGAGCGCCATCGAGCCGGTATCGCCCATGATTAATGCGGCGGGATGCACGTTGAACCATAAAAAACCGAACAACGCGCCGACCACGATGAAGCAGAACTGCGCGAGGTACACCTGCCCGCCGATCAGCGCCACGCCGCCGAACGCGGCAAACGCAGTGGCAGAGATCAAACCGGCGAGACCGTCCAGCCCATCGGTGAAGTTGACCGCGTTCGATTCGCTCACGATCACAAATGCCGCCAGCGGAACGTACCACCAGCCCAGTTCGATCTCATGGCGATACCCGGGCAGGAACATATCCGGCACATCGAGAACGAACTTCAACACGATGCCCGTCCCCACCGCCAGCGCGATCTGCGCCAAAAACTTGGTGCGGATGCGCATCCCATCGCCGCGACGTTTGCCGCGAATACCCTCCCAATCGTCCAGTGCTCCGAGCGCGCCGAACGCGACCATCGCAATGAGCGGGACCAATACCGAGCGCCCGGTCACATCCAAGCCGATCAACGCGGCGGCATTAAGCAAGCCCGTCAATAACAGCACAGGCAGGATGAACAGCACCCCGCCCATGGTGGGCGTTCCCATTTTGATGCGGTGCTGGTCCGGCTCTTCCACGCGGATGATCTTGCCGATCTTGAAATGCCGCAACATGCGGAGCAACGGCATGCCCCAGATCACCGTCATCACAAACGAAAACATCGCCAGCCCGAGCACCAAGGCGGAATGTTTCATGAGCGCATCTCCAACACGTTGGTGATACGGTCCATGCGCAAGCCGCGCGATCCCTTGATCAACACCACATCATCCTTCGACAAATTCGCGTTCAGCCAGTCGACCAACGGCTCGAGGGCGTCGAACTCGAGCACCGACGATTTTTTCATGCCGGCTTTACGCGCCGCCTCGGCGGTGATGCGCGCGCGCTCGCCCAGCGTGAGCAACATCCCCGCCACTTGAGCGGCGCGTAAGCCGACCATCTCATGCCCGCCGCGTTCATACGGACCGAGTTCGAGCATATCCCCAAGGACGGCGATCTTCCTGCCATCCAACTCATCCAGCAAATTCAACGCGGCAAGCATCGATTCCGGCGAAGCGTTGTACGTATCGTCCAGCAACAACGCGCCGGTCTCGCTGCGCACCGCGGCAAGCCGCAATTGCGTATGACCCTGGTTCAAGCCTTCAAGAATTTCCTGCCAGTTCATACCTTCCACCAAGCCAACCGCCGCGGCGCGAAGCGCGGTATGCACCGAATGCCGCCCGATCAGCGGAATCTTCACGTGCAGGGCTTCGCCTTGATAGTGAATGCGAAAACGGATGCCATCCAGACCCAGCCCTTCGACCTGGTCTGCCCACAGATGCGCCTCTTGCGACAAGCCGTAGAAGAAGACTCGCGCCTTCGTTTTCTCTTCCATCCTGCGCACCCACGCATCATCGAAGTTAAGAATTGCCACGCCCTCGGGAGCCGGCGGCAACGCCTGAACTAATTCCGCTTTGCCGCGCGCAATGGCTTCCTGCGACCCGGCGCGCTCCGCATGGACGGTTCCCACGTTCGTCACCACGCCCACTTGAGGCAGGGCAATATCGCACAAAAAGGCGATCTCGCCGGGCACGTAGAATCCCATCTCCATCACGGCGCGTTGATGTCCTTCGCTCAAGCGCAAGACGGTCATCGGCAAGCCGATCTCGTTGTTGAGGTTGCCGGGGCTTTTCAACGCGCGATAGCGCGTGGCGAGCACTTCGGCGATCATTTCTTTGGTGGTCGATTTGCCCACGCTCCCGGTCACGCCGATGACCCGCAAGTTCAACTTGCGCCGCCAAAAACGCGCGATCTGTTGCAAGGCTGTGACCGTGTTCTCCACTCGCAGGCAAAGCGGAATGCTGTAATCCTGGGCGGCGACCGATTCCGGGGTGGCGGCGCGCAGGTCGAAGGTCCGGAAGGAGGCGTCCAAGTCCCGCTGAGTTAAAGCAAAAGACGCCCCCCGCTTGAAGGCTTCAGCGATGAAGGTGTGACCATCCGCTTTCTCGCCGGGGATGGCGACGAACAGCGAGCCGGGAATCACCTGGCGCGAGTCGATCACCGCTTCGGTGATCACCGTTGCGGCGGCGGGTCGGGCGCCCGTGAGGGCTTCGATGGCGTCGGCAATTGTGAGCATGTTATTTTGAGGTGTGTTGCATCCGGACATTATCCGGCGGAATGTTGAGCAGGATGACGGTTTGTTCGGCAACTTTGGCAAACGTGGGCGCGGCGGTCTGCGATCCCCAAATCGAGGAGGTGGGCGCGTTTAACCACACGTAGATCATGAACTGCGGGTCATCCACAGGTCCCCAGCCAATGAAGGACGCGTTGGTAACGCTTGGGTCGTAACCGAAATCGGTGGGGATTTGCGCAGTGCCGGTCTTGCCAGCCACACGATAGCCGGACAATAACGCTTCGGAAGATTCAGCACTGAGCGATTGCGCCAGCATTTCGCTCAACGTGTGAGCGGTCTGGGCTGTGATGGGCGAGCCGCCGTATTGCGATGGGACGTTGTATTGATGCCCGTCGCGCAACATCGAATATAGGATGTGCGGCGTGACCATCCTGCCATCGTTGGCAATTGCGGAGGCGGCCATGAGCATCTGCAACGGCGTGGCAGTGACTCCCTGACCGAACGCGTTGGTGCCGAGGTCGACGTTGTACCAATCCGAGTCACCCGGTGTCTTTAGCCTGCCCATCGCTTCCCCTGCCAGGTCCACCCCGGTGGGGTGACCAAAACCGAACCGCTCCATGTATCCATAAAAAGTGGTGGGACCCATTTGGGTGGAGATCCATGCCATGCACACGTTCAACGAATGTTGCAAGCAACCGACCATGTTCTGTTCGCCCCAGGCTTCCTTATCCCAATTTTGGATGGTGAAGCCGCCCACTTGAATCGAGCCGGTGTCTACGTAGGTGGTTTCGGGTTTGACGAGGCCCGTATCCAGCGCGGCGGCCATGGTCAACACTTTCATCACGGAGCCGGGCTCGTATGCCGTCCCGATCGACCGGTTGTATTGGCTGCCGTCGTTATACAATGAAAAATAATTGGTGTAATTATTCAAATCCATGCGCGGCGTGGTAGACATGGCAAGGATCTCGCCATTGCGGGGATTCATCACCACGATGGCGCCGTTCTGCGCGCCGTATTCGATCAGCGCCTCATCGAGAATCGCTTCGACCCTGGCTTGCAAATCGCGGTTCAGGGTTAGGACGAGCGTTGTACCGTTGGGCACGCGAGGAATCGCTGTGGCTTTGTTCGGGTCGCGCGGCACCCATACCTGCACCGGGTTGCCCGCAAGCAAGTCGTTGTATTTTTCCTCGATACCGAAATACCCGCGTCCATCGCGGGTGACAAACCCCAGCACGTTGGAAGCCAGCGAAGTTTCCGGGTAACTGCGTTGGAAGTGCGGCTTGAAGGCAATACCCCGCAAGCGGAAATCCTTCGCCGTTTCCAATTGCTTGATCTGCGCCTGCAATGCGGCGACAATGTTCGCGTCTACGTAATCTTGAATAACCACATAAGACCAGGACTCCGGCGATTCGGTCAATTTCTTGAAGACATCCTCATACGTCAAGCCGAGGTATGTGCCGAGCGTAACCGCCAGCGCATCAGGGTCTTCCATATCAGACAGGCTCACTCCCACTTCGTATACTGTTCGATTGCCCGCCAGCAGATGACCGTTTCGATCATAAATCTCGCCGCGCTCCGGGTAGAACATGCGGAACTCGCCCGCGTACTGGTCGCCTTGCGAGAGAAAGATCGCCGCCTGTTCACTGTTCTGAATGCGGATCATCTGCACCAGAATTGCCAGCGCAACCAGCCCAAACCCGGCAATGAGCATCATCGAACGGAGGGCATACTGCCGTCTCATGGTTGCTTCGCCCCTCCAAATTTAATCTGTTCATCGAACCATTCGATCAACGATTGTGTGTATGCCTCGGGGATGATCCGCTCAGGGCTGGTCACATCCTCTGCCGCGAGCAGGATCGATGGCTCCGGCGCAAGATAACCCGACACAGCCACATATTCCAACTCGCCGGGCTTCACCGGGCGGTAGCCAAGCGCAAAAGCGCGTTGTTGCATCACCACTGTAGAAGTAAGGTCGGCAAGTTGGGTTTCGAGGTCGGCATTGGCGCGTTGCATGGAAGTAATCTCGACGCGCAATTCCTGAATCTCGCGCCCGGTCACTGCCGCGCGCGCGGTCACCGTGAGGTAAAGCGCGGCAACCATCGAAGCGCCGATCACGAAAAGCAAAAACGCGCCCGCGTACTGGCGTTGAATACGCCACGGGGCTTGTTTGTGCGCATGGACGATCTGTTGTGTAGCCTGTGCTTGCATAACGACCTTTATATTTGGGCGATTGGTCGCGTAGTAACGACTTACTCTAAAGAGTGCTTTGCGAAGTCGTTATTACATTTCTAAAGTTTTTCGGCAATGCGAAGTTTCGCACTGCGCGCTCTCGGATTGTTTTTCGTTTCTTCTTCCGAGGGCAGGATCGGTTTTCGGTTTACCTCTTTGATCGTCGCCTTGCGTTCCACTTCATATATCTTTTCGTAAGGCGGATTAATCAGGTCTTTGCTTTGTTCTCTAAAAAAATCTTTGACGATTCGATCTTCCAATGAGTGGAAGGAGATCACTGCGAGTCTGCCTCCGACGTGGAGGCTGGTTACTGCTTGCGGGAGCGTTTTCGCCACCGACGCCAACTCGTCGTTCACCGCGATGCGCAAGGCTTGGAAAGTTTTCGTCGCGGGGTGGAGACGATTCCCTTTACGGGGGGAAACGGCTTCGATAACTGCGACCAGCTGTCCCGTCGTATGAAGCGGTCTGGCTTTCACAATGGCTCGCGCGAGTTTGCGAGAGTCGCGTTCTTCGCCGTATTCGTACAGCACATCCGCTAGTTCGCTTTCGGAATAGGTGTTGACGATGTCTGCCGCGGTCTGCAACGCGCTGGGACCAAATCGCATGTCGAGCGGAGCGTCGTGTTGAAACGAGAAGCCGCGCTCGGGCGTATCGAATTGCATGGATGACGCGCCGAGGTCGAGGACGATGCCGTCCACCGAATCCCATTGAAGGTTTTTCAGTTGGGCGGCGAGCGTCGTGTAGGAGGCTTGCGCCAGATGGATGCGATGTTCGTAAGGAGCCAAGGTCTTACGAGCGATCGCCAACGCCTGCGGGTCTACGTCGAGACCCAACAGTTGCCCATCTGGCGCAGATGCCTCCAAAATTCCGCGAGCGTGACCGCCCGCGCCGAGTGTCCCATCCACATAGCGCCCTCCGCGACGAGGTTGCAACGAGTGTATAATCTCTTGGTAAAGTACAGGTTGATGCGATGTGTTCATCGTAGTAACGACTTTAGTCGTTGACGACTGAAGTCGTCACTACGAGGTATTGTTCTTTGAAAGATCAAGCGTGGCGAAGCGTTGTTGGTTCGCTTCCACATCCTGCAAGTTATCCATTTGCGATTTCCAATCGGCAGGAGTCCACACTTCGAAGTAATCGCCCTGCCCCGCCACAGTGAGTTCGCCGCTTGAAACGCCGAGGAACTCGCGCAAATTCTGCGGGACGAGGATACGCCCGACTTTATCCACTTCAACGGGATATGCGTTCGAGAGGATGAGTCGGCGCAACATGCGGGCAGAGGCGTCTGCCATGTTCATGTTGTTGATGCGTTCGTACACTTCTTTGAAGTACGCATCGGTCATCACCATCAGGCATTTGTCGAATCCTTGGGTGATGAACGCGCCAGCCGCCAGCAAGTCGCGATAACGCGCCGGGATCATCAGGCGCCCTTTGTCATCGAGATTGTGCTGGAACTGACTGAGGAACATTTGTGCTATTTATCCTTTAATCGGTGAACGCCGGGGATGCCGGCGTTCCTACCACTTCGTACCACTTTTTCCCACATTATACGCTTTTCAAGGGAAAAATCAAGGTTTTGTAACTTGTTTGTTAAGTCCCTCTGTTGTCCTATGGGGGTAATTGGTAAGTGGTAATTGGTAATTTTGGAGATTAGAGATTGGAGATTGGAGACTGTGGTGGATCGGGAAAGAGGATTGGAGAATTAGAGAATTCATTTACCTTGCTGGGATTCGATTGCTGTAACGCGACATTCATGTCGCCCTTGCCTGAGATATTACATCCTCTACCGGGTAACGTAATTTGTAATTGAAGGATTTGAGAATTGTTGAATTCATTTACATTGCTTGAAGCCACTAAATGGAAAGATTACGCCCTGCTCGATAGCGGCGATGGGTTGAAGTTGGAACGCTTCGGCAAATATGTTTTTGTACGACCCGAGTCGCAGGCGATGTGGAAGCGCGCGCTAACCTCCGAGTGGAAGAACGCGGATGCGGTGTTCATTTCCACAGGCGAGGAAAGCGGCGGGCATTGGGATGTCAAAACGAAAGTGGATGAGAAATGGGAGATGAACTATCCACTCCCCCGCTTCGACTACGGCGCTGACAAGCACAGCGCCTCCGCTCAGCGCGAATTAAAATTTAAAGTGATGACAACTCCAGGGCGGCATCTTGGGGTCTTCCCTGAAGTCGCTTCGCATTGGGATTGGTTCAGCGAATTAATTAGCCACAGAGTTCTCAGAGAAAATAGAGAAACGAACGTTTTAAATTTATTCGGCTACACAGGGTTGGCGACGCTCGCCGCCGCGTCGGCTGGCGCAAAAGTGACTCACGTGGACGCGTCGAAAAAGTCCGTGAGTTGGGCGCGGGAGAATCAGGCGTTATCGGGGTTGAGCGACGCGCCTATCCGCTGGATCGTGGATGACGCGTTGAAGTTCGTGCAACGTGAAGCGCGACGCGGCGTGAAATATGACGGCATCATTTTAGATCCTCCCAAATTCGGGCGCGGACCGAAAGGCGAAGTGTGGGAAGTGTATAAGTCCCTACCGAATCTGTTGGAAACCTGCCGGGAATGTCTAAGTGAAAATCCACTGTTCGTTGTCACAACAATTTACGCGGTGCGCGCGTCGGCAGTCCACGTGGCGCAGGCGATGGACGATATGATGAAGGGGTTTCGTGGGAAAATCGAAATGGGTGAACTGGTCACGCGCGAGCAAAGCGCGGGGCGGTTATTGTCGCAGGCGGTGTATGCGAGGTGGAGTTCGGACGATTGACCATTGACAATGGACGATGAACCATGAAAAAATTCTTGCTCGTTTCTCTGATTGTTTTCTTCACGGCTTGTACCAACGCAACACCTACGCCGACTATTCAGACTTTCACAGAAACAGTTGCTGTTGCTACGCTAAATCCTGCCACTGAAACTCCAACGGCGACAGAGACAGAAACCGCAATCCCCGAAACCGCAGAGCAAAAAGCAGCGCGTGAACTCACCGAAGCGGTTGCCGCGGGTCTGCGCACAAACAATCCCGATACGTGGACGGGGCAGTACGCCACGTATGCCCAGTGGTATAAAAACGCAAGCAACCCAGACATAGTGTCCGACGCGCAGTTAAATGAACTGAATACGTTTATGCAGAACGGGCGTAAAGCCGACCAGTTACGGTACTTCTCCGAAAATCCCGATAATGCAAAAATCATTCTGACTGACTTTCTGGTGCAGTTTGTGCCGGGAAGTATCACCCGCGAAGCCGCAGCGAATATGTCCGTAGCGGATTTGGAAAATTTGGCGTACTCCCAGAACGAGTACCTGCGGCAGTTTCTGGAACTGCGCTACCACGCCCTCACTGGTGAAGAAACGTTATTTGCTCCCAAAGAGATCAAGGACAACGAGACAAACCCAAAAAGCTGTCCTTTATTTCACCGGACGGGAGAGCCCGGCAATCCGGTGTGGAATGGATTTTATGGTATGTGGGTAAATAACGCGCCAACGTTTTTAAAGAACGCAGAATCGCTCACTAACGATGAAATTGTCTTTCACCATGATATGTTTGGCCGGCAGACAGAGCGATGTGGGTTTTTGGCAGGCGACGATATTGCAGCCGACTTTATGGGATATGGCAAAAAAAGTGGCAGTGACGGGATTTACTATACGCATTGGCTGGTAAAAGACGCGAAAGGTGTTCCATTTTTACATACCTACCTCGTCGTAACGGATCCAAATTATGCGATTTCTATTCCAACGGGTAGTCATGTGCTTGGCAGTTTCAACGGGTTGGACACAGTAGATTCAGGTAGCATACATCGCGATATTTCATTAACCACGGGATTCGCGTATATAAACGGAAATAACCGCCAGCAGTTGACGTTAGATATACTGAAACAGTTTCATACCTGGCCTCCGGGGATTGTTAAAATTGAGTCTGGTAGCATATCCATGCCCGGCGGCGGGAATGCAAATCAGTTTTTTGATCCGGAGACCGGGCTGATGATCATAGGGTCTGAGGTCGGAGCATCTTTTAATGGTTTCCTCTATTTTGGTACCGATGTAAACCCCTGGCCCTAGCCGATTGTATTTTCCTCTAGTATATATTACAACAGTATATAGCCTATGAAGCGAGCTATACTCGTAGGGCAATCGCATCTAAATCGGTGAGGCGAGGACTTTGAGGAGGTAATCCTGGTTCCAAGCGGCTTGGAGTTGCTTGGCATGCATACCGCCTTTGGCGGTTTTCTCCTGTTTGAGCAGATTGAGCGCAATGTGGCGAAGGACGGCGAAGTTTTCAGGAGCTTGATCTTTACGCACACGACTATGGTCTTCCCGCAAAGCCACATCCAAGACCCAGTGCAGTTCATTTTCAATCGCCCAGTGTCTGCGCACCAGATGTAACAATCGTTTCGGGTGACTGGGCAGGCTGGAGATATAGTAGCGTACTGTTTTGGTTTCCTTGCCAGCCACGTTCCGCGTGCACACGAGCATGACAATGCTTTGCAGACCAGGCCAGTTTTCTTTGTTACGAATCAAGTTTAGATAGGCAGGATCAGAGGTACTCCAGCATTCTCGAATTTCTATGCGCCCATGTCCCTTATTCGCTGTCTTGTCATAGTCCAGGGAAGCATATTTGAAGTTGTGGGCTTGATCGACCGCAAACACGACCGAAATATCTTCAAACAGACGCCCCTGGTTCTCTTTCACACTCAAAACATAATCTGCCTGAGCTGCGACGATGGTTTGGGCAATATTGGTTTGGGTTCCTATGGCATCTATGGTCACAATACAGCCTGCAAGCGCCAGAATCTTGAGTAATTCGGGGATGGCGGTGATCTCGTTCGACTTTTCGTCCACTTTACGCTGTCCCAGAACAATCTCGTTTTCTTCCGCCCAAGCGCTGACCATATAAATGGCTCGTTTGCCCAGTAGCCGATCCTGCGAGCCACCCAAACGCTTCCCATCAATATTGATGATTTGCCCTGGGATGATCTCATTGACTGCCCAGACCCATTCGTAAAACGCCAACTGGAACTGTTGGGCATCCAACTTCGAGAAGACCCGACCAAAAGTGTCATGCGACGGGATACCATTCGGCAATTCAAGAAACGTGCTCAGCCAGACTATCTTGCTATGCCCAAAATGCTCAATGTCCGTCCAGCCTTCCGCTCCACAGATCACCGCACATATGGCGATGCTGATCAAATCTATGAGTTTATGTTCCTTCGTTCGATCCACCCGCGGATCGCTCACTTTGCTAAAATGCTCGGCGATCGCCTCCAATGGCTTCTTTGTCATGGCTACCTCCTTCAAGATAGCCCTTTTTTACCTCAATTTAGATGCAATCGCCCTAGCTATACTCGTCGTTTTGATTGGTTTGTTTTGTTTTCTGCTTGTGCCGCTGGGCGGCATACAGGCGCAATATGCAAATGATTGTTCGTGTTTAGGTAACGGAAATTGCTCAGATTCGGGTCCGGGAGGTGGTTATTGTTTTACTGGCGAAGTATTGGCTTGCGGAAACCAGTGTCCGCCTGGGTATAAAAATGTGGAAATGATGTGCTCTAATGCTATACCACAAAGCTGTGGAGGCAAGTGTGTTTTGGAACAAAGTTGTGTGACGGGATTTTGTCAGGGAGGGACATGTACGGACGTAGATGGGGATTTTTTGTGCGGGTCCGGAGGATGTGGCCCATGCTCCAGATTTGTGCGGGAGACTATATGCGGTGTTCCGGGCAGTCAGTGTCAAGTGTGGTGTTCTGCTGACGAAACCTGCGGCGCGGGGTGCGGTGGCGGCGGGGGGACAATAGACGATGGAAAACAGACCATAGACGATGGTCAATGACCTTTGGTCAACCGCCTCGCCTCCAACATCCTCAACCACTCCAACGGCTTTTCCCACCTCACGCGCGGATTGACATTGAACAAGTTATCAGGGCGATCCCATTTCGGTCCCGGCGGACCCGACTCATCGCTCAACGCGCTTTTCACTCCCCATAGTCCTTTGTAGTTCATCCAATCCGGTTCGGGATTCAACACCGCGCGCCGCCATTCTTTTACAGTTGGGCGAGTCGTTTTACGGTCCGACATGACGCGCTTGAGATAACTGGTGGATTTGACCACAGGCTCGCGCAAGTTTTCGCCTTGATAGCCGATGCGGAATCCATCGCCCGAAGCGATCTCCATTGGCAGGCTGACCACGTAATGATCCGCTTCATCGCGCATGGAAATGAAGGCGTCTTCGGCAAGGATTTTCGTGTGGGAGGCGATCAACTCTTTGAGCGCGATCTGACGCGCTTTTTGGCTGGGGTTGAAGAGCAGGAAGAGGTAGTGGATCAAGCCGTCCGTCCAATAAAGGAAGCGTTGCGCGCGTCCCGCTTCGTATAAATTTGAAGAACGGATCACCTCAGGCTTGCTGTAGTTGGCATGCGATCCCAACGCCACGTAGACGACGGGATGGGTCGTGTCCTTGTCGTTTTTATCCTTTGCTTTGATGACCTTTTCCCACAATTCGATGTTGCCCGCGCCGTGTTGCGAATATAAAACGGCATAGGGCGAATCGTTTTTGAGGTAGACCGCCGTCATCTCCCAATCGCCCTCGTGATGATTGATCCCGTTCGCGGCGAGACGCCAATCGTTGAACGCGTAGAAAAAATGATATTGTAGGATCGTCCAGTTGTTCCCCTCCGCATCCTGCTCGCGCGCGACGCGACCGTAATACACAGGCTGTTGATCCTTCTCCAAAATTTTTGCATACTCGAAATACGATTTGCGCGCGATGGTCTCAGTGGCGAGCGAGAGCATGTCCATGATGAGACCGGGTCCCTCAGGAAGAATGTGATCGAAGATGAATTTCATCGTGCGGATGGAAAGATAGAAGAGCAGGATCAAATAGATAGGCAACAGCACGAGATATTCAACCGCGACGCTCATGTATTCGCTGGGGTGAAGAAAAAACCAGATCGGCGCGACCATCAGCGCGGTGAAAAGCAACACAGCGAACGCGGCGGGGATGATGCGCCATCGGATGGTTGAAGCCAGCATGAAAAGGATCAACGCGGCGATCAGCGCGAGCGCGAACGCAATTTCCACGCCCGCCCAACCGAAGAAATAATATCCCGCGCCCATTGCAAGAGCCGATGAAACTCCCAGCCATACCCACGCATCGGAGTCGTAAAGCGGCTCATTGATGAAGCGCAAAAAATATTGTCCGCCTTCGAGTTTGCCGATAAACGTTGCAAGCGGTTCATTTAAATGGAAGAGCAACCCCGCCGCGCCGAGCGGTCCGCTGGGCAGGATGCTGCAACGTTCAAGATAATGCTCCACCGCCATCGGGAAAAATCGTTCGCTCTTTGCGAAACGCAAAACAGGTTCGTATGTTTCGAGGAGATCGTGGTCGTTCATTTTGGCAGGCTCTCTGCGCCGTCCTCGGCGCAGGATAAATTTAAAAAACGCCGCCGGGGACGGCGGCTTGAGCAAACTTGTTATTGAAAATACTGCAACGCGATCCTCAGACGTTCTTCCGCGTCTTTGCTCGCGTCTTTCGGGATGGATTGAATGGCAGACTGCGCCTCGACAACGGAATAGCCCAACGCAGTCAGCGCGGCGAGGACTTCCGAATCCGCGTCGGACATCAGGGCAACCTGCTTCAAGCCATCGAGCGGTTTCAACTTGTCTTTGAGATGAAGAGCCATCTTCTGCGCGGTCTTTTTGCCCACCCCCGGCACGCGACTCAACAACTCGGCTTCATCGGCGAAGATCGCGCGTTGGATCGCATCGAGAGTCATCGTTGACAAAACGGACAACGCGACCTTGGGACCAACCCCGTCCACGCCGAGAAGCATGTTGAACAAATCCCTGTCGGCTTGCGATTCGAATCCGTACAACGTCAACGCGTCTTCGCGAACGACAAGATGCGTGAACAAGTACGCCGTCTCGCCAGTCTTGACGCGCATCCGCAACGGCGCGGGGACAAAGACACGCAACCCCACGCCCCCCACTTCGACGATGAGGGATGTCTCTTCGATTTGCGCTATTTCTCCACGGAGGGTTGAGATCATGGGGCTAATTTAACCACAGATGAACACAGATGTACACAGATGGGTTGATAAACGAGTTGAATTAAGGCTGTGGAGTCTTCCAATAGACGGAGGGGAGAAGCCGCTTGATTTCGATCTTCGATCTGCCAAAGTTGATAAGCAAACAGACGTCTGCTCCCGTTGCCCGCAGGTAGTTCAAGGCTTGGGCGGTATGCTCTTGCGTTAACATAGATACAGCCTTCAATTCGACCAGAACTCTTTTCTCAACAAATAAGTCGGCAAAGAACTCACCTACGACAACTCCGTCAAACATGACTTTAATTGGAAATTGTTGCTCAACCCCCAATCCTGTTTTTCGCGTTGCACGCACCAAAGCATTCTCATAAACTTTTTCAACAAAGCCTATGCCAAGCGTATTGCTGACCTCATACGCGCAACCTATGATTCTTGCGGTAATTTCATTCACTTCTTGTGGAGGCATCACAATCTCCTTTCATCCAAACCCAATTGTTCATCCGCGTTCATCTGTGGTGAATTAATATCTCTTCGTATTCAAATGCGTGATGGCAATTGCCAGCGCGTCGGCGGCGTCATCGGGTTTGGGGATGGAGTCGAGTTGCAAGAGAGCGCGTACCATTTCTTGCACTTGTCGCTTCTCCGCAGAGCCGTATCCTGCGACGGCTTGTTTCACTTCTTTGGGAGTGTATTCAAAAATTTCGATCCCCGCTTGTTCGAGCGCGAGTAACACAACTCCGCGCGCCTGACCGACGGCGATGCCAGTCGTCACGTTACGGGCAAAGAATAATTTTTCTACGGCAGAGGTATCGGGCTTGTGTTGTTTGATGATTTTTCGCAGGTTGGTATACAACATCTCCAGCCGGGCAGACGGGGTTGCGTCTTTGGGGGTGGTGATAATGCCGAAGGAAACTGCGACCAGTTCCCCGTCGGGCATGAGGCGCGCGAGTCCGTATCCAGTGGTGGCGGTGCCGGGGTCAATTCCAAGTGCGAGGGTCATTATAAAAGTAACGCCGACTTAAGTCGGCGCTACAAAAAAATCAAGCGGCTTCGAGCGCGGCGAGGGCTTCGTCTGAAATTTTGACGTTGTGGAAAACGTCTTGCACGTCGTCGAGTTCCTCGATGGTCTCGACCATCTTCATGAACTTCAACGTGGCTTCCACATCGAGTTCCACTTCCTGTTTGGCGACCATGCGCAAGCCCGATTCGTCCGGCTGGACTTTGGCTTGATGCAATGCGTCGGCGATGGTTTTGAACGATTCGACGGGCGAATAAATTTCGATGGTATCGCCGCCGTCGATGACATCGTCTGCGCCCGCGTTGACGCCCAACTCGAAGGCTTTGTCGAACGATAACTGACTGGCGGGAAATTCAAAATAGGCTTTGCGATCGAATTGCCATGCCACCGCGCCGGGCTCTGCCATGTTGCCGCCCGATTTGCTAAACGCGTGGCGCATATCGGGGACGGTGCGATTGCGATTATCGGTGACGCAAGTGACCATCAACGCCGAGCCGTGCGGACCGTAGCCCTCGAAAGTGACCTCTTCAAAGACGGCTCCGTCTTTGTCTTCGCCCGAACCTTTTTTGATGGCGCGTTCGATATTATCTTTGGGCATGTTTTCAGCGCGGGCTTTATCCACTGCCAGCCTGAGGCGGAAGTTAGAATCGGGATCGCCGCCTTCGCGCGCCGCGATGGAAATTTCTCTGGCGAGCCGCGTGAAGATCGCGCCTCGTTTGGCGTCTGCCGCGCCCTTTTTGCGTTTGATGGTAGACCACTTGGAATGACCGGACATGTCTTGTCTTGCTCCTTGCTGTAAACCCACTGTTCAGTGGAAAATTTGTGTTTTCAAAATTATATCACTCACCTTACGCAGAACGTCCCGAAGGTTTCCTTGAAATAGGGCAATCTCACCGATTCCCTTACACTTTCAAAATTGGGACGCTGATTCACGCTGAAAACGCGGATTTTTTTCCTTAGGAGTAGCGGACAAAATCCTCATTCTGCGTAAGTCCTGATCCGGTTACTTTTCCTTCAACGCATTATGCACGGCATCGAGCGACTGCAACGCGGTGAGGTTGCGCCAGGGCCAGGCATTTTCCATGCGCTTCGGGTCGTCGAAAAAGTTGCGCGCAAACGTGAGATGGAAGCGGTCATCGCTCAATCCCTGATCGGGCAGAGGCTGAACCGCCGCCCAATAATTCCACAAGGGAATCTCGTATTCGTAGGCGAGTTGGGCGATGGCGTTATTGATGGCGTGATCGCCTTCGAGGTTATCGGCTTTGGTGGCGATGATCGGCACCGCGCCGAACTCGATGATGCGGTCCAACACTTTGCGCATGTATTTGTCGTATTCCTCGGCGGGTTTTTGCGACCACCATGTTTCCATGCTGACGAAGACGATGGACGGTTTCCACGTCCGCAATTCGCAATCGAGCGGGGATTCTCCAGCTTTGCAAGACTTGGGGTCGGCGCGCAACGGCGAGATGACTGCCGCGGCGTTGAACCCTCCCTTCACCGCCAGGCTCACGCGCGAGAATGAACCCTGATAATACTCGATCGTCGGCTGGAGGTAGGCGTACTCGCTCCCGAGGCTGTACTCGTTCGGGTTGTCGAACGCGGAGAGAAAATACGATGAAACATTCTGGCAATCGCCGATGATGGCGAAGCGGGCGGGGTCGTTGCCGTTTTCGATTCCGCGTTGATAGACGGCGCGCATCGCATCGCTGACTCCCATGGGGACGACCGGCAGATCCATGAACGCGTCTTTCTCCAGGGGAGGCATGGGTGTGCCAGTGGCGGCGGGAGTCGCCGGGGGGGCGGTCACAGCCGCCACCGTGGGAGCAACCTCACTGGGAGGTTGAAGCGGGGCATCCGTCGCGGTAACACGCTCAGCGGGAGTCCCTCTGCCAGACGAACAGGCGGCGAGGAGCGAAGTCAACAAGAGTGTGAAAAGCAGTTTTTGTTTCATTGATTCCTATTTGCAAAAATTTTGAATGGATGCGCCGATCTTTTCGGCAAGCATCGATTCGCCAAAGGGCGTGAGGTGCACGCCGCTGTTGGTGAATTCGGTCATTGGGACGAGGTCCCACAGGTCTATGTAGGGATAGCCTTGCGCGGAGGCGTGTTCGGCGAGCGCGGCGCGGTACTCGTCGAATGCCCAGCGCGGGTAGAAAAAATTATAGCGGATGTCTGAGTTGACGCCGTTGCTGATGAGGATCGGTTCGTTCACGAGGAGGGTCGGCGCGCCGGCGGCGTTCATGCCGGCGTCGAGGATTTCGAACGAAAGTTTGCCCTGTAATGTTTCAGCGGGTTTGATGCCGTGGAATTCATCGTCCTTTTCGTAATCAAGTTGCGCGGGTTCGTAGGATTCGGGGTAGAACTGATCCACGCCAGTGGATGCCCACATCGCGCCGTACAGTTGCAAGCGGATGAGATCCGCAATCTCTTTGCGGCGGTTAATCAGCGTTTGGTCCCACACGGTGGGGTGGTTCAGCGCCGGGTCGTTGGGATCGAGATGCAATTGGTATTTGGCGATTAATTTTTTCACGCGTCCGGGGCTGTTGGCAACGAGCGGCGCGGTGAGTTGTTTCTCTTGCGGGAACGATTCCAGCGTTGTGAGCCAGACGACCATGTCGGGTTGATATTGCAATGCCTCGTCGAGGATCATCAGCTCTTGCAAGAGCGAGATGTATGGATAGCCGAGGTTGTAGGCATGGAGGGTCTTTCCGCAGGCTGAGATATTTTGTGAGTTCAACTGTCCCGCGAGGTTTTGTTCGGGGGTGAGCAACGTGCCCCACACGGATGAGTCGCCGATGAGCAGGACGCGGAATTCGTCGTCCGCTTTGGGTGTGCCGGCGAGAACATGCGCGGCAAACATGGCATCGAGATTGAACAGGCTGAGGTTGTATCCGCGTTGGTTTTCGCCGAAGGGAAAACGCTCGCGCCCTGGGAAGATTTTGTTGTAGAGCGAGAGTTTGCCGAGAGGAATGTTATTTGTAAAGATGAACGCAAAATTGAGCAACACAAAGAGGAGTGTTGTTTTGAGGAGGAGGGGGAAGAGGCGAGGGGTAGGCATAAGAGCAAATCGGCAAAAGAGCAAGTCGGCAAATTAGTAAATTAGTAAAAGAGCAAGCGATCGGTAACCAGAAATCGGTGGGTGGTTAGGTGAACCCAAATAGTTTCATTAGCACGCGGAATGATAACTCGGGCGAACTCAGCGCGAAGAAGACCCAGCCGAGCGCGACGAAGTGGAAGGCGAGCAAGACGCCGCCGATATGCAAGGCTGTTTGCATGCGCGGATTAGTAACCGCAATACGAGTCTTTGTGAAATCGCTCCAGCGGTTTTGGAGGAAGAGTCCAAAACCGTGCCAGGCGCCCCAGAGCATGAAGTTCATGGTAACGCCGTGCCATAAGCCGATGATGAGCATCGTGGCAAGCTGACCGGCGAGGAGCATCGCCCATGTGGGCAGGGATTTGTAGCCGCGAATCCAGCGGTTGAAGGGGTTGAAAAAGTAGGCGCGAATCCATTGCGTCAAGGTAATATGCCACGAGTTCCAAAATTGCGCGAGGTTGGGTTTGGTATACGGCGAGGTGAAGTTTTCAGGGAGTTTGACGCCCGCGAGACGCGCAACGCCAATGGCAATATCGGTGTAGCCGCTGAAATCGAAATAGATCTGGAAGGCATAGGCGTAGAGGTGGAACCACAGCCAGCCTGTTGTGTGAGCTTGCGCCGCGAGCGCGTCGTTGAGCGCCAGTAACGCCAGCGTGTCGGCGATGACGAATTTTTTGAACAAACCAGCCACGATCCGTTGACCCGCCAGCAAAGTTTCATCTTGTGTGAGGCGAAATTCCGCGCGCAGGTCTCCGGCGAACCGTTCGGCGCGGTCGATGGGACCGGCGGACAACGAGGGGAAGAAAACGACGTAGGTTGCAAACTCCGGTAGTGACAGTTCGGGCAGGCGTCCCGTTTGTTTATCGCGCAAAACATGGATGAGACGGAAAGAAATGTATGAAAACCCGAGCCAGCGCAAGTCCAACGCGGAGGCAGTGTCGAGGGGGCGGTTGGTCAACGCGCGGAAGAAGATGCTGGCTTGAAGAGAGAGAAACGGGGATTTGAGAATTAGGAGAAGTATGATGAGCGAGATAATTGCGAGAGAGAAGGTGAAGGCAAGTCGACGCGAGAGAATTGTTGATGTCGCAACGGCAAATGCGGCAACCACAAAAAAGCCGATAACAATGATGAGTCTCGGCGCAGTCGTTGTTGTAAGGATAGGGTTGGGGAAAATGTACCGCGTGAGGTCGACGAGGACGATCATGCCGATGAGGACGGCAAGCCCGATAAGGTTCTGGCGAGATTTCCACGCGCCGGCAGTGGAGGTGATGAACCAAACGATTACGACAAGGAAAATCGAAAGCGAGGGAATCCAAAAGTCGAAGGAACGGAGCGGCACGGCGGGCTGGAACCAAAAGAGGGCGAGCGCGCTGAGGGCGAGGAGAAAATATCCACGCGCCGCGCCGCGCGCCCACAGGCCGACCAGCAACGCGGTCAGGATCGAAGCGCCGATCTGTGTCAGTCCCATAAAGAAAAGTCGTCCCGCAGGTTAAATAGTCGCATCATCATCCGCGCAGAATCCTGCGGGATGTTCTTAACTCACCTTGCGCAATAGCCACGGAGTCGCAGAGACATTGAGAAAATCCCTTTATTGTTTCTCCGCGACTCCGCGTTTCTATGGTTGGATTACGTACCATCAGTTCTTGAGTCTATTGCTTGCCGCAGACCAGCCACTCGCCGCTTTCTTCCACGACTTGATAGGTGACGAGCGAAAGGTCAAGGTTCTGGTCTTCGTTGTTGTAGGTGAGCACGATACTGCCGGCGCAATCCACGAGGGCGAAGTTGCCGTCGGTTCCCGTTTGCGAACAGGCCGCGTTCTCGAGCCGCGCGTTAACCGCTTGCAGTGAGTCGAGTTCGATGAGCGCGTCCTCCTCCCAGTCGCCGCAGACGAGCGTGGGAAGACGAGCCGCGTCTTTGGCGACGAGCGCGTTCAGGTAATTTTCAACCGCCTTTGCGGGCGCGTCGGAGGCGGATGGAGCGCAGGCAGTGAGCAGGATGTTGGCAAGCAACAGAGTGAATAAAATTTTTCGCACAGAGACTCCTTTGGAATTTGTGGCGGGATTATAAAACAGGAGGGATGAATGATGAAGGACAATTGATGAAAAAGCGATGAGTGAACCGATGGTGAGAGCCGGAAAGTTTAGCCTCGAAAAAAGTAGAGGATGGAAATGCACACGCCAATGACGATGACCATCCCCTTCAATACGGAGGGCTTGACGCGACCAGCCAGCCTGCCGCCGATCATCCCACCCAGCAACGCTCCGACCGCCATGACAATTGCCACAGTCCATGCGACTTTTCCCGAGAACAGGAAGAAGACCGCCGCCGCCACGTTGACGATGAACGATACCGCCTGCTTCAACGCGTTCAACCGCGTGAGCGTGTCATTGACGGTCAGTCCCAGCGCTGAAAGGAGCATCACACCCAGCCCAGCCCCGAAATACCCGCCATAGACCGAAGCCAGCCCTACCGGAAGCCATGTGAACGATTCGAGCGAACCATGCGATGCGCCCAGTCGACGCGTGAGCCATGCCCGGATCGGGTCCTGCGCGGCAAGCAAGCCCGACGCCAGCAGAATCAAAAATGGGACGAGGTCGCTGAACAACTTTTCACCGGTCTGCAACAACAAAAATCCGCCCAGCACGCCGCCAAAGATTCCGGCGGGTAAGACCAACCACAGACGTTTCCCCTGCCCGCGCAGGTCGTTGCGTTGGGCAAACGCCCCGCCGAAATAGCCGGGACACAGCGCGACGGTGTTCGTCACATTGGCAGTGACGGGCGGGATTCCCAAAAAGACAAGCATGGGAAAGGTGATGAGCGTCCCGCCGCCGGCGAGAGCGTTGACCGCGCCGGCGACTATGGCGGCAAGGAAGGCAAGGAGGAGCATGAGGTTGAGTATAGCATTGAGAGGGTCGCTTGTTGGTAGAGGGGAGGTGTTGTATACTCGATTCAAGTTTAATCACGAGAATTGAAAATGTCTGAGCCGCTACGCCTTCAAGGATTTATCAAAGATATGAGTTATCAAGCCCATTTAGCAAGCGGCTTGATAGAGTACGGCTTTAATGATTTTGACGTGAATAAAGCCAAATCCTTTGGAATCATTAATCATCCCAATGGACAAGTTGCCTACTCCAAATGGACTTCGCCCAAGCGCACAAGAACCTATCCTTTTGCGCGATTGTACAACACGTACAACTCACAGAAAATTGTGACAATTATTCCAGTTATGAAGGATGAGGGGCTGGATGGGGACTTAGACAAAATTCAATATTCCACCATTTCGTGGATGAATTTATTGAATGTGTATATTGTTTTAGCATATTACGAGAACGCCGAGAAAAATCGTAGTTCAACGCAAAAGAACAGGGATAAATTAACCAGTCAGAAGTTAAATGCCAAATCTGTCAAAGACCAACTTAAGGCAATAATTTCGTACAAACAAAGCGCCTTGCACTGGAATCGGACTTTGTTTGAAAACCGTTTTGTAGAAATCTATGAAAAAGCCATTACCTCGTATGAGATTATTTCATCTAAAACAAAAGTTAAAGTCCATCCTGGCAGAATAAAGCTTCAGTACCTTGAATCTGTAAGACAAGATTATCGCCGTTTCAGGGATATTTCCTTGAAGGGTTCTCAAGGGGCCGCGCTTCGAGAATCTAAAACAGAACACAACCTGGAATATTTAGAAGACGGTGGAAAAAGTGTCTTCTTGATCGAAAATTACCTTGGCGGCGTATATCATCTTACGGCTGATGAAGTTTTACGCGGTAGGAGTGGGTATATTATTCAAGAGTCAAAAAATTCCACAAAGAAGTTTTTGCCGTCAATTTCCGATATCAAAGATGGGTTGTTCAAACTGATATTGTTTGCCAACCTTCATTCGTTAAAAGTGCGGGGACGTAAGGTCAGGTTTTCAGCGCGTTTAAAGTTGACAGGAAACAAAGTAAAAGGCAATATCCAGTTTCCCTGCCGAAAAGTGGAATTTTATAATTTTGTCAAATTGAACAAGGTCTCAAGAGCATATCAAGAAATTCTAAACAAACTAAATCTAGAAGCAACCAATAACAAAAATCTCACCATTGAAATTAGAGGCAACAATGGCTGAGATAAAAACTCCCCTGCGCTATCCCGGCGGAAAATCACGGGCAATCAAGCAGATGAAACATCTTCTGCCGAAAGAGTTTGATGAATACCGCGAGCCCTTCGTGGGCGGCGGCTCATTTTTCATATACCTAAAGCAGAAAAAACCTGATCTGAAGATCTGGATAAACGATCTAAACCCAGAACTTTATTTTTTCTGGAAATACGCCCAAGCCGATTCAGAAAAACTGTCATGTGGAATATTAAAGGTTAGGAAGGAAAGGCGCAATGGGCAGGAATTGTTCGATGAATTGCTTCAAGTTGACGTCAAAACTCTAACCGAGTTTGAGCGCGCCATTCGTTTCTTTGTACTAAACCGCATCACATTTTCTGGCGTTGTTGAATCTGGCGGATTTTCGCAACTTGCGTTTGAAAGCAGGTTTACTGAATCTTCCATCGAACGAGTCGCAAAAATGGGGCAACTCTTGGATGGAGTGAAAATTACCCATTTGGATTATCGGGAACTCTTGAAAGATGGAGATAAGGAAGTGTTCACCTTCCTTGATCCGCCTTATTTCAAAGCAACCAAATCGCGGTTATATGGAAAAAATGGAATTCTTCATACCGAATTTAACCACGATGATTTTGCGCGGGGGGTAAAAGCGTGCAAACATTCATGGTTGATTACTTATGATGACTCGTCTGAAATTAGAAACAACTTTTCGTTTGCCAATATTTACGAGTGGGAATTGCAGTACGGGATGAACAATTACAAACAAGGAAAGGCTGAGAAGGGTAATGAGCTTTTTATTTCAAATTACGAACTTCCTCGACTATCCGAAAAAACAAGAAAGAAAACTCGCTCCGAAATGCAGTTGTCTTTGCTTTAAAAATTCAATTGTTAGTTTTTGGCGCGATCTGATAAGCAACAAAGATTTATTTTTGAACTCTCTCCCGCACAAGTGTGCCGCTAAGGGTCTGTAAATTAATAACTTCCCGTGTTTTTGTTCGCGAGCAGTTGTACTGCGAGCGGGATGCACGATTTGCCAAGCAAATCGAACTGCATCTCAACAAGGAATTTATATTTTTACGAACCCTAAGTGCCGCCACAAAGAACGAACAGAATGCCTTTTTCACTTGGCGACCGTAGCGCGCATTGCGGTCAATACCCTTACATGTATGGTAAAGAATCTAAACATAAAAAGCCTGAGGGGTTTTTGACAGCCTCCAACCCTTGCATTTGCCCATCAAAACTGCTATAGATGGGCAGATCAAGGAGATGAATGTGTCCACCTCTCAGCCGCCATCATATCAAACCTACTTCATCGACCTGCCCCTCTCGCGCCTGCACGTGTTGGAAGTGGGCGAAGGCGAACCACTCATCATGGTGCCCGCCACTATTTCAGAATGGGAAGACTGGCTCACCCTCGTCCAATTCATGGGGCAATGGTTCAAGGTCTATTTTTTCGAACTGCCCGGGCACGCGCAATCCTCGCCGTTCACAGGATCGTTTTCCAGCGCGCGGGTCGCCGAACTGGTGGAACAACTCGCCGACAAACTCGGATACGAACGCTTCAACTTGATGGGGTTTTCCTTCGGCGGCATCCTCGCCATGCGCGCCTTCAAACGCCTCTCCGCGCGCATCGACCGCCTGATCCTCATCGCCCCCTGCCTCGGGTGGAGGGCGCTTCCCTATTCGAAAACGCGGCTGACCATGTTGTATCACGTCATCCAGCAGTTCAAACGGCGCTGGGTACAGACCTTCTTCGTGAAGTTCGTGCGCAACCCCCGTACGCTCTCGATCGCCATTGCGTTTGTGCGCGCCATCGGCAAACTTGAAAACACCATCCCGCTCAAGAGAAAACTTCCGCGCACCACCACCACCACGTTCGATATTCTCTCCTCGCAGATCACCGAAATTTTAACGATGGAGTTCGACCCGCCTTCGGAAAAACACACAACGCCGTGTTACTTCGCCATGTCCATTTACGATCCGCTCCTGCGCTTCGATGCCACGCTGAGCATTGCCGAAACCCATTTTGCGGATATGAACGTCGTGAGACTCACCTACCCCTTCCACCAGCCGCCGCGTCCCTTTACCTTCGAAGAGTTGAATGAAGGATTCTACGGAACGGTCAACGCGTTCATGCGGGCGCGCGCATAATTCAAACCATGTCGTTACAAAAAATCATTCTTTATTCGTCGATCGCGTTATCGCTGATTCTATTGTGGGTCTATCGCCTGCCCATCATCGACTCTCTGCGCTGGTTCAGCAACCTGAACGCGGTGATCGAATCGATTCGCGGATACGGCTATTGGGGACCCGCCGTGCTATTCCTTCTTTTCATCCTCCAGGCGTTCATCGCCTTCATCCCCGGTCAGGCATTGATGATCGCCAGCGGCTACATCTACGGCTTCATCGGCGGCATCCTCATCACATGGACCAGCCTCGTGCTGGGCGGACAGATCGCGTTCTGGCTCTCTCGCAAATTTGGACGCCCCTTCGCCGAAAAATGGATCGCCCCAGCCACCCTCGACCGCTGGGATAAAAGCGCGGCGGGCCAGGGCGTGGCGTTCTACGTCATCACCCTCGTCATGCCGTTGATACCGAACGACGCAATGTGTTACGTGGCGGGTCTCGGCAACATGGAGCCGCGGCGCTTCCTACTGGCAAACATGCTGGGGCGCGGAATCGCCAGCATTCTCACGGTCACTGTCGGCGCGTACGTCAACCAGATTCCCGCGCTGATCTGGATCTTCCTCGCCGGGTTTATCCTTTTGGGAGTGGCGGGCTGGTTCGTGGCGCGACGCTACCAAAGGGCGAACCAGCCGTAAGTGAAGGATTGAACCGCGCCGGCGCGGAATCGCTATGAGAATCGCGTACATCACCCAATCCTACCCCCCCATGATCAGCGGCGCTTCGATCGTCGTCGAACAGCTTGCCAAAGGCATGGCGGAGCGCGAGCATCAAGTGCTGGTCATCGCGGCAAGCGATAAAAATCATCCCTATATATCCACCCAAAAAAATCTGACCGTCCAACGGCTAAGATCAATGCACCACCCCTTGCGAGTGGGTCAACGCTTCCTCGTGTATCCGCGCGCCTCCATTTTAAAAGCGCTCGAAAAATTTCGGCCGGATATTATCCACTCTCACGAGCCAATTCTTTGCTGGGTTGGTTTCGAATACGCCCAACGGGCGCACATCCCAACCACCTTCACCGTCCACATGCTGCCGTGGTACGTGACCGCCGTGCTCACCGATCGCGGCGGGCTGGATAAAGCCGTGGAAAAAGCGGGCTGGAAATACCTGGATATCCTCGCGCGCAAATCCACTTCGATCATTACCACCACCAAAACCGTTTCGGATATCGTGACCGGCGCCATGAGCATCGACTCGGAAACCATCCCGTGCGGAATTGACACGCGCCTGTTTCGCCCGCCTCTTTCCGACGGGGAAACTGCCGCCGCCAAGCGGAGACTGAATCTCCCCTTCGGCGTTCCCCTCATCCTGCACGTGGGGCGGCTTGACCCGGAAAAAATGGTCGAGCGCGTCATTCATGCCGCGGCGGAAGTGATGGACGTCTCGCCCGCGCATTTGGTGATCGTAGGAGATGGAAAAGAAAAGGAAAAACTTGTCAGCCTTGCCAACTCGCTAGGGATACAGAACCGCGTCCACTTTACCGGTTACATTTCAATGGATGACGGCCTGCCCGCGGTCTATCGCATGGCGAACGTGTTCGTGATGGCGTCGGAAGTCGAATCGCAGGGGCTGGTGCTCCTCGAAGCCGCGGCAAGCGGACTGCCCCTCGCGGCATTCGAAGCCACCTCCATTCCCGAAGTGGTGCATCACAACCGCAACGGGTATCTCGTTAAACCCGGTGACGTCCATGCCATGGCAGATGCCATCTCGCAGATCGTCGACTCGCCCGCGCTGGCAAAACAAATGGGCGAGGAAAGCCGCCGTCTCGCCGAACACTACGACCACGAGCGCGCGCAACTTCTGCATGAACAGTATTACAGAAAATTGATCAAGCAACAGTCGCTGGAAAAACGCGAAAAACCTTCTTCATGGAAACGCGTTAAAGTGTGGATGGGTCTCGGGGAATGATTGCATATATAGCAGTTCAAGCGCGTTGGCGTAAAACTCTGCCTGTGCTTGCAAATCTTTTATCCGAAGTTCAAGCCATGAAATATTCATGCTCACACATACTTCGACTATGAGACTACTCGACTACTCGACTAACAGACTAACAGACTAACAGACTACTCCTCCCTCATCCACCTCTTCACCGCGTCATGTGGATGTTCATACTTCGCCATCGCCTCCAACAATTTTACGGGGTCAGGGTCGCATGAGATCGAATTGCGATGTTCATTGAAGATGAAGCCTTCCTCCACCGCATGATCCATGGCGGCGAGCAGGGGCGCATAATAATTCCTCACGTTCAATAATCCCACAGGTTTTTGGTGCGCGCCGGTCTGCGCCCAGGTGATGGTCTCGAACAATTCATCGAACGTGCCGAATCCGCCGGGCAGGGCGATGTATCCCTCCGCGAGTTCGTGCATCCTTGCTTTGCGGGCGTGCATATCGGGTGGAACATCCATGCGGGTTAACCCGTCATGTGCAAGAGCCGGGTTGTTCATCGATGGGATGATGACGCCCACCGCTTCCCCGCCGGCAGAGAGCGCGCCGTCGGCTACCGCGCCCATCAAGCCGGTTTTGCCGCCACCGTAGACCAACCGAATCCCTCTGCCCGCGAGGAGAATGCCGAGGGAACGCGCGGCAGTAAAATAGTCGGAATGAACCGCATCCGAAGATCCGCAAAAAACGCAAATTGATTGCATATCATCCATCCTTTATCCAACCTTGCGAAGGTTGAGAACCTTCGCAAGGTTGACAACAAGAATTTTCAACCTTACATCATTGTATCAGCGTTGTAAATAAACTCTAATCTTTTTCCTACAACGACTCGTTGGGCTTTTTGGTAGAATACATCCACGTTCAGGAGAAAAAATCATGGCTGGAATGGAGCGATTTACACAGCGAGCAAGACGGGTTTTGAGCCTGGCACACCAAGAGGCTGAGCAATCCCGCAACAATAATATCGGCACAGAGCACTTATTGTTAGGTTTAATGGATGAAGAGGGCGGAGTAGCAGGGCGCGTCCTGCGCGAACTTGGAATGACATCGGACCGCGTGCGCGAGGTGATCCGCCGCGTTTCCTCCGGCTCGGTTGGGTTCGACCCCAGCCGCGTGGAACTCGCGGGCGACACACAGCAAGTGCTCGAACTTGCCGTAGATGAAGCGCGCCGACTCGGTCATCATTACATCGGCACGGAACACATTTTGCTTGGACTAGTCCGCGTGGACGGCGCGGCGTTGGAAGTGTTGCGCCGGCTCGGCGTGACGCCGGATCAGATCCGCCGGCAGACTCGCCGCGTGTTAAACGAGTCCGCTTCTTCCTCCCCGACGCCTGCCGGTGTGGGACCCGCGCGCGGCGCCCAGCCCAATCAGAAAACCCCGCTCATTGACCAATTGGCTTCCGACCTCACCACGAAAGCGGAAGAGAAAAAACTCGATCCTGTCATCGGTCGCCAAATGGAGATCGAGCGCGTGATTCAAATTTTGGCGCGGCGCACGAAGAACAACCCCGCGTTGATCGGCGAACCCGGCGTCGGCAAGACTGCCATTGTTGAAGGACTTGCTCAAAGAATTGTTGACGGCGACGTTCCCGCTCCATTAATGAACAAACGATTACTGCAACTCGATGTCGGCTCGCTGGTGGCTGGCACGATGTATCGCGGTCAATTCGAGGAACGACTCAAGCGCGTCATTGATGAACTCAAACAATCAGGCGCGATCCTTTTTATTGACGAAGTGCACATGCTCGTCGGCGCGGGCGCCGCTGGTTCCTCTGTAGACGCGGCGAACATCCTCAAGCCTGCGTTATCGCGCGGCGAATTGCAAGTCATCGGCGCGACGACGATGGACGAATATCGCAAGCACATCGAATCGGATGCCGCGCTCGAACGCCGCTTCCAACCCATCCAAGTGGACGAACCCTCCGAGGAAGAGACGATCCAAATCCTGAAAGGGATTCGCTCCGCCTACGAGGAACATCATCACCTGGTGATATCCGATGAAGCGCTCGAAGCCGCCGCGCATTTATCCACGCGCTACGTGACCGAACGCTTCCTCCCCGATAAAGCGATAGATTTGATCGACGAATCTTCCTCGCGCGTGCGCATGTACAAGAGTCCCGCCGCGAAACATGCTAAAGACCTATTTGGTCAGTTGAGGCAGGCAAGACAAAACCGCTCCCTCGCGCAAGAAGAAGGCAACAACGAAGACATCATCGAATGGCAGGAGCGCGAGACCGAATTGAGCGAGCAGATCGAACGCCTGCGCACCGGCTGGGATCGCGCGAGCAGTCCCGTCGTTTCGGCGGAAGATATTGCTGAAGTCGTCTCGATGTGGACGGGCGTTCCGCTCATGCAACTTGCCGAAGCAGAATCGCAACGTCTGCTCAAGATGGAAGATGAACTCCGCAAGGGAATCATCGGGCAGGAAGATGCCATCGTGGCGATCTCGCGCGCCGTCCGCCGCGCGCGCGCCGGGCTGAAAGACCCGAAACGCCCAATCGGTTCGTTCATGTTCCTTGGACCCACAGGCGTCGGCAAAACCGAATTAACCAAAACACTCGCCAAGTTCATGTTCGGCAGTGAAGAAGCCGCGATCCAACTCGACATGTCCGAGTTCATGGAGAGGCACACCGCTTCCCGTCTCGTCGGCGCGCCTCCGGGATATATCGGCTACGAAGAAGCCGGTCAACTCACCGAAGCCCTGCGCCGCAGACCGTATTCCATCGTCGTCTTCGATGAAGTCGAGAAGGCGCATCCCGAAGTGCACAACATGTTGTTGCAGATCATGGAAGAGGGTCACCTCTCCGATGCGAAGGGCCGCAAAGTGGACTTCCGCAACGCGATCATCGTGATGACCTCCAACATCGGCGCGGATGTGATCAAGAAACAATCGTCGCTCGGCTTCGCGCTCAAACGCGATGAAGTGACCGAAGAGCGCCTCTCGTATGAAGACATGCGCAAGAAGTTGAACGAATCGCTCAAACGCGCGTTCCGCCCCGAGTTCATCAACCGCTTGGATGCGACCGTGATCTTCCGCGCGCTCAACAAGGAAGACATCCAGCAGATCGTTACGCTTGAATTGGATAAAGTCGCCGAACGCCTCAAAGAACATGACCTCATCCTGACCGCCACAGCCGAAGCCCTCGCCTCCCTCGCGGACCTTGGGTATGATACCGAATTCGGCGCCCGCCCCCTCCGCCGGGTGATCCAGCAGAAGGTGGAAGATCCGCTCTCGGATAAGTTGTTGAGCGGAGAATTCCAACACGGCGATTCGATCCTAGTGACGATGAATGCCGACGGAGAGATCATCCTTGAGCAACAGGACCTTCCCGAAGTTGTGGAAGAGCCGGTGGTGTAAATTCGTTATCCCGCAGTTGAACTGCGGGATAACGTTTATGGAGAGCGGAGACCGTGGTCTCCGCTCTGTTGTTTTCCACGCCTTCGCAAAGCGGTGAGTCACACCAAGCGCCTCACCGGTGATTGACATGAAAATAGTATTTTTATACTATTCGGCAATTCAGCTATTAATGTTAAGATAGCCTTGTTATTTTGGGGACAAACAATTTGATTTTCAGTTGCTCAAGTGCGCATAGGACACGTCGTCAAATTGTGGATCAATTTATCATCCATAGGAGTTTTGTCATGAATCGAAATAAGTTGTTTGCGATCATTCTTGTCGGGTGCTTGGTTTTGGGGAATCTTGGTTTTACCACCCTGCCATCCGCGCTCACCCTCAGCGCGCCCGTGCTTGATAATTTCAACCGCGCCAATGGAGGGCTGGGAGCCAATTGGTTTGGCGCAACCACAGGCTACTCTATTTCATCCAACACGGTGGATGTGGGAAACGGCGACGGCATTTTTTGGGGCGCTCAGTATGGGGCAGACCAGGCGGCATTCGTCACTTTTTCATCCATCGACCCCGCTGGCTCTGACCAGGCGCTCTTGTTAAAATCTCAAAGCAAGACCAGCTGGTCGAGTGGGGTCCTCGCGGTGTCCTACAAGGCGGCAAGTCGGGTCGTTCAGGTATGGACTTTTTCCGGCACACAGGGGTGGGTCCAACGCGGAACAAACGTATCCGCCGCGTTTGCAAACGGGGATCGACTCGGCGCGCATGTGACCGCGACCGGGTTGGTGGAGATCTATAAAAATAATTCGCTCCTTGGAAGCGTCGATGCCAGCGGTTGGACCTACGCAACCAACGGCGGCTATATTGGATTAATTTTCATCGGCTCGCCCAATGCTTTTGTCGATGATTTTGGCGGCGGAACGGTGACTGGAGACAGCGCCACGAGCACCTCTGCGCCCGCCTCGTTAACGCCAACGCGCGCCTTTACCCCGGTCTACACACCAACGGCAACTTTCACGCAAGTAGCGGCGGCATCTCAAACTTTCACCGCCGCGCCGGGCGGGTTCCCACAATCGCCAGCCCTGGATACGTTCAACCGCGCCAATGGGAACCTGGGAACCAATTGGTTTTCCACAACAAGCGGCTATTCCATCGCGTCTAACCGCATGGATGTGGGATCGGGCGGCGCGATCTTCTGGGGCGCGAATCAATTCGGCGCGGACCAGGAAGCGTTTGCCGTATTTTCAAGCATCGGGCCTTCCGGGTCTGATAACGCCCTTCTTCTCAAATCGCAAAGCAGGACAACCTACGCAAGCGGAGTGATCGCAGTTACCTACAGACCGCAATTCCAAGCCGCGCAGATCCTCACATACTCCAGCGCGCAAGGATGGGTGCAACGCGGCTCCAACATCCCCGTCACCCTGGCGAACGGCGACCAATGGGGAGCGCGCGCAAGGTCGAACGGAAGCGTGGAAGTGTATAAGAACGGCGTCCTGATTGGAACATCCGATGCCAGCGGCTGGACGTATGCCGCCAACGGCGGATATGTGGGAATGTGGTTCATCGGCGCGAGTGACGCGCTTGCCGATGATTTCGGCGGTGGGAACATTTCCGGGAGCAGTGTGACAAATACCCCGGTAGGCATTGCAACGTTAACCCGCGTGCCGACCCAAACCTCCACATCGATCAGCATCCCCACTCTTACGCCAACGATTTTCACGACCGCAACCCGCACCTCGACGCCGGTCACCGGCGCTTCCTCGACTCCCACATCTGCTCCCTCTACGGCGGCGGTTTTCTCCATTGGCACAGGCGGGACCGATTCAACCCAGCATCAGCTCGTGCGCGCCGCAAACGACCGCGTGTATGCCGTCGTCAATCAGCAATCGTCGAGTGTGATCCGCGTCTACCGGACGGTGAACCCGGGATTACCCGCCTCCGCCGCAGACTTCACCGGTCCCATTCAGGTGACGGAAGCCAGCAACCCCATTTCGGTCGATGCGGTATATGACGGCGGAACGATCATCCACGTGCTGGTCAACCTGCAAAACAGCCAGATCAAGGACTATCCCTTCGACACCTCCACGAACACGTTCCGATCCCCCATCACGTTGGCGACCGATGGAGGCACGTTCCCTTCGTCTCCATACGTGGGCACTACGGGCGTATCCGGCATGGTGGATACCAGTGGAAATTTGCAGGTTGTGTATTGGAGCGCTACGAACCACATTCAACATCGCGCCTATACATATAATTCCACGCTGAATACGCTGACACCCTCCGGCGCTTTTACACAAGTGGATGCGGCAGGAAGTTCGAATCATCCCACGATTGCGGTTTCTCCGGTAGACAATTCGATCACCATTGCTTGGGTGTCTGAAGCAACCAACCCAGCCCGAATCTTAACGCGCACCAGGGCAAGCAACGGGGTTTGGGGTAATGTTGAAACTGCCAGCACATCCCCGGTCTGGCACAGCACCTCGGCTGGGTTGAATATCGATCAATCGCCAAGTTTGATCATCGACCCATCAGGGACAAAACACCTTGTGTATATTCAAGAGTTCGATGGAAGCATAGGCGATTACGGACGGATCCATTACGTGATCAACAACGGCTCCGGCTGGGTGGACCAGGCTATTAACGCTCTGACTCACGACCCGGCGCTGGCGATTAACAGCCGCGGCGAAATCTACATCATCGGGCATGGGCATCCGTTCAACTCAATCGGAGGCGCCACATCCTGTCTTTCGATGGATGACATGTGCGTGATCAAGAAGAATTCCAACGGAACATGGGCAAGCCCCACCCTGGTGATTGCGAATTCCGGCTCGGCGGCATTCGATTCCAGCCCATCGGTGAAATGGTCTGTGAAAGGCTTCAACCGACCGGAAACGATCGAATTCCTCTTTTTCAGCACGCCGTACGAAGCGCCAGTTCTGTACTACGCCAGATTGCCGTGAACCTTGTAGATAGGTTATCCCACACGATCTTCAAACTATGGGATAATTTCCAAAGGAACAGAGTACAAGAGAGCGGAGAAAATCTCCGCTCTCTTTCTTATTCTTACAGGACTTACGCAGTTGGCGGGCAGTTGTACTGCCGCCGCCGCAGCGCAACTACGGCTTGGGCATCACCACCACAGAGCGCCTACATTCGTCCAGCAGTCGATTTGCTTGGCAAATCGCGCTGGACGAACGAGACGAACAAGCATGATATTGAAATCGCAACTGAAATTGACCTCAAACCGTGTAGAATTGAACAAACAGGAATGAACATGGACACACTTCAACCCGGACAGATGCTTGGTTCCTACCGGATTATCAGTCAAGTCGGCAAAGGAGGGATGGCAACCGTCTATAAGGCGTATCAGCCGTCCATGGATCGGAACGTGGCGATCAAAGTCCTGCCGCGTCAACTGGCGGAGAGTCCGGAGTTCGCGGCGCGTTTCCAACAAGAGGCGCGCATCATCGCCCGGCTCGAACATCCGCACATCCTGCCCGTGTTCGACTTCGGCGAAAGCGACGGCGTCACTTATTTCGTGATGCGCTACCTCGAAGCGGGGACGCTCAAAACCAAGATGGAAGCGGGTCTGCTTTCGTTGAACGAAATCGACCGTCTCTTCACCCAACTCGCCGAAGCGTTGAATTACGCCCACGGGCATGGCATTGTGCACCGCGACCTGAAACCCGCCAACGCCCTCATCGACAGCGACGGAAATTTATTCCTCACCGATTTCGGCATCGCCAAACTGTTAGAGAGCGCCTCCCCCCGCCTCACCCAAACCGACGCGATCCTCGGCACGCCCGCCTACATCAGCCCTGAACAAGCCAAAGCGGAAAGCATCAACCAGCGCTCCGATATTTATTCGCTCGGCATCATCCTCTACGAAATGGTCACAGGCAGTGTGCCATTCGTCGCCGATACGCCGCTCGCCGTCATCCTCAAACACATCAGCGACCCGTTGCCGCCGCCGTCGATCATCAAAAAAGATCTTCCCGAACCTATCGAACAAGTGATCCTCAAGGCGCTCGCCAAAGACCCAAGTGATCGCTACGCCACCGCCGCCGAATTTCTCTCCGCATGGAAGCGCGCGCTCGAAGAAACGGGAACAGCCCGGCACACGCCAGACTCCAAACCCGCGCCTGCCTCTCACACATGGACGCCAAACGAGCAGACTCAGGGTATGCCTGCTCCTGCTCCCTCAACCGCCCCAGCCTCTTCAAGAGGATACACAGGCTGGATCGTTGGATGCCTTGCCGTTGTGTGTCTTGTATTCGGCGTGGCGGGCATCGGCATTCTCTTCCTCAATTGGAAAACGCCCGCCTTTCTGACTCCCGCCACATCGACTCCATTCCCAACTCAGCCCCCGCCTCCTACAGAAACCGCCGCGCCAATCAGTAACGTTCTCTTGCAAGATGATTTTTCTCAAAACGATCAATGGGGCACGCTCACCAATACGGATTACTCCATTGAATACGATGGCGAAGCATTGCGGATGAAGGTTTTCCAGCAGACGAGTTGGTTCGTGTGGAGCACGACAAGCGACACGGCGTACGAAAATATCCATATCGAAGTCACCGCCACCAACAACGACGGCGAATCCTCCACCGCGTTCGGAATCATGTGCCACTTGCAAGCAACCAGCGATTCGTACTACTATCTCGTCATAACCCCCGGCGGAAATTACGCGATCGCCCTGACCAAAGAAGGCGAGACCGATCTATTCCTGACCAACAACGATCAGTGGGGTCATTCCGATTTGATCGTAGAAAACAAGGCTACCTACCGTATCGGCGCGGATTGCGGCAACGGCAGGCTCACCCTGTATGTGGATGGTCAACAGATCGCATCGGTGACAGACGGCACATTCGCCAGCGGCATCGTCGGGCTGTACGCCTGGAGCGGTGAAGATGTCCGCACGGCGGATGTCACTTTTGACGACTTCATTGTCACAACGCTTGAATAAATTTATCACCGAACGCGCGGCGGCAGTCGCCGTTTTCCTGCTGTTTATCGCCGCCGCCGCGTACTATAACCTCCCCGAACCTGAATTCCTCAACACCAAATTCGGCTGGGAATATGGCAACATCGCCGAATCGCTCGCCCTCGGGCGCGGGTTCGCCAATGCCTTCACGCCGCAGAGCGGTCCCACCGCGTGGATGCCGCCGCTGTTCGTGTTCTTCCTCGCGGGCGTGTTCGCAGTGTTCGGCGTCAAATCGCTGGTTGCGATGTGGGCGGTGTTCATTTTCAAATACGCCGCGCTCGCCGTTTCGCTTTATTTTTTACTCGCCATTGCCCGACAAGCTGGATACGGAAGATACGCACACCTTCTGTCGTTGATCTTCATCGCGTTGGTCTTTTTCAACCGCGATACTTTTTTCCGCTCCCTGCATGACGACTGGGTGAATCTATTTTTTGTGTGTTGGGCGTTGTTTGCCCTGGTCAGGCAGGCGACTGCATCGTTCACAGAGGCTCGCCCGCATGTATATTGGCTGGCAATTCTTTTACCGCTGACCAATCCCGTCCTGACACTGGCTTTTGCCGTCGCGGAGGGATTCCTCCTCTTAGCCCGTTCACGAGACGGGTCGCGCCCCCACCGATGGAAACCAGCCGCACTCTTCGTCCTGCTCGCCGCATCCACACTGGCATGGACGGCGCGAAATTATCAAGTGTTCGGCGCGCTCATCCCTATCAAATCCAATTTTTGGTACGACTTCTATCAGGCAAACGCTCTCGATCCCGACGGGCTGACCTCCAACGAAACGTTCGCCAAATATCACCTCATCAATAAAAACGAAAATCAACAACGTTATCTGGCGGAAGGGGAAGCCCGCTTTACCGAGTCATATTACAACTTATCCATAGCATGGATCCGCGCCCACCCAGCGCAATTGCTCGCCAACATCGGCAGGCGGTCTTTCAGCGCGTTCGTCTATTCGCATTACGTGGAGGATATTCCGCACACCACGCCCAACGCGCTGACCATGGCAGACATTCTAACCCTGCAACAGGCTGGGCTTATCTACATCGACGAATCAAACGTGCCGTACTGGATTTCCACCACCCTGTCTCAACGCGAGTTCGAGGCGCGGATCGCTCCGCTGGAACTCAACGATCCCTCCGCAGTGGTTCAGGATTGGTCGCGTCAAACAGCGGCGCTCGAGGCTCATAAACGGAGTTGGAAGATCGTGTTGAAAACCAGCTTCCTGTCCATCATCCCATCGCTCTGCATCGCCATTGGGTTACTCATCGGAAATATTCGCGGCAACCCAGCCTTCTCGCTTTCCACTCTGCTCTACGTGATTTATCTTGCGCCGTATGTCCTCACATCCTTCTATCGCCGCTATCAAGTTCCGTTGATCGGTCTCCAATCCATTTTCATATTCCTGGTGGTCTGCGCGTTCCTTGAGCGGATACTGCCAAAACAATTGTCGCAGAAATAATCGGACGTTCTTCCGCTTTTGTTTGCTCCATTGTTATAATTCCCCCGCAATGGATTCCAAAACCCTGCAAGTCCTTGAATATCACAAAGTCCGCGAACGGCTCAAAGCCTTTTGCGATTTTTCCGCGTCGATGGAACTGGCGCTCGCCCTCGAGCCGACCGATTCATTCGACCTTGCGATTGCCCGCCTCGCCGAAACGACTGAGGCGCGTTCGTTATTTTCCACGAACGACAACATCGGCATCGGTGGCGCGCACGACATCCGCCAAGCCGTTGACCTCGCCGCGCGCGGCGGCGTGCTCGACCCCGAGCAATTGCTGGATATAAAATCCACTCTCATTTCGTGCCGTGAGTTGAAGAAATCGCTCGAGCGCAAAACGGATGAAGCCCCGCGTCTCTCCCAAATTGCGGTTGGTCTGCCCGACCCTCACGGAATCGTGGACTCGATCACACGCATCCTCTCGGATCGCGGCGAAGTGTTGGATTCCGCCTCGCCGAAACTCGCCGACCTGCGCCGCGAAATAAAAATCGCGCACGGACGGTTGATGTCGCGCTTGCAAAAATATCTCACCGAGTCTGCGAACAAACTGCAAGAGCCGATCATCACGCAACGCGACGGGCGTTACGTCATTCCGTTGCGAGCCGAGTTCAAAGGGAGTATCAAAGCCGTCGTCCACGATCAATCCTCCAGCGGCGCGACATTGTTCGTAGAGCCTCTTCCCGTCGTGGAGCTCAACAACGAACTGCGCGAACTCGAATTGAAAGCCCGCGACGAGGAACGAAGAATCCTTGCCGAAGTTTCCGCGCAAGTCGGCGAACACGCAGAGGAGTTCAAATACGGCGTTGAAAATCTTGCGATGCTCGATTTGATTTTTGCAAAAGCAAAATACGCGGATGAATTGAAGGCGAGTGAACCGATACTGGGTCAAAGGTCAAAAGTCAAAGGTCAAAAGGTTTCTAAGGACGATGACCTTCGACCTTCGACTTTCGACTTTCCACAAATCAACATCTCTCACGCCCGCCACCCTCTCCTCGATCCTCAAACCGTCGTGCCGATTGACGTGAACCCAAAAGAAGGGACACGCGCGATCATCATCACGGGACCGAACACGGGCGGCAAAACGGTTTCGCTCAAAACGGTCGGCTTGCTCGCCCTCATGGCGCAAAGCGGATTGCACATCCCCGCGCAGAGCGGCTCGGAGATTCCATTTTTTCACAGCGTGTTTGCCGACATCGGCGACGAGCAATCCATCGAACAATCGCTCAGCACGTTCAGTGGTCACATCACCAACATCATCCGCATCCTCAAACACATTGACCACCGTTCGCTCGTCATCTTCGACGAACTCGGCGCGGGCACCGATCCGCAAGAGGGCGCGGCGTTGGCACGCGCAATTTTGAGTCACCTGCTCGAAAGCGGATGTACGACTCTCGTCGCGACGCATTATCCCGAACTCAAAACGTTCGCGCACTCCACCGAAGGCGTGGTCAACGCGTCGCTGGAATTCGACATCAGGACTCTGCGCCCGACGTATCACCTCACGCTTGGACTCCCTGGCCGTTCCAACGCGCTCCTCATCGCCCAGCGACTCGGTCTCTCCCAGCCGATCATTGACTCAGCCAAAGGAGAGATTCACCCCGACGACCTGCGCGCCGACAAACTGCTCGACGATATCCGCAAGGAACGCAACCGCACCTCGCGCGAACGCCAGAAGTTGGAGAAAGCGCGCGACAGACTCGAAGCGCAAACCAAAGAGATAGAAAAGCGACTCGAAAAAATCGAAGACGAGCGTCGCGAAGTCCTTGCCAAAGCCCGAGCCGAGGGCGAACTCGAAGTGGCGGTGTTGAGAAGCAACATCGATTCGCTCAAGTCGCAGTTGAAGAGGGCGAAACAACCGCTTGAAGCCATCAAATCTATTGAAGAGAAGATCGAAAAGGTTGAAGAAAAAATTACAACCCCCGTCGAACGTCAAATGTCGAAGGTCGCGGAGCAATCGTCAATCGTAAATCGTAAATCGTCAATCCAATTGGGAGAGCGCGTCCTCGTCAGCACGTTGAACGCCGAAGGTGTGGTGACAGCCCTCGGCGAGTCCGACGCGGAGGTGCAGATCGGGAGTCTGCGCGTGAGGGCGAGGCTGGCGGAGTTGGTGAGGAAGTCCGAAGACACGTCGAAGGTCGAAAGTCAAACGTCAAGCGACCTTCGACCTTCGACCTTTGACTCGGGAAAGTCTCCAGGGCTCGAATTAAACCTGCGCGGCAAGTTGGTAGATGAGGGACTCGATGAGTTGGAAAAATATTTGGAGCGCGCGTATTCGGCGGGATTGTTGTTCGTGCGGATCGTGCATGGCAAAGGGACGGGCAAGATGCGCGACGCGGTGCGCAACGCGTTGAAGTCGAGCGAGTATGTTTCTTCTTTTGAAGAGCCGAAAGATCATGAGGGCGGAGCGGGTGTGACGGTGGCGAAGATTGCGAAATAACGGAAGAGGATTAGAGAACTAGAGGATTTGAAAGTAGAAGGAGTCGTTGATGTCACTTGATGATGCGATCAAACAAATGACCGATGCGATTAAAGCGGCTTGCCCGATTGCCGAGGTGAAGACGGCGAAGATGTCGGACGAAGAGGCGCGCTTGAGCGTGTACGCTCCCGCAGGCGACATGCAGAAGATCAAAGACGCGACCTTTCAACCCGCCATTGAATTATTGAACAAAGAGGGGATGGATCTTCAAGTGTTCGTCTACGACAAAGACGCGCCGCCATTAAAGGGCGGATAAAATCATTAGACTTTATCGGTAATAAGCCGAACAAACCCTCTTGGACGCTGACCGCGTAGCGCGCAAAACAGGCGGATTTTGTTCTTTGAATCAGCGTTGGTCAGCGTTGGTCAGCGTTGGTCAGCGTTTTTCTGCGTACCCATTTTTATTTCCGATAGAGTCTATTCTTTCTCGCCGCTTACTTTCATCCACGCCTTTTTCATGTTCAGCGCGTCGTCTTCCATGATCGGGCTTTCGCACAAGATACGCCCCCCGCACCCGAACTCCTTCAACACCTGAAACAGAAAATTGATCTTGAGATCAGATTCCGCCAGCGCCAGGTGATTCTTCTCGCCTTTGGGACCGTATTCGATTCCCGATAAATGGATGTGCAGTTTCTTCAACGCTTCTTTCCCCAGGGCGGCTTGATACGCCTCCAGCAGTTTGGTCCACTCTTGAACGGTGTTCATCGTCCCATCGCCGGGGCGGGCGTGCAGGTGGGCAAAATCCAAACAGGGTTGCACATTCTTCATCGCCTTGCTCATCTCCAGCGTATCGTCCAACGAACCTAGCATGGCAGACTTGCCCATCGTCTCCGGGCGCAGGATGACCGGGTTGCCCTGCTTCTTCAACTCATCGACGCAACCTTTCAAACGCGGGATGGAAACCTTCAACACGTCCGCGGGCGGGCGCTCAAAATATGAACCGGGGTGAAAGATAATATCCGTCGCGCCGGCGAGGTTGCCATAGCGCGCCGCATCCATCAGGCGTTTGCGCGACTTGGGCCATTCCTCATCCGTCGCGTTCAAGTTGAAAAAGTACGGCGCGTGCACGCTCAACAAAACGCCTTCATCGTTTGCCGTCTTCTTGATCGCCGCGCAGGTCTCCTCAGAAACGCGCACCGATTGCACCCAGCCCAACTCGAACGCGGTTAAGCCGATGGATTTGCTGAACCTGATCGCCCCCACCGAACCGCCCGGCTTCTTGGGCGTGCCAACGGGCGAACCGACCGTGCCGAATTGGAAAGATAGCGCCATGACAATCTCCAGTCTCAGGAATTCAGTTGCCAGCAAACAGTATCGTCAGCCGCGCCCAAAATGGCGGGCCCAAAATCAACAACCCGATCAACACGCCCGCCAGCGCGGCGATCAACACCGCGCCCGCGCCCACATCTTTGCCCACCTTCGCCAGCGGATGTTTCTGCGGGCTTGCCAGGTCCACCACCGCCTCGATGGAGGTGTTGATGAACTCGGCGGTGAACACCATGGCGATCGTCAGGAACAAGACCGCCCAATCGCGCGGGGGAATCTGCAACCACAAACCGAGCAGAATAACCAGCGTGGCGGCAAGCGAATGGATCCACGCATTGCGTTGGGTCTTCAATACATATTGCCAGCCGCGCAAGGCATGACCGATGGCGGCGAGGCGGGATAGAAGGAAAGATTTCATAGGGTGGATTGCGCGACGCCTATTCCTCTCGAATTTGAATCGTGCCCAAACCCAATGAGTCTAAGATCTCGGCTTGGGCTTTCCACATCGTTGCTTTTTCTTTCGGCTTCGCATGGTCGTGACCCAACAAATGCAACACGCCATGCACCACCAGCAGTTGCGCTTCCGATTCGAGCGCGTGCCCCGCAGTTTTTGCCTGCGCCTTCGCTCGAGGGATCGAAAGGAGGATGTCGCCGAGGTAGGGCGAGCCAGTGTCAGGGTCCGATTCGGAGGCGGGGAAGGAGAGCACGTCGGTGGGCGCGTCGATTCCCAAATAATCCCGATTCAGTTGTTGCAGGCGTTTGTCGTCCGTCAGCACAATGGACAAGTCCGCATCGGGCGATTGGTGTTGATGGAGCAACGCCGCGCGCGCCGCGCGTTCGAGAAGCTTTTCAGGAAAGTCGAATTTCGATTCGATGTTGATCATCTGGTGTTCATGTCATTCTAAGCCCTTCGACAGGCTCAGGGTGACATATCATTATTTTCTCGGCGCGGTCAGCACATTCGTCGCGGCCGATTCATCCTTCGGGTACGACACGCGCGGATGGTGCGTGCCGCGCAAAATATTGACGAACGATTCGGTGATGATGCTCAGGTCGCGCAGGGTGAGTTGGGTGTTATCGAGTTGGCCTTGTTTTTGCGCGCTATCGATGGTGGATAACACGATCTTGCGCAGGTCTTCTTCGGTTTGCGGGCGTTCGGCGCGGGCGCGGGCTTCGGAACCGTCTGCCAGCATGAGCAGAGCCGATTCGCGCGAGCGCGGGCGCGGACCCGGGTAGCGAAAGTTGTCTTTATCCACTTTCGAGGCGTCTCCGCCGGCGGCTTCGACGGCTTTGTTGAATTGATAGCGCGTGATCATCGTGCCATGATGCTCGAGGATGAAATCGTCGATGCGGCGCGGCAGGCGATATTGGCGCGCCAGCGCGACGCCATCGGTGACGTGGGCAACGATGGTCGCCGAGGCTTGGGCGGGATCCATATCGTCGTGCGCGTTCATTTGTCCCTGCGGTTGGTTTTCGATGAAGAACATTGGGTTCATCGATTTGCCCACATCATGGAACAACGCGCCGACGCGGGTGAGCAGGGCGTCTGCGCCGATGAGTTCGGCTCCCTGTTCGGCGAGGTTCGCCACTTGCAAACTGTGCTGGTAGGTGCCGGGCGCGCTTCGTAAAAAGAATTGCAATAACGGCGAATCGGGACGCGAAATTTCGATGAGTTGCAACGCCGTAGTGAGACCGACCGTCTGCGCAAGGAAGTATTGCAATAATAGCGCGATGCTCGAGGAGGCAAGCCCGCTGATGATGGCGGCTCCGCTGAGTTCGAGCAAGCCAGCCCCATCCGTCGGGGTGAACGGGAGGCGGAAGGCGATCAACACGATGATGCCCGCCCAGGCAACGGCAATGCCCGCGCGGAAGAACGTCCACACGCGCCGCGCCGCGCCAAGCACGAGCACGCCGGTCAGCGAGGTGACAAGGTAATACGGAAGCAGGTCTGGCGTGTTGGGCAGGGCGTATGGAGCCAGCAAAGCCATTGCCACTGAAAAGACGATGCCCACCTCCACGCCGAACATGGTGGCGATCAACAACCCCATGGCGGGCAGTGGAAAGGCATAGGACACCACGGTTCGATCGGGGATGGTTGCGCGCACTGCCACGATGAAGAAGATGAAGATCAACGCGACGGCAAGCAGGTTGCGCGCTTCGAGCAGGAATGCCATGCGCCGCCGCGAAAAATATAAACGCACATACATGGCAACGATCAATACTAACGCGCCCGCGCCGAGATAATCCTGCCAGAGCGTCTCGGTCTTGATCAGTCCAAATTGTTCGAGCGCTTCGCGTTGGGCTGGCGTGATGATCTGCCCGCGCAAAACGATGATCTGCCCTACTTTATATTCCACAGTAATGGGCGCCACCGCGTCCATTGCGGACTGTTGGGCAGCTTCGGTCAATTCGGCGTTCAGCGCGCTATTCGGCTTGATAAAGACCGTTACCAATTCGGCAATCATGGCTACTTGTTCCTCGTCGAACGAGAAGCTGACCAGCGAAGGCACACTGCGCCGCACGGTATCCGCGTCCTGTTCGCGGATGCTCCGCCGCATGACCTGTTCGAGCACGCTCAACGCTTCTCCTTTGATCGAATCCCAGCGGGCGGGCGTTAGCGCCAACACTTTTTCGATGGTCTCCGGTTGCAGGTTGAGTTCGCTCATCGAATCAAGGATGGAAAATTTTTGTTCGGCGATGAGCTCGTCGTTATCGCGGATGAGTGTGATCTGGGCAAGCGCGGCGCGGAGGCGGTCGGTCTGCTGGCGGGCGATGGCGGGGTCCGGTGACGCGTACACCGGAGCGACAGCCTTCGCGGCGGCAAGACGCGCGTCTTCGGTGCGCGCTTTGCTTTCAAATTGCAGGGTGCGCGGGGCTTGATAATTGTTCGGGGAAACGTCTCCCGCTTGCAAACTGGTTGTGGCGGGGTTGATCAGCAACGGCAAAACGAGCGCGCCGTATGAGATGACGCTCGCAACCGCGAGCAGGGTAATTTGGAACGCGCGGATGCGCGGAGGCGTTTGCCGATGCCGCGCAGGAATGATCCCCATATTAGTGCGGGTAGATCAGCCGCAGAGCCGCAAAGCCACGGAGAGTCTTGAATACAAATTCTCCGCGCTTCTCTGCGCGCTCTGCGGCAACAAGAATTGACGTCATGTTACTTGGGTTGGAGGATGTCCTTCACTGCCGCGCTAACCATGTCGTTTGGCGCGCGCCCCGCCACTTTGGGCATGAGAATTTTCATCACTTTGCCCATGTCGCCGGGACCCGCCGCGCCGGCTTCGGCAATGGCGGCTTGCACGAGCGCGCGCAATTCCTCGGCGGGCATGGCTTTCGGCAGGAAGACTTCGAGCACTTTGATCTCGGCTTCGTTGGCTTCGACCAGGTCGGAACGATTCGCTTTCTTCGCCTCCTCAATAGATTCGCGGCGGTTCTTCAATTCTTTTTGGAGTAAATTCATCACCGCCGCATCGTCGAGTTCGATGCGCTTATCCACTTCTACTTGCTTCACCGCGGCGAGCGCCATCCGCACCGTGCGTTTGCGAACTTCGTCTCCGCTCTTCATGGCGTCTTTCATGGATTCGTTGAGTTGCGTTTTGATTGTCATGGGGAGGATTATATCTTGAAATGAAAATCATTTCCTCGTCCCGGTGAGCGCGGTGGTAATCCCCAACGCCACATAGACCAAACCCGCAAAGTATCGACCGCCGGTTTGGAATCTCTGGTTGCCGCGCAATTGATCGGCAAATGCACTGATTGCCAGCGCGTACAGGCTGTCTGTGACGATTGCCAGCGCGACAAAGATCAAGCCGAGCAGAAGGTTTTGCGCGATGACATTTCCACGCGCGGGGTCCACGAATTGCGGAAGGAAAGCGAAGAAGAACAACGCGGTCTTTGGGTTGAGGATGTTCACCGCCACTCCCTGCCAGTAGATTTGATGGAGGCTGTCCTGTTTAATTTCCTCGTCTGCCGCTTGTTCCGGTGAACGTAATTTGCGGATGCCGAGATAGATCAAATATCCCGCGCCGAGGTACTTCACCACATCGAACGCCAGCGCGGACGAAAGCAGGATCGCGGAAAGCCCCAGCCCGGCGGCGACCGCCTGGATCAAGTTCGCCGTTTCGATGGCAAGCACAGAGACCAGCCCGGCGGCGCGTCCCTGACTGGCGCTACGGGCAGTGATGTACAACACAGCCGGTCCTGGCACGAGGAGCAGGGCAACCGCCGCGACAATGAATAATGAGAGTTTGGATGGATCGATCATGGTGTCTACCTGCCTGACAGTTTTAAAAATGTGCCGCAGATGCGCGTTGAAGACGCTGATAAAACTTTTTTGGCTCTACCGTTTTTAACGGGAAACCATTTTTCAAACACAAAGGACACGACGGTCACAAAGGAAAAACACAAGGAATCTAGGCTCTTTTCCCCCCTTTGTGTCGCTTCGACGAACTCAGCGCAAGACTTTGTGTCCTTCGTGGTGAGGCTCTTTCCCGTTGATTACGGGGCACCCACTTTTTTCAATTTGTTCTTTAGGACTTACGCAGTTGAACCTGTTGCGCCGTAGTTGCACTGCGGCGACGGCAGTACAACTGCCCGCCAACTGTGTAAGCCCTGACTCTCTCAGGTGGCTCGTCATGGTGTTTCTGTTTCCTTCTGAAATTTTCGACGAGGCGGAGGCTCCCCGCCTTTGGGCGGCGGGAGGGAACCAGAGGCGGGATCAGAGCCCGCCCTTATGCGCCCATAAACAATGACCGTAATTCTTTTGGCAAACCGGACATCGTCTTTTCGTATTCGATACGCGTGCGTTTGATGGCGGCTTGCATGGCGTATTCGAATTTGAATCCCTGCTCGGGCGAATCGAGGTTCATCCACGCGTGCGAATCGCGCGGAATGAGAGGCAGAACGTGAGCGCGAAGCCCTTTGATAAAGTACAACAACTCGAGCGGATTGTACGTCTTGCCGGAGCGCAGGTGGGGGCTGTGGAGCAGGTCTGGGGAAACTGGATCAATTTCACTCGGCGGAGGAGGCGTTTTTCCGTCAAAGCGATTCAGCCACAGGGTGATGTAATTCGAATGGGCGTAGAAATCCTGAAACGAGTGAGACATCCGCCCGAACGCCCGCCACGCCGAGACAGGGTCGTTGTTTTGAAGCGCCGAGACGACCAGCGCGCGTTGCTTCTCGATGTAGGCGTCGGTTTTCGCAAAGGAATTATTGTCGCAATGAAATTCATCGTGACCGAAAAAGCCGGTGAAGAATTGGTCTTGCTTGATGTTGGCGGTAGCCATCATCCCAAGCGGGCGCGGACCGATGGAATCGCTGAGCGCTTCAACGATGATTTCGATGTGGTATTCAGTGAGCATTCGTCCGATTATAAGCGGTTATAATGCCGCCATGAGATTTTATACGACCACTGGCGATGACGGCACAACGGGCTTGCTCGGCGAAGGACGCGTGACGAAATATCACGCGCGTATCGAAGCCGTTGGCACATTAGATGAATCGACCGCCGCCCTGGGGCTGGCGCGCGCGCAATGTTTGGACCCGCGCTCGGGCAAGATCATTTTGGACGCGCAACGCGATTTATACAAGATCATGGCAGAGGTGGCGGCAACGCCGGAGAATGCGGAAAAATTCCGCATGATCGACGCCTCGCGCGTGACGTGGCTCGAAGAACAGACCGATGCGATCAGCGAGACTATCGAAATGCCAAAGGAATTTATTTTGCCCGGCGATTCGCTGGCGGGCGCGGCATTGTCGCTGGCGCGCGCCATCGTCCGCCGCGCCGAACGCCGCGTGGTGGAATTGCGCGACGAGCAGGAAGTGTCGAACCCCGAGTTGCAGAGGTATTTGAATCGCTTGTCGTCGTTATGTTTTGTGTTGGAGTTGTTGGAAAATAAAGCGGCGGGGCATCAGACAACGCTGGCAAAAGAATAAATTCATTTTTTGAACCGCAAAGCGCGCGAAGATCGCAAAGTTTTAAAAGATTTTCTTTGTGCAGTGAGGTATCCTTGCGGTATTTTTAGATTGGAGCACATGACCGGCACTTTTCTCAACATCGCAACCGTTCTCATCGGCGGGATGATCGGCTTGCTCTTCGGCGCGCGCATCCCTGAAAAGTTAAAAGCCACTGTGATAGCAGGCATGGGTCTTTTTACGGCGGCAATGGGATTGCAAATGTTTATGGAGACAAAGAACCCGCTCATTGTGTTGGGCGCGTTATTGATCGGCACGTTGTTGGGGGAATGGATCAGGATCGAAGACGGCTTGCATAACTTCGGAAAATTTCTCGAACAGCGATTTTCCAAGGAAGGCGATGACGGCTCGAACAAGTTCGTGCGCGGATTTTTGACCGCGTCGCTGTTGTTCTGCGTGGGACCGATGACCATCCTCGGTTCGATCCAGGACGGGTTGACCGGCGACTACAACCTGTTGGCGGTGAAGTCGGTGTTGGATGGATTCGCGTCCATGGCGTTCGCCTCCACGCTGGGGGCGGGCGTGTTGTTCTCGACCATCGTGATCTTCGTTTTTCAGGGCGGGGTCAGTTTGTTCGCGGCGCAATTGAACGCAATTGCGACGCCGATCATGATGGGCGAACTATCGGCGACAGGCGGTGTGATTTTGCTGGGGTTGGCGATCAGCAGTCTGTTGGAGATCAAAAAGATCCGCGTGGGGAATATGTTGCCGGCGCTTGCCGTCGCGCCAATCATTGTGTGGGGATTGTCGCTATTCTAACGTCACCCGTACAATGCAATCATAAAAACTCCCGTAAAAATGACAAGCGCGCCGATCACGCGGACAGCCCCCATCCGCTCGTTCAACAGCCACCAGCCTGCCAGCGCGCCGAAAACCACGCTCACTTCCCTGACCGCGCCGGCGTAACTCAGCGGGGCAATGGAATAGGCATATACCGCCATCAAATATGCCAGCACGCCCAGCACGCCCGCTAATGGAACACGGACGGGCTGTTTCACCAAGACCTCCCTAATGCGCGCCCAGCCGTATTGTCGAAACACGAACGGGGAGATGACGAACGGCACCAGCGCGAACATCGCCATCACATACGGCAAGGCATATCCGTTCTTTACGGCGCTCCCGTCGATGGTGGAGTAGATCGAGATCAACAAGGCAATGAACAAAGCCACCGCCACACCTTTGAAGTGAACACGCGTCACATGCGCCTGCGTGAGGGCGTTGACCCCGATGATTACCAACCCGCCGATGATGAACGCCAGCCCAACGACCCCTCCCATTTTTAGCGATTCGCTCAGGAACAGGAACGACCATAACGCAATGAAGGCGGGCGCCGCTCCGCGCGCCACAGGATAGATCAACGAAAAATCGTTATCGTGATACGCATACGAGAGGCTGATAAAGTACGCCACTTCGACGCACACGCTGACGACGGCAAAGATCCACATTCCGCGCGGGGGCAAGCCAGTGAAGAACAAGGCAACGAAAGCGAACATGCCGCCGAAGGTCACCATCCAAAAGGTGACGATGTATTTGTCTTGCGATTGTTTGATGAGGAGATTCCAGACGGTATGAAGGACCGCGCTGACCAATAAAATGGAGATGGCAAAAAGAGACATGGCTGGACGAATGTACCACAAAAGTGACTATGCCAAATAGTTGCTTTTTATTCATCGGTTGCGTATACTTACAAAAAACCGAATTGGAGGATTCGATGAAACCACTGAAACCCTTATTTTTCCTGACCGCGTTCGTTCTGATCGTGGGTCTGGCTTGCGGCGGCAGTAGCGATACGCCTACACAGCCCCCCCAACCGCCGACCAACCCGCCGCAACAGCAAGACCCAACGCAACCGCCGCCCCCGCCCCAGGCAACCGATACCCAAGCCGCGCCCACAGAGCCGCCGGTTCAACCTGCGAGCCAATTCTTCACCGAAGAATTCGATTCTCCGCTTTCAAATGATTGGTCCATCCTCACCGTGACCGGGTCCGAAGCCGCAGACCCCGACAAGGTCACTGTGGAAGCCGAGAATGGAAAACTGGTCTGGAATTTCGATAGTGAGCAGGTCTACTACTACCTATTCTATGGCGCCTTTGACTACGAAGATGTGACCCTGGAAGTGCGCGCCGATAACCGAGGCAAGAATACCAACTCGGTGAGCCTGATCTGCCGCTACGACCCGGAAGTAGGCTGGTACGAGTTCAATATCGATAACGGCGGCTTATATAACATCCTATACGCCGAAGTCGACAAGAACGGCGATATCGGCTACAACCTGATCACCAACGGCGGTTCGAATGCCATCAAACAGGGCAAGGATGTCAATGAGTATTCGATCACCTGCAAAGGTGATGAATTATCGTTGAGCATCAACGGCGATGAAGTGAACTCCATCACGGAAAAGAAATATGCCCTGCGAAGCGGGCAGGTCGGCATTTCTGTGTCCGCGTTCAATGTGTTGCCGATCATCATTGAAATGGATTGGATCAAGGTCAGCGAGCCGTAGACAATAGGCATGGAAACAAAAACTCCGAGTTCTTGAAGAACTCGGAGTTTTTTAATACAACGGTATCCTCGCGCCCGTTATTTTCGACGCTTCCTCTGAGAACAGATACACCATCGCGGCGACAATCTCATCGGGCGTTGTGCCTGTGCCTTTGTTATCCACATCAATGGCTTTCACCTGGATGATGTTCGCGGTGACGTTGGACTCTTTCAGTTCCGCCGCCAGCGTGAGCATGAGAGTCTCCTGCGCGGCTTTCGCGGCGGTGTACGCGCCTCGCTTCGCCACCGGATTGGGAACTGTGGACGGCGAAACAGTGATGACCCGCCCCCAGCCGCTTTTGGCGAGCAGAGGCATGAACGCTTGGAATAAATGGAACGTCGTCTCCACGTGCTGACCGAACATGGAGTTGAAATCGTCCACGCTGGTTTCGGGGATCGTCTTGCCGCCGAGCCAGCCGCCGACGAGATGGATCAACCCGTGCACCCCGCCGAACTTGGCAAAGACAGCCTCCCCTGCGGAATGAACCGCCTGTCCGTCGCGCAGATCAACCGCCGAGGCGAGGAGTCGCTCGCTCGGCAGATTCAACTCGCGGGCGAGGGAATCCAATTTACTTGAATCGTGGGCGAGCAATACCAATGAATCTCCGCGCGCGGCGAATGCGCGCGCGGTTTTAATTCCAAGCGCGCCGGTGGCGCCGGTGATAACGATTGTTTTACTCATTGTTCATATCCACCGTCCCGCAGGTTTCTTCGAAGACTTCAACTTGCGCAACCCAACCTGCGGGACGTTTGTGTAATAGGCTATTCACTTAACACCTCCGCTGGCAATTCGCTCATGCCTTTGATGAACGGGCGGTCGCTTTGTTCGGGCAGATGTTGCTTGCCGTGAAAATCAATCATGTGACCCGACTTGACAACTTTCGTTTCGAGGTAAAACCGATTGTATTCGTTCGGCTCCATAATGTGCGGGATGCGGTCTGAAACCTGGATGCCATAATCAATGAGTTGCTGGATCTTTTTCGGGTTGTTGGTGATGAGCCGCACCGATTCGATCTTGAGCGACATGAGCATGTGCGCGGCGACGGCGTAATCGCGTTCATCGTCGCGGAAGCCGAGCGCGTGATTCGCCTCGACCGTATCGAGCCCCTGGTCTTGCAAACTGTAGGCGCGAATCTTGTTGGTCAACCCGATGCCGCGCCCTTCCTGACGCAAATATAAAACCATGCCGCGTTCCATCGCGCCGATCATCCTCAACGAGGCTTCAAGTTGATCGCGGCAATCACAGCGCAGCGAGCCAAGCGCGTCGCCTGTCAAACATTCCGAATGCAACCGCACGGGCACATCTGCCGCGCCGATCACATCGCCTTTGATGATGGCGACATGTTCTTTGCCGTCGCGGTTATTTTCAAAGGCAATAATATGGAATTCTCCAAAGCGCGTGGGCAGTTCCGCCATCGCCACCACGCGTACGCACACTTTATCTTTCCCGATCCCCTCGCATTCATGGTCGCCCTCATTTTGAAGCAACACATCGAATTTTTCATGCAGATCTGTGATCATGCTGACCTCTCTATCGAATATTTTAAAACGACGCCGCCGTCTTCCCATTTCTCCACGTCTGTCAATTTCAATGGGACGGCTGCGCTTCTTTCCAAGCCTGCGCCTGCCGCAAGCGTGGGAGCCGACTCGCCCCCGAAGATCATCGGCGCGATGTACGCCTGAACTTCATCCACCAAGCCGAGCCGCAACAATTCAAAATTCAATGTCGCGCCGCCTTCCACCATCAAACGCTTCACGCCGAGTTCGTTGAGCGTTCTCAACGCCTGCGCCAAATCCACGCGGTAGCCCGAATGGACAAACACTTCCACGCCGCCTGCGCGCAGGGCTTCAAGTTTGTCTTTAGATGTGCGGTTTGTTGTGAATATTACGACCCGCGCCGACCCTTCGTATAAGAATTTTGAATGAACTGGCAGGGTTGCGGAGGTAATGACGCACACCTTCATAGGATTCGGGGACAGCCCCCGCGCCACGCGTTCGGCTCGCAACACTTCGGATTTCACGGTCAACTTTGGGTCTTCGTTGAGCAGTGTTTGTCCGCCCACCATCACCGCGTCCGAGTCGGCGCGAAGTGTATCCACCCGCTCCCTATCGCGCGGCGAAGAGATTGCCGCGCCCCGGCGTGAAATCGTATCGATCTTTCCATCGGCAGTCATTGCCACGTTGATAAAGACATATGGTCGTTTCATACCCCAATTGTAATGCGGCAACCATGATAGAATTTCCTGACTTTTGCAGATTAAGAATTGAACCGGGCAACTCTTGCGCTTGTTTTGAACCACGGAGGCGCTGAGTCACGGAGTTTTTTTATGGGCTTTTCTCAGTGTCTCTGCGTCCGTGGTTCCACTTATTGCTCGCTTAATTGTGAAAAGAACAATAATCAGGAATTGTACAGAGTTGGCGCCCGCTCTTGGCAAGCATACATCTCTCCTACACTGTGGAGAATTGGAAACATCAAAAAGGAGTCTGCAATGACCGCAAAGAAGGAACGAGTGGTGGTCACAGGAATGGGCATTGCCAGTCCACTCGGTTGTGATGTGCAAGAATTTTGGAAGAACTTGATCGCGGGTCAATCCGGCGTCCGGTCATTGGAGGGCGGAATTTTTTCCGGTATGCACACGAAGATCGGTGGGGTCGCTTGGGAGTACGACGAGAACAAATATTTCGACATCAAAGAGATCAGGCGGATGAGTCGTTCCTCTCAGTTGGGGATGGTCGCCGCAGAGCAAGCCATTGTCCATGCAAAACTCGAAAATGGAAATGTGAACCGCGAAGAGATCGGCGTGATGGTTGGCAGTTCTATCGGCGGCTATAGCGCGGCAGACTCCTACTTTATGCACTTTTACGAAACCAACCGCCTCAGCCCATACACCATCCCGGTTTCGATGAACATCGGTCCCGGCTCGAACATCTCGATCAAACACGGCTTTCAAGGTCCGCTCGTCAACGTGGACGCGGCCTGTTCCACCGCCGCGCACACCATCGGCAACGCGTTCAACATGATCCGCAACGGGAGTCTGCAAGTGGCGGTCACCGGCGCGGCGGATACTCCGTTCTCGCCCGGCGTCGTCGAATCATGGATGGCGTTACGCGCCGTCTCTACTCGCGACGATAACCCAGCGGAAGCCTGCCGCCCGTTCAGCGCCGACCGGGATGGGATGGTCTTGGGAGAAGGAGCAGGCATCCTTGTGATCGAAGCGGAGAGTCACGCCTTGCAGCGCGGCATCCCCATCCTTGCCGAACTCAAAGGCTACGGCGCGTCGGCAGACAGTCATCATCTGACTCAACCTTCCCAAAAAGGACCCGCCCTCGCCATGCGCCGCGCATTGGAGGATGCCGGTTTAACCATCGCAGACGTGGATTACATCAACGCGCACGCAACCGGAACAGAGTGGAATGACAAGAACGAAACGAACGCCATCAAGGAAGTGTTCGGCGAACGCGCGTATCAAATCCCTGTGGTCGGCAACAAAGCCGCGTTCGGTCATTCCATCGCGGGGAGCGGCGCGTTAGAATTAATCGGGTGTGTGTTGTCGTTGCGCGACCAAGTTGTGCCGCCGACCATCAATTACAAAGTCCCCGACCCAGATTGCGATCTCGATTATGTGACCGAAGGCAAACGCAGTCTGCCGTTGAAAAATATCATGAGCAATTCATTTGCATTCGGCGGAAGCAACGCCGTGTTGATCGTGGGGAAATACGAAGCCGCGAGTTGAAACCCATCCATGCAAAATAGGAATCGCATCGCCGCGCTGGTCTTCTTGTTGACGACCAGTTTTTATCTTTACACGCTTTCGCCCTCGCTCGCATGGGGCGACGGAGTGCGACTACAAAGCGAAGTCATTTCAGGAGAATCCTTCATCCTCAACGAGATGACCGCGAGCGAATTCATCCCTGACCCATTTCCATTTTCAAAAGTAGGCGTCACCGCGTGGGATCATCCGTTGTACATTGTCGCGGGGCATCTCCTCGTCCGCGCGTTTCCATCCGTTGATTCGCTGTGGCTGGTCAATCTCATCTCTGCCCTCTTCGGCGTGGCGTCCGTCACGCTGGTTTTTCTTCTCGCTCATCAACACACCAATTCATTCATCGCGTCGGGTTATGCCGCGTTCGCGCTGGCGGTTTCGCACACGTTTTGGTGGCATTCCTCCATGCCCGAGGTGTACACGCTGTTCGTCTTTCTCCTGCTCCTCAGCCTTTACTTCTTCGAGCGCTTTGAAAAAACTCACAACGCCTCATCGCTACTTCTCAGCGCATTCTTCTTTGGTTTATCCGCCTCCGATCATCTGCTTGCGTTCATCGCGCTCCCCGCGTTGGGTTTTTATCTCGTCCTCTCAAAAAAATATCGTTCGCTTAATCTAAACGCGCGAAGAATCTTCTTCACTTCCCTCGCTTTTATTTTGGGCTTTTCCATCTACATCATTCAATTCATTCGATTGACAAAAAATTTTTCCATTGCCGAACTGATGGGTCCCGCAACCGGCACAACATTTCTTGAGAACCTCGGGACGTTTTCACTCATCGCGCTGGGAGAAAGCCTGACGCGCTACGGATTATTCCTCGCCCTTCAATTCGGCGCGATCGGCATCCTCTTCTGCATCGTCGGGATTCGCAAAGCGCTCAACGGCGCGGATCAAAAGTTCGTTTTATTTTTCATCGCGTACGCGCTCTTCGGGATTCTCTATCGCGTCTCCGATCAATTCGCATTTTTTCTGACATCGTATGTTTTCTTCGCGTTGTTGATGGGACTGGGCGCGACTCACATCCTCTCCCGTCTTGCGACAAAACCCCGCCTCATTCTGACCTTCATCCTGATCCTCACCATCGGAGCGACTCCGCCCTTCTACCGCGCCATCCCGCGCCTCGCCGAATCTCGCGGCATAGACGACTCCTTCCTCGGCATCCCGCAAGTCGGGACGGGAGTCCGCGACGGCTTAGCCTATTACATTGACCCCAACAAACGCGGCGATATCCTCGCCTATGAATTCGGCGACGAAACGATCACGAATCTTCCCCCTCATTCCCTCGTCATCGCAGAATGGTACACCGACACGGATGAATACTTCGTACTGCGTTATTTCACTAAAGTCAGAGGAGACCGCCCCGACGTGACCATCACCGGCTTCCCCACCGACGATCCATTTTCATTCGACTCCCAGCGCGTGGTGAAATTAATCGAAGAATTCATTTCGACTCGCCCCGTGTATCTCGCATCCCTCAGCGACAAATTTTACGCCGCGTCAAAATTGGTCAAAACTTATTGCATCGTGCCAGAGAATAATTTGTATCGGTTATATAAAAGAGGCGATACAACCTCGCCATGCCTGAGCCTCGACTCGATCACTGATTAGACTTGATCCACAATGAGAAACTTCCGCCATACAGCAAATCCCGAAGGGATGGAAGGATTCTAGAATCAACGCCAATCCATCAACCAATCCCGAAGGGATGACATAACGATCTCCCATATCACCCCTTCGGGGTTTGATAATCGTTCGATCAATCTCTATAATCTTGTCCCTCCTTCGGAGTTCTCTCCCCATTAATTGCAAATAGCATCACCAATAGGTCTTTTGCCAAGTCGCTTGACAAAACCGAGTCGTTGGAACGCGAATACTTTGAACATTTCGCGTAATTCGCTTGTTCGCGCTATTCGCGTTAAAACCTTCCTAACTTTTCAAAAGCCAAGGCATCACCAATCCCAACACCTGATTTCCAAGCCGTTGCCCTCGACAGCCAACGCGGCGTCGTAGTTTGATTCGACATCCAACGAATGTAACGACCAACGCGCGGATTCGTTTGCGTCGGGTCTCGTTGCGCGGAGGATGGCTGGCTCGTCAAGCGACACATCGAACGAATCCAACGGCAGGGATAAGCCGAGTCCCTGCGCTTTGATGTATGCCTCTTTCCGCGTCCAACAATGGAAGAAGCCGAGCGTCCGCTGTTCGAGCGGGAGAGCCATTAACTCGGAAACTTCACGCGGCGAGAAATTTCGGCGGGCAAGGTTTTCCAACTCGATGTCTGCGCGGATTTGTTCAACGTCAACGCCGATCTTTCGTCCGCGCGTGACGGCGATCAATGCGAAGTCGCTTGAGTGGGAGAGATTGAATTCGATATCTTTTGTAGTAACGACTTCAGTCGTTAATTTAGCAAAACGACTAACCCCACAGGGGCGCTTCGCGGAGTCGTTACTACGGTTTAGAGATGGTTTTCCATATTCGTTTGTCGAAAATTTCAATTCGCTCGGTTCGCATTGCAGGTAACGCGCGAGAATATCACGCAGGCTGGCATGGGCAACGATGTAGCGGTCGCGGTCTGCGTCAAAATGAAAACGCGCGGCGCGTTGACGTTCCTCTGCTGAGAGAGTGGCTTCACTCGGCGTCGTCGAACTCAGGTGAACGCGCCAGACGTCCACGCGATCTGTTGTGAGATCGAGATTTTCCGGTGGACGAAGCCAACTTGTTTGATTCATTCCCGCCATGCCTTGATGATTCCCGTGCCGAACAGAATCTTCTGCGGGAAGATTCCTCCTTCAACGACGACTCGGAATCCATGCGACTCCAGCAAACGAACCAAGTCGCGGTGACTGCGCGAGTCGTCCACGAACTCGTGATATTCCATCACGATGTAGCGGATTCGTTCCAGCGTTTCGCGCGAACAGTTGGCGAGAATTCCATATTCCGCACCTTCGACGTCCATCTTCAAACAGTCAACCTGTTCGATGTTGTTCTCTGAAAGAATGTCTGCGAGAGTCACGGCGCGGACTCTTTCACGCGGGCTGTTCGCATCCTGCAACAACGATCCCAACGCGCCGTTATCGCCCGGCAGGAAAAATTCCATCTCGCCGCGCTTGTCTGACACGGCAGTGTGATGTACGTGAAGATTGGCAACGTTATTCAGGGCTTTGTTTTCAGCGAGCAAATCAAAGTTACTGCGCGAGGCTTCATAAGCGTAGACGTTCCCCGGCGCGGCGAGTTGCGCGGCGCGGACTGCGAATCCGCCGATGTGCGCGCCGATGTCCAAAATCACGTCCCCCGCGCGGATGGGGAATCTTGGGTCGTCGTAAATTTTCGCTTTCCAGATTTCCCAAACCACGAGGATGTCGGACGTGTTTACGCGTGTTTGGAACCGAGTCTTGGAATCCGCTTGAACCAGCGTCACAGGTTTTCCCTGATGCCGCAGGTAAAACAACGGGAAGACCAGTTTATTGAACCAGAGGAAGAAGCGTTGATTCTTTAGCCGCATTGTTGGTTATTGAACATACTCTACGCCATGTCATTCTGAGCCCCAAAGGGGCGAAGAATCTCTACCACAGTGCAAGAGACCCTTCGCTATCGCTCACATCGTCCCGATGTCCTTCGGGAGGGTGACATGTATAAAGTGTCCTATAGAAGTTTCCCTTCCATAAATTTCAACACTGATTCGCTCGCAGTTGTGATGAAGAAATGATCTCCCGCGAAAAATTGCGATTCAAAAGAAGTTTTCGTGTGCATTGACCAGCCTGCGAGTCTCTCGCGGCTGACGCGGGAGTCATCAGTCCCGCCGAGGGCAATGAGGGGACAATTCAGCGGCGCGGCGGGTTGATATTGGTAGGTTTCGAGCATCTCGAAGTCGGCGCGGATGGTCGGGAGCGAGAGTCCTATCAATTCATTGTTCTGCAAAATTTCGGGAGGGATGCCGTTGAGTTTTTTTAATTCGTTCACAAATTCCGCGTCGGGGAGTTGATGAATTGACGGATGCGGATTCGGAAGTTGCGGCGCGGCGCACGCGGAGACGAAAAGGATGTTCGGTTGCGCGAGTCCTTTTCGGCGAAGGGTTCGCGCAAGTTCGAACGCGATCAAGCCCCCCATGCTGTGACCGAAGAACGCGAACGGTTTATCCAACAGCGGAGGGATCGCTTGCGCAAGATTCTCGACGAGGGCGAGCAGGTCGGTGAGCGGAGGCTGGGGACTGCGCGAACCGCGTCCTGGATAGTGAACAGCCTGCCCTTCGAAAGAAGCGGCGAGTCCATTGCACATCTTTGCGAACGCGGCGGGTCCGCCTCCCGCGTATGGGAAAAAGAAGACGCGCATCGTCGCATCTGGTCTTGGCGCTGGACGGGCAAACCATGGTTCCACCGATTTAGATCTCTGGTCGTTGAATCAGATCGCGCGCGATGAAGGCGTTGATGTATGTGGACAGCAGTTGCCCATCCACGGGCGCGCATTCGATGCCCGTGTCGGCGAGTTTCGCGAGCGTGTTGGCGAGATCAATGCGCGGCATGAAAATTTGTTTTTCCTCCACCTCTTCGATGAGCGGAAGATACGGTTCCCATCCGCCGTTTTCCATGAAGGCGACTTTTTTGAACAGGTCGGCGCGCCACTCCTCGAACGAGACGCGCTGAGTGTGGAAGCCTTCGGTCGTGAGCCATTCGAGCAGATGATCGAGGTGAAGCGGCGAAGGGTTTTCCAAATGATAAATTTGATTCCAGTTGTCGGGGTCTTTTGAAATTTGGACGATCGCCGCGCTGACGAAATCCACCGGCACGATGTTGGCGACCACATCCAGATCGGGCGCGGCGCCCAAAAGCAAACACGCGCGAGTCATGCTGGAGATCATGTTGTCGGTGTTCCATGCGCCCGTGAGGCTGTGACCCGATACCAAGCCCGGACGATAGATGGCGTACGGGATGCCGCGCGCGCCAGCCTGCATCAACAATTTTTCCGCGACCCATTTGCTTTGAGCATATCCGCCGAACGGCGCGCCTGTTTCATCTATATTGTCGTTTTCGCGGAACACGCGCCCATCGTCGTGATCGCCATTGTGCAAAATGGACAACGTGGACACGTGATGCACGGGCTTCAACTTCGCGCGACTCGCCAATCGTAAAATTTCCTGAGTCCCCAACACATTCGCCGACTTGTGCGCGGCGTATGGATACACAAAATTCACCATCGCGCCGTTGTGATAAACCCAGTCAATTTGATTCGCAAGTTCATCGAACGCTTCATCGCTCAACCCGAATTGCGGCGAACCAAGATCGCCCAACACAGGCTGGATGCGAGGCGCAAACGCTTCATCCCACAACTGATACGAATCGAGATTGCGTTTCAAACGCTTCAAGCCTTGTTCAACGTTATCGGCGCGAAGCAAACAATACACATCCGCCGATGTTTGCTCCAACAAGTCATGCAACAAGAACGCGCCGACAAATCCCGTCGCGCCCGTCAAGAAAACCTTTTTCGGTTCGGCATGATCATACGCGAGACCGCCCGCGCGAATGTCCGCGTCCAACACAGCTTCGGCTTTCAATTGTTCCAAGCTCAACTGGTTCATACGGATGATGTTGCTTCCGCCCGCGTAGCCTGTTTTCACTCCGCTTTTTGCATTGCCGATCACTTCGGCAAGATTCGCAACGGTCGGCTGTTCGAACAACGCGCGCAACGGCAACTGCGATGTCTCGAGCGAATATTTTTCGCGCAACAAAAATACCAGCCGCGTCCCCAACAGCGAATGCCCGCCGAGTTCAAAAAAATTATCGTTCACGCCAACCTGCTCGGCGTTCAACCCCAACACTTGCGCGCACACTTCGGCGAGTTCCGCTTCCAACGGCGTGCGCGGCGCGATGTATTGCGCGCGCAGATCAGCCCGCGATTGAGTCGGCGCGGGCAACGCGTTGCGATCCACTTTTCCATTCGGCGTGAGCGGCAACGATTCAAGATTCACAAACACGGATGGAATCATGTACTCTGGAAGTTTCGCGCGCAAATGATCTCTGAGATGGACGTGCTCCGCTTCTCTCTCAGGGACAGCTGGCACTACGTAGGCGACCAGACTCGCCTCCGCCGACCTCTCCCTCCACGCGACGACCACCGCCTGCTTCACCGACGGATGACTCGCCAGCGCAACTTCAATTTCGCCGGTCTCGATGCGATAGCCGCGCACCTTCACTTGCTGGTCGCTTCGACCGAAGAATTCGATGTTTCCATCCGCGAGGTAACGCGCGAGATCGCCGGTTTTGTATAAGCGTGTTCTCTCGGATTTCTCCCTCACCCTAGCCCTCTCCCGCTGGGAGAGGGGACTGATGTGAGCGATGAATCTCTCCGCCGTCAACTCGGGGCGATTCAAATAGCCGCGACTGATGCCGTCGCCGCCGATGTACAGATCGCCGGTCACGCCGACGGGGACAGGTTGAAGCGTTGAATCCAAAATGTACATCTGCGTGTTGGCAATCGGTCTGCCGATGGGAACGGTGTTCGAGATGCCCGCTTGAATCGAATCCACTTTATAAATCGCTGACCAGATCGTCGTCTCGGTGGGACCATACACATTCCACAACCCCGCGCCGCGCGCGAGGAGTTTTTCGGCGAGGTCGTTCGTCAACGCTTCGCCGCCGCAGAGGATTTTCAGATCGGGCTTGCCAGTCCAGCCTGCTTCGAGCAATAATCTCCAACTTGCGGGCGTGGCTTGCATGAATGTGATGCGCGAATCTTCCAGCGACTGCGCCAACAACGCGCCGTCCGCAACCACTTCGGAATTTGCGATCACCACTTTCGCGCCGACGGTAAGCGGCAACAACAATTCGAGCACGGCAATGTCAAACGAAAGCGTCGTCACTGCGAGCAATGAATCGTCTGCGTCCATTTCCAAATCCTTTTGCATCGAACACAAAAAGTTGACTACCGCTTGATGGTGAATCTGCACGCCCTTCGGCTTGCCCGTCGAGCCAGAGGTGTAAATAACGTAAGCCAGATCGTCGGGCTTGGCTTTCGATTTTTTACCGCGTTTGGTCTTCACTTCTTCGAGCGCGTCGAGGCAAATGATTTGCGCGTCCGTTTTTGGCATTTCAGGCAGAAGAGATTTCAACGTCAAAACGGTTGAAGCGTTTGAATCCTCTAGCATGAACGCGAGACGTTCCGACGGGAAGGATGGATCAAGCGGCAGGTACGCGCCTCCCGCCTTCAACACGCCAAGCAGACCGACGAGCATTTCCACGGAGCGATTCACGAACAAGCCAACGAGAGTCCCCGGCTTGACGCCTTGCCCAATCAAAATTTTTGCCACTTCGTCCGCGCGTTTGTTTAGTTCTTTGTATGAAACGTCCCGAAGGTTTTCTTCAAACCCCTGAGTTGCGCCGTCCGCACCTTCGGGACGGTGATTGAACTGAACAGCAATTGCATCAGGCGTCTTCTTTGCTTGCGCTTCGATCAATTCATGGATGCAAGCCTCGCGCGGATAATCGGTTTGCGTTTGATTCCATTCAACCAAAATTTGCTGTGTTTCCGATTCATCTAACAACGAGTAGTTTGAAACGGGCTGAGACGGGTCGGCAACGATCTCGCGCAACAACGAATGGAAATGCTTCAACATCTGCTGAATGGTTTCCGCGTCGAACAAGTCCACGTTGTATTGAAGCGCGGCGGCGAGACCATTTCCCAACTCGGACATCATCATGGTCATGTCAAACTGCGCGGGTTCGCCGCCCAGCGCGATGGATTCCAATTCGAGCCCGCTCGTTTCCATGCGCGCTCCGTCCAACCCGAGCGCGAACGGGCTGAGCATCTGCACGTCCGCTTCGTGCGCTTTTTGCAGGATGAACATGGTCTCGAACAGCGGCGGGCGCGACGAATCGCGCTGGATGCCGAGTCGCTTCGCCAACAGCGCGGGCGGATACTCTTGATGCTCGAACGCGCCGAGCGCGGTCCGTTTGACGCGCTGGATGATTTCATTGAACGATGGATTGTTGGAAAAGTCCGCGCGTAACGCGATGGGATTGATGAAGTAGCCGACAAGATTCGACAACTCGGCGTGGCTTCGTCCCGCCGTCACTGAACCAACTAAAAACTCCTCTTGATTCGAATAGCGGTGCAACAACGTTTGGAACGCGGCGAGCAGGGTCATGAACATCGTCGCGCCGTTTTCCTGTGCGAGCGATCTCAACTTCTCGTACAACTCGGCATCCATGAAGAGATGCTCCGAATCGCCGCGATAGGTCTGCATCGGCGCGCGCGGACGGTCAGTGGGCAGGTTCAACGCGGGGAGTTGATTCCCCAACGTGTCGCGCCAATATTCCCAATGCTTCTCGCCGCGTCCGCTTTCGAGCATGGTCGCTTCCCAAGTCACGTAATCGGAGTAACGCGCGGAAAGTGAAGGTAATTCAATTTGTGTATTGCCGTTGTTTGATTCGTACAACATCAACAACTCACGCGCCAAGATCGTCATTGACCAGAAATCTGTGACGATGTGATCCATTGCCAGCAGGAGGATGTGCGACGAATCCCGCGTACGGTGGAGATCGGCTCGGATGACTGGACCAGCCTCAAGGTCGAATGAAGCGCGCGCGTCTTGCGCGAGTCGCTCGCGCAGTGCGTCATCCTCCAGCGCGGATGAATCCACAATGCGGAAAATCCCATCCATCGAATCATGCGCGCGTTGAAGCGGCTCGCCGTTCGCAACATGGAACGTGCTTCGCAACGATTCATGCCGCGCGACAAGTTGCTCGAATGCGAGTTGCAACGCGCGAGCATCGAGATCGCCGCGAATGCGGATCGCGCCCGCGACGTTGAATGAAAGTTCGCCGGGCATGAGTTGATGCAAAAACCACAACGCCTGTTGCCCCACCGAAAGCGGACTCTCGCGCGACGGATTTTGCGCGATGACGAACGGCGCGTCATCCGCCGTTCGAGTTGACTCCAAACTTGCGAGCGCCTCCGCCGCGAGGCTTGCGATCGTGGGACCCTGCAACAGACTCGCCACCGAAATTTGCGCGCCGAGTTTCGACTCGAGCGAGTTCTTTAATTCCATTGCCATCAACGAATCAAGTCCCAATGTATCCAGCGGTTGATTCAAAGTCAAGCGCGAGGCTTCCATGCCCAACACGCGCGCGGCTTGCTGTTGGAGGAAGTCTTCAATAGTTTTTTGTCGTTGAGCTGGTTCAGTGGCTATTAATTTTGCATGACTTAATTCAGGTATGTCGCTCTGAGGGAGCGTTCGCCGCGACCGAAGAGTCTCTCTCGGCTTTGGCAGAGACCCTTCGCTATCGCTCAGGGTGACATCTACAGGTTTTGACTTTCCATTCGAGCGCGGCGACGGTAACTTGTTTCCTTGTGTACGTGTTTCCTTGTCTACCTGTCTACTTGTTTCCCTGTTTACTTCGAGCCAATACCTCTGCCGGTCAAACGGATAATTCGGCAACATTACTTTATTGCGCGTGTATCCTGAATCGAATCCTTTCCAATCAACATCAACACCTTGAACATAAAGTTTTCCGAGGCTATCGAGGATCGTTTGCCATTCGTCTTGATTCTGTCTCAGCGACGGCAACCACGCGGACTTTGATTCGGGCAAGCATCGCTTTCCCATTCCCGACAACACCGGGCTTGGACCGATCTCGATGAACGCGTCAATCCCTAAACCCGCAAGCGATCCCATCCCTGCGGAGAATTTCACTTCCGAGCGGATGTGGTTGCGCCAGTATTTTGCAGTGAGGGGTTGGGTGAGGGCTTCGCCAGTGAGGTTTGAGAGAAAGAGAATTAGAGGATTAGAGAATTGGATTCGGTTTGCGAAAGATTCGAATTCATCGAGGATCGAATCCATCAATGGGGAGTGGAAGGCGTGCGACACGACGAGGAGTTTGGACGAGATGCCAAGTTTGGTCAGGTCATCCACAACAGTTTGCACAGCGGATTTTTCACCGGAGATGACGGTGTTGTCGGGTCCGTTCGAGGCGGCGATGGAGACTTGATGCGCAAACGGTTTCAACACATCGGCGATTTTTGTGACATCGGCGAAGACCGCGACCATCGTCCCATTTTGGGGAAGCGAGCCCATCAGGCGCGCGCGTTCGGCGATGAGACGTAGTCCATCTTCGAGCGTGAACACGCCCGCGATGCACGCGGCGACGTATTCGCCGACGCTGTGTCCCACCACGGCGTGAGGTGTGATTCCCCACGAGAGCCACAGTTTCGCCAACGCATATTCGAAAGCGAACAACGCGGGCTGGGTGTATTGCGTTTGATGGATGGTCGAATCGTTTTTGTCGGCAAAAATAATTTCGAGCAATGAACGACCGAGGATCGGATCAAGAATCGTTGCGCATTCATCCAACGCGGCGCGGAAGGTTGGCTGGGATTCGTAGAGTCCCTTGCCCATGCCCGCGTATTGCGATCCCTGCCCTGTGAAGAGGAAGGCGATCATTGGTTGCGCGGTTGGTTTGGCTTGACCTGACACGACCAAAGATGAATCGGAATTGTTGAGAAAATCTTCCAGTTCTTTGAGTAGTTCTTCATTCGAGGAGGCTTGAATTGCGAGACGATTCTCGAAGTGGGCGCGGGTGGTGTTGGAGGTGAACGCAATATCTTGTACTTCGTATTGCGTATTGCGTATTGAGTCGTTGAGAGATTGTGTAAGTTGCTCAAGAGAGTGTTGTGTTTTGGCAGAAAGAGTCAGCAAATGGCGTGGACGTTCGATACCAACCAGAGAGCCGTTAGCATTGGAAAGAGACCCTTCGTGGCGCGGAGCGCCACTCAGGGTGACATCAACCAACGGAGCATCGGACAAAACAATATGCGCGTTCGTGCCGCCGAAGCCGAAGGAGCTGACGCCTGCGAAGCGCGGGATGTCACGTCGCTTCCACGGGCGGAGGTACGTTCCAATTTCGATGCGCGAACCTTCGAGAGAGAGATACGGGTTGATTTCTTTTAAATGCAAATGCGGCGGAATGGATTCATTTTGCATCGCAAGGACAACTTTGATGAGCCCCGCGATTCCCGCCGCCGATTCGAGATGACCAATGTTCGTCTTCACCGAGCCGACGATCACGCGTTGATTCGAGTCGTCGTTCAATACCGCGTTCAGCGACGCCATCTCGATTGGGTCGCCGAGCGGAGTCCCTGTGCCGTGCGCTTCGACATAACCGATTTGATTCGGGGAGACACCCGCTTGATTCAACGCGGTGCGAATCACATCTTGTTGGGCGAGTCCGTTCGGGGCGGTGAGACCGTTGCTTCTTCCATCCTGGTTAACTGCCGAGCCGCGAACTAACGCAAGGATGTTATCTCCGTCGCGCATCGCGTCAGACAAGCGCTTCAACACGACAACGCCGCAACCTTCGCCGCGCACATAACCATCCGCGCTGGCGTCGAATGTTTTGCAATGACCATCAGGCGCGAGCATCCGCGCTTGCGAGAAGGTGATGGTCAATTCGGGTGTGAGGATTAAGTTCACGCCTCCCGCCAATGCGAGATCTGATTCGCCGCTTCGAAGACTCTGACATGCGAGATGGACGGACACCAACGACGATGAACATGCCGTGTCCACTGCCATGCTCGGTCCGCGCAGGTCGAAGACATACGACAAACGATTCGCGGCGATGCTGTGCGCGTTGCCTGTGCCTGCGTAGGCGTCTATCATTTCATGATTATCGAATTGCAAGCGCGAGTAATCGTAACTGCTGATGCCGACGAACACGCCTGTGCGCGTCCCTGCGAGGGAAGGCGGAGGAATAAAAGCGTTTTCGAGAGCTTCCCAACTGACCTCAAGCAAGAGACGTTGTTGCGGGTCCATGCGCGCGGCTTCACGAGGAGAAATCCCAAAGAAGGCGGGGTCGAACAAGTCCACGTTGTCGAGGAACGCGCCGAAACGTGTCATCACTTTTCCCCGTTCGGGAGTCTCGGAATGGAAAGCGTCCACATCCCAGCGGTCGGACGGCACCTCGGTGATCGTATCCACGCCGTTGCGGAGGAGTTCCCAAAACGCTTGCGGACTGTTGGCTTGCGGGAAGCGGCAACTTAATCCGATGATTGCAATCGGTTCGTTGATGTTGTTGAATGTTGGTTGGGGAGTCTGGATTGATTTTTTTTCTGGCTTTGAATCGTCGGCGAGAAAATTCGCCAACGATTCAATCGTCGGGTAATCCCATGCCAGTGTGGGAGCAAGTTTGCGGTTAAGGAAAACTTCAAGATCGCCGGTGAGACTGACGGCTTGCACGGAGCCAAGTCCGTAATAGGTGAACGGCTGGCGCGGGTCAATCGCGGAGGCGTCCATTTCGAGCATGGAGGCGATGCGGGTGAGGAGGAAGGATTGGATGGATTGAGATGAGGGCGTTGGTTGAGAGGTTTGACTCTCCCTCATCCCCAGCCCTTCTCCCGCGGGGAGAAGGGAGCCAGAGTCCCCCTCTCCCTTTGGGAGAGGGGTTAGGGGTGAGGGTGCATTCCTCCTCCACTCACCCACCACATCCAGCTCACTTTCGAGAAACGCAGTCTTCGTTGCGCGGCGTTGGATTTTTCCACTGGAGGTTTTGGGGATGCTCATCGGCTTGACGAGAACGATGGCAAAGACTTGCAGATCGTGTTTCTCTGCAACGGCTTGACGGATCGCGGAGGCGACTTCGTTCACATCCGCCTGGCGACCTGCGCGAGTCACCTCTTGCACGATGACGAGTTGCTCTTTTCCATTTTCGTTCACTGAAAACGCCGCGCCAGAACTCGATTGCAGCGCGGAGTGACTCGCCTCGACAGTCAACTCAATATCTTGCGGATAATGATTGCTTCCATGAATGATGATGAGGTCTTTCAAACGACCGGTGATGAAGAGTTCGCCGTTTTGCAGAAAACCGAGATCGCCCGACCGCATGAATGGACCTTCATTCGTATCGGCAATGAACGCGCCAAAGGTTCTTTGCGTTTCTTCGGCGAGTCCCCAATATCCCCGCGCCACGCTGGGCCCGGCAACCCAAATCTCGCCCACTTCGTTTTCACCACATTGATTCAACGTGGACGGATTGACGATGATGATTTTTTGGTCAACGATGGATTTGCCACAGTTGACCATCGTCAACGCGTTGGCATCCTCGCGCGAGACTTCAACCACGGCATCGCGCTCGAGGGCTTTGCGATCGATCGTCAGCGTGCGAGGTTCGGCGGGACCGTCGCCTCCCGAAACGATGAGAGAACTTTCCGCCATGCCGAAGCAGGGGTAGAAAGATGTCGAACGAAAGCCGACCAACTCGAAGGTCCGCGAGAAGCGTTCGAGAGTCTCAGGGCGGATCGGTTCGGCTCCGCAGAAGGCAAGTTTCCACGCGCTTAAATCCAACGTCTCAAGTTGTTCGGGCGTGATCTTGTCCACGCACAGGTCATACGCAAAGTTCGGCGCGCCGCTCGTGGTCACTTTGTATTTGCTGATCGCCTCGAGCCAGCGAAACGGCTTTTGCAGGAACGACACAGGCGACATCAACGTGGATACGCATCGAATGTACAACGGCTCGAGAATGCCGCCGATGAGACCCATGTCGTGATAACTCGGGAGCCAGAACGCGCCCGAATCATTTCCGTCAATTTGAAAGCCGCGCTGGATGGCTTTGAGGTTGTGCATCAGGTTGCCATGCGTGAGCATGACTCCCTTCGGCTGACTCGTGGAGCCAGACGTATATTGGAGGAAGGCAAGCGTGTCCGCGTTGATGTTCGGGTCGCGCCATTCCGCTTCCGACCCCGGGGCAACCTGCTCTGTGTTTAACCAGCTTAATGCCTGCAGTTCGGGCGACTGCTCGAAGCGTTGTTCGATGTTGTGCAAGATGGAGGAGGTAGTGAGCGCGAACTTCGCCTGCGAGTCCGCGACGATGGCTTGGATGCGCGGGACGGGACGATTCAAACGCGGAGGGTAGGCTGGCACCGCCACCGCGCCGGCATACAAACACCCGAAGAACGCGGCGATGTAATCGAGCCCCGCAGGATAGAGCAACAACACGCGTTCGCCGCGCGCGCCGTGAGCCTCGAGCCACGCGCCAATACCGCGCGCGCGGCGGTCGAGTTCGCCATACGTGAGCGAGTCGCCTTCCGTCCCGTCATCCTGTAAATAACGATAGGAAAGAAAATCGGGTTGCAGGTCTGCCCGCAATCGCAGAAGATCGAGAAGCGTACCGGGTATGGGGTGATTCTGAAATAGCGATTGCATCGAATGAGACCTATGCGTCCGAGTTATATCATAAAAGCCCGGAGCGCCGTTCCGCCAAAAGTTTGCTTGACATGCCACTTTCGCAACCGTATAATCTTTTCAACATCAGGGACGAGGGCGGACATTGGAAGCATTGGTTATTTCTGGAACTGATTGTCTGTTGGATCGACCTCTATCAACAAGGAAAAGGAACAGACCCGTGGCACAATCTGGCAAATTCAAGTTGACGCTTGTCAACACACAGAGCAGCGCTCCCCCAAAAGAATTCGAATTGACCAAATCTGAGCTTGTGGTGGGCAGAGATGAAGGCGTGGATATTATCATCGCCACGCCGGCCGTGTCGCGCCGCCATGCGCGCTTCATGATGCAAGGCGGCGAGTACATCATCGAAGACCTCGGCAGTTCCAACGGCACCTTCGTCAACGGCGACCGGTTGATCGGGCGGCAGACGCTCAACCACCGCGACGAGATCCGCTTAGGGCAGGCGATCACGCTCCTGTATACCACCCCCACCGAAGCAGACGAACCGAATGCGACGGTGGTGGGCGCAAAAAAACCGACACCGGTCGTCGTTTCGCATGTGGCGCAAACTACCATCGGCGATGAACCGATCATCCCCACAGCGGCAGGTCCGCGGAAACTGATCGTCACAGTGGCGGGGGAACCGCCGAAATCGTACAACCTCACCCGTTCGGCGCTCAGCATCGGCAGGCTCGACGAGAACGATATCGTCATCCCCTCGCCGATCGTCTCCGGTAAACACGCCCGTCTCGAAGCCGCAAGCGGAGGCGGGTACATGCTCGTTGTGCTGGCAGAGGCGCGGAACCCGGTGCTTTGCGAAGGCAGATCTATCGAAGGGTCGCGCATGTTGCGCCATGGCGATGTGTTGCGCATCGGCGGGCAGGATCCCGGCGTGATGGTTACGCTGACCTATGAAGCGCCCTCCGAAGCGGGGCAAGGCGCGCGAGATATCGTCTTCGGCGAAAAGACGCTCATCACAATCGGGCGCGACCCGAGCAACGACGTGGCGCTTGCCTCGCCGAATGTCTCGCGCTTCCATGCGCAGATCCAGCGCGTGGGTCAACGCTATCGCGTGGAGGATTTACGCAGTTCCAACGGCGTATTCGTCAACGGCGAACGCGTCGAGGGGTCGTTCTGGCTCAAACCCGACGATTCGATCCGCATCGGTCAGTATCACTTCGTGATGGGCAAAGACCAGCTCGCCCAGTTCGACGAGAGTAACGGCTTGAAAGTGGAAGTTCTCGGCTTGAACAAATGGGTGCGCAAAGACCTGAACATCCTGCAAAATATATCGGTGGTCTTCAAGCCGCGCGAATTCATTGTGGTGGTCGGGCAAAGCGGCGGCGGAAAATCCACCTTTGTAGACGCGGTCGCCGGCTACCGCCCCGCCACCTCCCCGTCGAAAGTGCTCGTCAACGACGTGGACATCTACACCCACTTCGACGCCATCCGCAACGAGATCGGCTTCGTCCCGCAAAAAGACATCATCCACATGGAGTTGACGGTCTATCAGGCATTGGACTATGCCGCGCAATTGCGTATGCCGGCCGATACGTCCGCCGAAGAACGCGAAAAGCGCGTGATGGAAGTGCTTGCCGATCTCGATCTCACCCATCGCAAGGATGTGCAGATCAGCGGCTTGAGCGGCGGACAACAAAAACGCGTCTCCATCGGCGTCGAGTTGCTGACCAAACCCGGCCTGTTCTTCCTCGACGAGCCCACCTCCGGTCTCGACCCCGGCACCGAGACCGCGCTCATGCAACTCATGCGCCGCCTCGCCGACCAGGGGCGCACGATCATCCTCATCACGCACGCCACCAAGAACGTGATGCTCGCGGACAAAGTGATCTTCCTCGCGCGCGGAGGTTTCCTCGCGTGGTTCGGTCCCCCGGATGAAGCGCTGGCATACTTCGACAAATATCGCTCCGAACGCGACCGCCGCGCCGGCAAGATCGAGTTCGACGAGATCTACGCCATCCTCGACGACCAAAGCAAAGGCAAAGCGCCGGAATGGGCGCAGAGATACCGCGAAAGCAAGGCATATCAAGAGTATGTCGTCAAGCCGCTGGCCGGGAAACTCTCGCCCGAAGGCTCGCCGACGATTCAACAAACCCCGCAAAAGCCCCAGCCAAAAGCGGGCGCCTCGGCAAAGAAAGTTTCCTCGCTTAAGCAATTCTTCGTGCTTTCCGCGCGCAACATCAAGATTCTCACGCGCGATAAATTCGCCCTGGGTCTCATGCTCGCCACCGCGCCGCTCGTGAGCCTGCTCGACGTGGTGCTCGCCAGCGTGATGGGACGCAACCCCTTCGCCTTTGCGGATGGGGACATCGCCCGCGTCATGATCACCCTCTTCCTCATGACGATCTACGGCGTGATGGTGGGAGGCATCTCGCAAATGCGCGAGATCGTCAAAGAGCAGGATATCTACAAACGCGAGCGACTCGTCAACTTGAAGATTCTCCCTTACGTGATGTCGAAGATCTGGGTAGCCGCGTTGCTCGCTTTCTATCAGGCGGCGGCGTACACCATTGTCCATTACCTTGCCTTCGAAATGCCCGGCGGCGCGTTGGAATTCGCGCAAATCTACATCACGATGACGCTCGCCACCCTCGCCGGCATGATGCTGGGGCTCTTCGCCTCCGCGCTCGCGCCGAACGCCAGTTCCGCGCCGCTTATGGTCATCATCCTCATGCTCCCGCAGATCGTGCTGGGCGGCGCGCTCATCCCCGTGCCGGAGTTTATCAGCGCGCCCACCTCCACGCGCTGGGCGTTCGAAGCGCTCATGAGCATCACCGGCCCCGGTTCGGATGTGGCGGCAGACCTGTGCTGGAAACTCGACCCCGCCGCGCAAAACGCGTTAACCCTCGAAGATAAACTCAAACCCATCGGCGACCAACCGCAGGGCTGCCGGTGCATGGGCGTGAACATGCTCCACGAGGAATCCTGCAACCACCCGGGCTTGGGCAGGTTCCGCATCCCCGCCATCGATGAGCCGTTACCGGTCGAACCTGCGCCCCTCCCGCCGGAACCCGAGCAACCCGTCCAGCCTGAGAATCAATCCGACAATATCGCCATGGCGGAATTCTTCGCCAAACTGCAAGAGTATGAGATCAAAGTGGAGGCGTATAAACTCCAGGTGGAACAATATCAGCGCGATCGCGTTGCCTATGAAACCCGGCGCGCCGAATTGCAAGTGGCGGTCGCGCCGGCCGAAGGCGTGGTGCGAAATTTCTACACCAACTTCCCGTTCATGTATGTGAACAAAGAGGACACAGCCACCTACTACGCCAAGATCGGCAAAACCTGGGTGATCCAAGGCGCCATCTGCCTGATCCTGTTCGTCGCCATTCTCTACCTGCAAAAGCGGAAGGATGTGGTCTAACGCCATGCAAAAGAATCGGACGCCTATCATCGCCGCCCTGCTCGCCGTGTTAACCGCTTCTCTCGCCTGTGGGTCTGGTCCCGCCACCGACGCGGATGCCACCGTGCAGGCGCTCAACACGCAGATCCTCGAAACCGCCACCGCCGCCGCGCTGGCAGATGTGAACGCGAACGCCGCCGCTGAAACCGCGCGCGCGCAAGCCATCAGCCAATCCAAGCCTGCCGAACTCACCGCCACCGCCCAGGCGTTCGCGCCGCGCCTGTCAGAACTAAGCAAGTATGGCGTCGACCCGGCGGAGGGGCATCTAGGGTGGGTCCATCCTCCCGTCACGCTCGACGCGTCCGGTTTCCGTCAGTTCGAATACATCAACTATTTCATCGGCACGGTTGCCACAGATTTCGTCGTTTCGATGGACATCACGTGGGATATTGTCGGCAGTATCGCCGGGTGCGGGTTCGTCCTGCGCTCAGACGGTAACAGCCTGGCGCTCAATCAATACATGGTCATCATGACGCGCGTGGCAAGCGGGCACGTGCTGTTCGTCACCATGTCGAATGGCGAGGTGGTGAACTACCGCGACATCTACGCCCGCTATACCGATAAAAGTTTCAGTTGGGAGAATCTCGCCACCAACCGTCTGACCGTGGTCGGGCGCGGCAATACGTTCTACATCTACACCAACGACACGCTCATCGGCGAAGTGGACCCAACCCAGCCGCCGAAACTGCCCATCCTGCCGCCGGAGCCGGAGAAGCCCGCCGATGCGAACAACGCCCAGGCAATGCAAGCCTACAAACAAAACAAAGCAGACTACGATAATGTGGTGGATGAGATCAACGCGCAATATGCCCAGCGATTGAACGCTTTCAAGACCTCGGATAAAATTTTCGACCGGGGATTCATTGCCATGGTGGCGTTGAGCGAATCGGGACGCAAAACGCAATGTCAGTTCAACAACGGATGGTTGTATTTGATCGACTAAGGCGGGGCATCGTGTCGTTTGCTTGCCGCGCGCCGCGCAAGCGCAAAGTGAACTTTGCGGTACGGGAACCAGCCCTCCATGGGGGATGGAAGCGGGGCGAATCCCATAAATAATTTGTGTTATCATGAACGCTTCCATTGCAGAATTTTTCTATATAGAGGTATCTTTCATTCGGAGAGAACGAAATGGCAAAGTCATCACTGATCGGTAAAACCATTGGCAAACGTTACGTGATCGAGGAGATGCTTGGGCAGGGCGGCATGTCGGCGGTCTATAAAGCCACCGACCCGAACCTGAAGCGCGTGGTCGCCATCAAGGTCATTCACTCGCATCTTTCCGATAACCCGGATTTTGTCAGGCGGTTCGAGGAGGAAGCCTCGTCTGTGGCGCAGTTGCGTCACCCCGGCATCATTCTCGTGCATGATTTCAACAAAGACGAGGAACTCGACCTGTATTATATGGTGCTCGAGTTCGTGCCGGGCGAAACCATCCAGGACCATCTCAAGCGTCTTAACGACCAGGGGAGAAAATTGTCCGTTTCCAAAGCGATGGAATACATGGCAAGCATCTGCGACGCGGTGGACTACGCCCACCAGCGCGGCATGATCCACCGCGACATCAAGCCTGCCAACCTGATGCTCACCACCTCCGGTCAAGCCATCCTCATGGACTTTGGCATTGCCAAGATCGTCGGCGGCACGCGGCACACCGCCACCGGCGCGGTTGTGGGCACAGCAATGTACATGTCGCCGGAGCAGATCAAAGGCGAACAACCCGACCGCCGCTCGGATATTTATTCGCTCGGCGTGACGTTGTTCGAAATGCTCAGCGGCAAGCCGCCCTTCGACGCCGATTCGGCGATGACGTTGATGATGATGCACATCAACGACCCGGTGCCCAACCCGCAAAAGCTGAACCCGGAGATCCCCGAAGCCTTGGTGGATGTGGTGAATAAGGCGCTCGAGAAAGATCCCGCCAACCGCTACCAAACTGCCGCGCAAATGGCGGCGGCGCTCCGTAATGTGTTGGCGGGTCGCGCCGCGGGACCTGTCCCATCCTCGCGCTCGACGATGGTCGAAGACGCGCCGACCATGGCGAAAAATAAGAAAGCCACATCAGTTGAACCGGTCAGCGCCCCGCGCGGGACGGTGGTCGAAAGCAGTCCGATGCATCAACAAGCGCGCGGCACGATGGTTGAAAGCGCGCCGCAACAGACTCCGTATTCCGCGCCAAGTCAACCCGCGTCAAAACCGAAATCGCGCTCGCTCGTGCCGATCTTCGCCGGCGTGGTCGTTGTGTTTGTCTGTCTTGCGATCGGCGGGTTTTTCCTCTTCAATCAACTCCTCGGCGGAGGTAATGCGACGGAGCCGCCGGTCATCCCGACGAGTACGCAAGCGCCCGCCACCGAAGCGCCGCTGGTCATCGTCGAGTCGCCAACCTTGAGCGTGACCGACACCCCCGCCGCCACCCCAACTGAAGCAATCCCGACGGGACCGTACGTGCGCATCAATTCGATCACGATTAACTCAGACAATTACTATGTTGTGGAATATGAAACGTTTGAATTCACAGAATCATTGCCCGGCATGCACATTCACTTCTTCTTCAACAACGTGCCGGTGGAAAACGCCGGTTCGCCGGGTTCAGGTCCGTGGAAACTCTGGGGGGGTCCGCGACCGTTCGTCTTCTATCGCGTCTCCGATAAGCCCGCCGCCGCAACGCAGTTGTGCGCCCGCGTGGCAAACAGCAACCATTCGCTGAACGGATTCGAAAGCGGCAACTGTGTGGACCTGCCGCCAAGCCCGTAAACAGTGTTGAATGCAAAACGGCGATCATCAGATCGCCGTTTTATTGTTTAGTTATCAGGAGACCCCGAAGGGGTGTTTGAAGGGACAAACAAATTTTATCGGTAATAAGTCAAAACCAATGCTGGACGCTGATAAACGCAGATTTTTCTTCTTTGAATCAGTCCATCTGCGCCTCAAAGTTATATCCGATAAAGTCTACTGCATGTCATCCCTTCGGGAGTGGCAAGCGCGTAAGGCGAGTTATTGACTCACCTACGCAGTTTCAGTACCGCAACTTTCAAGTTGCGCTCGCCACGCCAGGCGTAAGATAAATCTTGCGGTACTGCGTAAGGTGAGTTATTTAATCGCCCGCTTCGTGATCGAGTCGAATAGAAAATCGATCAAATAGTGATTCACCTCATCGGCCGCGTCGAGATGCGCCCAATGCGTGGACTCGGGGAAGAGGATCAAATTCCTGTCGTCGCAATAATCCATGCTCGGGCGCGCGAGGCGATGGCTGAGCGCGAAGTCCTTCATCCCCCACATCATCAACGTGCGGACTTTGACCTGCATATCCGCAGGCATCTTCGGCGGGAATTGAAATGCGGCGCGATACCAATTCAGCATGGAGGTCAACGCGTTGGGCTGCGACCATGCCTCTTTATATTTTTCGAGGTCCGCATCGGTGAATGTGTTTTTCACGGATGAACTGCGCAGACCGCGAGCCATCTCGCGGAAAGCGTTCGCGGACAATATTTTTTCCGCAAGCCATGGCAGTTGAAAGAAGAGCCAATACCACGAGCGACGGATTTGATCGGGGTCGCGCCGCGCAAACCTGCGATACACGGCCGGGTGCGGCGAGTTGAGCACGGCAAGCTTGTGCAACTTTTCGGGATACGTCATGGCAAGCATCCACGCGACGCCCCCGCCCCAGTCATGCCCCACGAGGTTGACTTTGTCGTAGTCCAACACTTTGATCAAGCCGAGCGCATCGTCCACAAGCGTAAAAACGCTGTAGTCTTTCTTATTTTTCGGCTTGTCGCTCAGGTTGTAGCCGCGCTGGTCAGGGATAATCACCCGGCACCCCGCGTTCACCAATGCGGGAATTTGTTTCCTCCACCCATACCAAAACTCAGGAAAGCCGTGTAAAAGGACGACAGGAGTTCCGCTTTTCGGTCCAGCCTGGACGACGTGCAAGCGAATTCCGTTCGTTGGGAGATAACTATGTTCAAGTTCCATTGGGGTTTCGTCTCAATCTTTGGACGGTGATTCGCGCGAAAAATGCGGATGTATTTTTAATCAGCATTCTCAGCGTTTTTTCAGCGTCCCGACTTTTCTACAGCGAGGCGGGCGGGATTGTACCAAAGAATTGCGCGTGAAAGAAAATTCTTAGTGAGAGTTTAGGTCATGCGTAGGTTTCGTAGGGGAGGCATGGAGGAAACGCGCGTTTTCCTCAATACCCTCCCCCAAAATACGCCCGGATCAAATCCGAAATATCCGCGGTGGTACTCTACTGTGCGACGATCATGATTAAGTGGTTCGATCTTGCCATCCTTCACCTGATGAAATCAAAACCATGATACAATCTTACTAGTAAGAAAAGGAGAAAACATGGACAGCGTAGCCACCACTCGTATGTCATCCAAAGGACAAGTTGTGATTCCCGAATCCATTCGCAAGCGGCTCGATCTAAGAGAGGGCGCGCAGTTCCTCGTTGTAGGCGAGGAAGATGTTGTCATTCTAAAAATGGTCGCTCCGCCTGATATGAATGAATTCAATGCTCTTATCAAACAAGCGCGTCAACAAGCAAAAGAAGCGGGGTTGAAACCAAAAGACATTACATCTGCCATTGCTAAAGCAAGAGCCCGTAAATGAGGATCGCTTTGGACAAAGTTGTGATGGACACCAACGTGTTCGTCTCAGCAGTCTTCTTCAGCGGACCTCCCTTTCAAATCCTCAACACATGGCAATCGGGTAAGTTTGAATTAGCCGTTTCGCAGGAAATTCTGGATGAATATCGGCGGGTTGGAGAAGTTTTGGCGGAAGAATACTCCAATATCGGCTTGAAGCCGATGCTCAACTTTGTCATTGACCATGCAAAAGTTTATAAGCCTGCAAAACTCAATGGGCCTGTTTGCGAGGATCCGGACGATGATAAGTTTTTCGCCTGCGCCCTGGCAAGCGAGAGCAAGATCATCATCAGCGGGGATAAGCATTTGTTGAAGGTTTCAGGTTATGAAGGAATTGAAGTGTTGAAACCGCGCGAATTTGTAGACAGATACTTGAGTTGAATTCCCTCAATACCCTCCCCTAAAATACGCCCGGATCAGATCCGAAATATCGGCAGTGGTGTTCTGCCTCGCGACCGCGAAAAAATCATACGCAGTGGCGCGACCACGCCCATAGCGCGAGGCGTAATCGCGCAGGAATGCGAAGAACGCGTCGTCTCCCATGCGATAGTTCAACGCTTCCAAAAAGTTCGCGCCGTTGAGATAACTCGCGTTGACATAGGCGCGGAAGGTCGGCGCTTCGTAGATACTCGCATCCACATAGCCCGATGGACCGAAATAATTTACGCGCCACTGCCACCACCAATCGTACGAGTTGGGATAGATATGCTCATAGAACAGCGCCTCGCTATACACCGACAGCGCCTCATCCAGCCACGGCTCGGTGGCAGAATCATTCCCCACCAACCCATACCACCATTGATGCGCGATCTCATGCACGCCGATCGCCACCAGATTACTGCGCGCCGAACCGTCGTATTCGTTGTAAAACTTCGTCGCTAAAAACACCAAGCCATCGAACTCCTGCCCGTCGTTCAAGTCAGCCTGCACAATGCTAAGACTGCCATACGGATACGGACCGAACAGCGACTCGAACAACCCCACCGCACGCACCGCCGCATTCAGGATGGCAAGCCCCTCCGTTTCGTAACCGGGATAATAATACGCGCGGATCACCGCCGCCCCTGCGGCGGCTTCCACGAACCGGAACTGGTCGCTCGCCGACAGCGCGAACGTCCGCGCGCCGAAGAGGCGATAGCGAGTCCATTCATTGTTCGGCTCTCCCACTCCGCCGGTGGCAAACGAGAGCGCTCCATCCGTTGCGCGGACGTTGACTTCAAAATCTGCCGCATCTTGGACAAGATGTTCGCCGAGATAATAATCGTCATGCAACACCCAGCCGTTGCTATACGGCACGACGAACGGGAGCCAATCCGTCAAATTGACCTGATCCACATCATAGCCATATGGATGATCCTTCACCTTGGCGGGTATCGAAACATGGAAGCGCATGGCTAACGCGATTTGCGTCCCCGGCGCCAGAGGTTGCGGCAAATAGACTATGAGTCGATGACCATTCAAATCATAATTCAAAGCATTGCCGTTGAGCAGTATATTCTCGAGATTAAAACCGCCGTGATGATTCGGCTCGACCGCCATCACCAGTTCGTTGAGCGTCACTCCCGTTTGATTCGTGTATCGGATCGTTTCATCCACCGCGAGTTGATGTCCGTAATAATCGAGCAAGGCAAACAATGTGTATTGAGTCCGCGCTGAGGTTGGGGGCGAGGTTGGCTGTGGCAGGGATGTTGCAGTGAAAGCCAACGTCGGAGGCGGCGTGTTCGTCGGCGGTTCGGGCGTGAAAGACGGCGTCAACGTCACCGGTTGGAAAGGCGTGGGGGTTGGCGACGCGCCCGGGTCCTGGGTAACAACCGCAAGCGTGGGAGGAAGCGCCTGTCCCCTTTGAGGCAGATTGCAGGAGGAGAGAAAAAATAAAAGGAGGAGAAAATTAAATCGAAGTGGAATTTTCATAAAAATATATTACATCCCTGCTTTGGTGGTCGAGTAGGGCGGATGCTTCTCCGCCCGTATCGAGACCACCAGTTAACAAAAGCATATTTGTTACTTGCTGGTTTCGATATTTCCTGCGACGAGCATCGCGGGACTACTCAACCAGCGGAGTTAGTATGTATTTTTAAAATACTTCGCCATCAGGTCAGATAGATCCGCCGAGGTATGCTCGCGCAGGACGCGGAAGAAATCGGCGCCCGTCGCGCGCTTGCCTGCGTATTGAGCGTAATAATCTTTGAGGAACGCGAAGAAAATTTCATCGCCGACGCGCTCGCGCAACTCTTGAAAAAATCGCGCGCCTGTTAAATAGACTTTATCCCAATACGGCCTTTGCCCGCCGCCATCATACACTTGCGTATCCACAAAGCCCGCTTGTTGAAATTCAAAATAACGATAACTCTGCCACGATGCAACCAGATCGGGGTAGAGCGCTTCGTAATACATACGCTCGCTGTAGGTGGCAAGCGCCTCGTCCAGCCACGGCTCGATGCCCTGATCGTTTGCCACCGCGTCGAACCACCATTGATGCGCGGTCTCGTGCGCGCCGATCGCCACGAGGTAATTCACAGGCGTGCCATCGTACAAATTAAAATAATCGCGGCTGATGAAATAGAACGCAGAATATTCCATGCCGTCGTTGAAATCGCCTTGCACTGCCGTCATCGTTTTGTGACGATATGGTCCGAACTTTTCAGTGAACACTTGCAACGCCTGCGCGGTCGCTTGCAATAACGCTTCGCCCTCTTCATCGTAAAACGCGAAATAATACGCGAAGACTTTCACATCGCCGACGGTCTGCGTGGCGACTTTATAATCGGTGCTCATGGATAGGGCAAACGTGCGCCCCGCGTCCAACTCGAACTTGCGGCTGGTCGCTAACCCTGATGCCACCTCCGCCCCCGACGAGGCGATCTGCGGAGTCGTCCCATCGGTGAATGTGACTGTCACATCGAAGTCCGCCACATCATACACAAGATGCTCGCCATAGAACCAGGGGTTGTGCAATATCCATCCTTCGCCTGCTTGATACGGCACAATGAACGGATACCAATCCACAAAGTTGACTTGCCTGTCCGAGTACCCATAAATCTGCGGGCGGACTTCGTTCGGGTTGCTGTACGCCTGCATCTGCGGGAGGATCAGGCTGTAGGTCATCGCGAGGGTGAGTGATCCGCTTGGAGGCAACGGCTGAGGCAGGACAATTTCCAGCCGCTGGTTGAGCGGTTCGAGCGTGTAATTAAGAATCGGCAAGCCATCCGCAGAAAGGGATCGGAGGGTGAATCCGCCGCTCCATAAATTGGGTTCAACAGCCAGCACAAGATTCGTGAGCGTTTCGCCGGTCCAGTTGGGATAGGTGATGGTCTGGTTCACCTCCGCCGCTTTGGACGAGTAATTCATCCGCAAGTCAATCGTATATCGCGGACGCTCCAATTCAGGCGCGAGGGTAGGGAAGGCGGTTGGGGTTTCAGTTGGAAGCGCGGTTTCAGAAGGAGGAATGGTTGCGGATGGAGATTGTGTTTCGGTGGGGAGAGGAGGAGGGGTTGAGGGGAAACAAGAAGTGACGAGTAAACAGTAGAAAGTGGAAAGTAGAATGCGCGTTGCGATGGGTTTGGACATGGGGAGTATTTTAACCGATTGAAAGTTCCCTTTTAACGATAAAACCTCCCGCAATGTTTCCTGGCGGGAGGTTCTTGCATCAATTCATCTTATCCTTCAATCTGTTTTTTCATGTTTTGCATGGTGGTTTCCAAACCTGACATCATTTGCTTCTTCATCATATCTTCCATACCGGGGACGTTGGGCATTCCCGCGGGAACGAGCGTCGCGTCCATTTGCAGGGTGAGCCTTGTATTGTTGCCATCTGCTTCGAAGAGGTACGTGTTGGTCACATCTGAGGCGGGAGGCGCGGCAAAGGTCTTTACGCCAAATTTCTTGTTCGGCTCAAACGCGACAACTTCGTTTGTTGTGGTGTTTTTATGCCCCATGGAGGTGGTCTCGATCTTGTACTTCGTCCCCAACTTGACAGGTCCGTCCACTTCGACGCCGGTGATGTAGGCGCTCAATTTCTTCTGTTTGTCGAGATTGGTGATGTATTCAAAAACTTTCTCGACGGGCTTGCTAATGGTCACGCTGGTTTCGATGGTTGGCATGGGATACTCCTTTGGGTGGGGAATGAGGGTGGGAGGATTAAATCAATGAAAGGCTCTGTTTTACCCAAGTTATAGCTCTCACGCAATCACTAGCTGAGCGAAATAATCATAAATCGCTCAGTTTATTTGACACGAACGCATCCGCTTTTTGAAGCAAGATTACCAGGTTGACAGCGTAATCAAGTCAAATACGCCTATACAAATCCGTGTGTGCGTAACCAACCGCAACCTGCGAAAATTATTAACAAATGGATAGGACTATGGTACTATCGAATAGTTATTGGGCAAGGCGTTGTAGCCTCTCCCAAAATAATTCCTTTATTGGGCTGGAATAAAATTTATGAAACACGAATCGAAAAAAAGAAATGGGAAACAACTTGGTCAAAACGGCCTTTTATGGAATGCTACTATCATAGCAGGGATAATTGTGGTAGTTATTCTTTTGCTTTCTTCGTTAGTTTCATTCTTTAATAATACCCACTTTACCCCAACGCCTTCAATAGAAGCAAGTTCTACACAGAATGCCACCAACACCGCATCCCCGACCACAGTAATAACATTATCTGCCGAGTCTCCACAAAGCCAAACACCTACAATCACGATTACGCCTATCGTAGAACCTTCTTCAACTTCATCACCCGTAATAATTTTCCCTTCACTATTTCCATCACCTGTAAAAAATGCAGTTGGGACTAATTTACCCGACAAATTCAAGATCGGACCTTGGCATGACGACTACATCATTTGTGATCCGAGACAAGAAGTTTATACAGTCCGTATTTATGGCGTTGAAATAGCCCATGGAACTTTTCCATATAAATTTACGTTTTGGCAAATGAACAACATGATAGAACCTTTCACTGACACAGAAGACTCAAGTGAAAAATACGTGGAATTCGATCAAGAAACACCAGTTGTCGTTAGTAAGGGATCGTATATTCATGTTATCATGACATTCCAGCGAGAAAACGGAACTTTGGTTACCTGGATTGATGATCTTTATTACCCCAGGCCGGAATTTACCCCTGGCTGCCCACAATACATCAGCCAGTAAGTATATTAACAAATCGACAAAGGAGATATAAAATGTTTAAGCCTTTTCAGAAATCTGTTTTACTTACCGCATTGGTTGTTGTACCAATGTTATTAACTAACATAATCTTTTCAGCAACACAAACCACCCAAGGCAGCAATGGACTCATAGCCATTGGCTCTATTTGGGCAAGTTCAATTATTTATCTTTTAAGTGCCAAGTCAAAAATTTAAGCAGTCAGTAAAGCAAGTTGAAACTCTTGAAAAACCAAATGAGGCAACAAAAGAATGGCAATGCGCCACAATTCAAATCACTGTATTTGATTCCGCTTGCAATTCTTGTAGCGAAAATTTTAGATATTGGATTTCAATATTTCGGTATTGAATTTACTTCACCGCCGGATGGAGCAAATTGGTTTGTTTCAAATTTCATTGAATGGTTTGGCGTTCTTTATGGCATCCTTCTTCCACTAATACTAGTTCGCGTTTGGGAGCAACTTGACGATATCGACAGAGAGTTCGACAGAGAAGCAGACGCGGTTAGAATTCTATATGAGGACTTGTCTTATTTAAAAGAAGAAGGTTCGGCAACCGGGCAGAATATTTCGTTGTTACTCAAAAGTTATGTGGAACATGTTATCAAAAACTATCCGAAAGAGATAAAAACTCAGGAAAGTCTAGTTAGAAGTACAACACCTGAAAGAACTGCGGGGGACGAAATATTGATAGAAATCAGAGAGCAATTTAGACAACTAATGCATTCAAACATGATGAACAACAAGCTACTAGAATTTCTCGTGCCAGAATTGTTTGAAAGACTTAAAGAAATAACTGACATTCGAGGTGATAGAATTTCTCTCGCAAGCCAACGGCTTTTTGACAGCCTACGTATCGTAGCTTTGATTACATCAATTTTATTCGTTATACCTTTCTACTTTGCAGTTTTTACCAGCAAAACCGGGGTGTTAGATATCATCTTAATCATTGGCGTGACATTACTCGTGATATTTATTTATATGATAATCGAGGATTTGGATGAACCTTTTCATGGCACATGGAAAGTTAGCGACGATTCATGGAAAAACCTATTAAACGACATCAACGCCAATCAACGCAAATCTATGGTTGCAGACCCTCACATGAAAAGTTTATTAACCATCTATGGTGAAAAGCCACTCCCTCGAAGCCGCCCAAAAAATTTAAAAAAACGATGATGTCTAGAAAAAATATTTAACGTCTATTAGAGTAACATAAATTGATTTACTGTAGTAACGACTTCAGTCGCTTATTTGCGGCAAGTAAGCGACCGAAGTCGTTACTACAACGTGAGGCAAATATGGTTAATAGGAACAATAAATTTTCTTTGAATTAATTACCTTTTCACCCTCCTCCACCCAAACACAACCACAAAAAGCATCGTCGCTGTAAGGACAATCGCCGCGCCTGAAGCGATACTCAAGTAATAGGAAAGATACAGCCCGATCACCCCAGAAAGCGACGCGAAGATCGCGGCGAGAAGCATCATCTTTGGCAAACGATTCGTGAGCAAATACGCCGTCGCGGCGGGGGTGACGAGCATGGCGACCATGAGGGCGACTCCGACCGTTTGAAGCGAGACGGCGACGGTGACGGCGATCAGCACGAGCAGAAGGTTGTTGAGCAAGTCCACTGGGAGGCGGAGCGTGGCGGCAAGGATGGGGTCAAACGACAGCGTGGTGAATTCCTTGTAGAAGGCGAAAATGATGAAGAGGACGATCCCGCCGAAGAGGAGAATCAGCCACAAACTTTGAGCCGAAACGGACAGCACGTCGCCAAATAGGAAGTGACTCAAATCCACGGCGTAACTGCGGACAGTGGAAATGAGCGCGATGCCGAGCGCGAACATGCCGGCGAAAATAATTCCAATGGCGGTGTCTTCTTTGATCTGAGAGTTTTTGCTGATCGCGCCGATTCCCAGCGACGCGACGACGGCTGTGCCAAGCGCCCACCAAAACAGCGGTTCACGCGCGCCGCCGCTGACGAGATAACCAAGCGCGATGCCGGGCAAAATGGTGTGAGCCAGCGCGTCGCCAAAGAACGCCATGCCGCGTAACACGACAAACGTGCCAACCACCGCGCAGATGATCCCAACCAGCACGGCGGCGATCATTCCGCGCTGCATAAATTCGTAAGAGAGAGGGGTAAGGAGGAAAGACATTCGATTTACGATTTACGATTTACGATTTTGGATTTACGATTTACGATTGATTTTGTAGATTGCGAGACCGTAGTAACGACTTCAGTCGTTCTGATGAAAAGCAGGTAACGAGGCGTGAAGGATTAATTTTACGGTTTGCGGTTGCGGAGGGTCTTGAGGGAGGCGACGGTCATGGCTAAGATTTCGTCGGTCTCTTTGTGGATGCTGGCAAGTTGCTCTTCAGGAGCAAGTCCCGCTTCAACAAGGATTTCAAGCCAGTATTCGGTCTCATCGGCTTCTTCTTCGACGATCTTCATCTTATTGATCATATCAGGCGTGGATTTGGCTCGACACGCGGCGCGGTAGTTCGCTCCGACGGAAGTACCCGAGCGGATAACCTGCCTTGCAACGACATCTGCCGCGCGCGAATTTGGAAGTTTGTCCATTTGTTTGATGATCGCCACAGCTAACTTCTTCGTCCGTGCCTTGAACATTTTCTCATCCATGGTGAACTCCTTTTGAAATATCATCAGTCAAGATAATCCTGGAAAACAACTACGCCATGAAACAATCGTAAATCGGCAATCGTAAATCGTAAATTATGCGTGTTCGTCGTCGCAACAATCATCCAAAGTTAATACATTTCCATTATCTGTAGATCGTAAGCGCCCGCCATAAGCTTTAATGAGATTATTCGTTTGCATCACATCTTGCGGAACGCCAAACGCAACGATGCGATGATTGAGCAATAGGATTCGATCAAAATGACTCGCGGCTTGGTCGAGGTCGTGCGTGGCGACCATCACGGTGACCTTATCCTGTTTGAGGCGGTCGAGCAGATTCAAAATTCCCTCCTGCGAGGGCGTGTCCAAGCCGGTGAGGGGTTCATCCATCAACATCAGTTCGGATTCTTGCGCGATGGCGCGGGCGATGAACATGCGTTGTTGCTGTCCGCCGGAGAGTTGGCTGATCTGGCGCGAGGCGAGGTTTTGAATCTCCACCGTTTCGAGCGCGTGATTCACAAAGTCCCAATCTTTTTTGCGGGGCCAGTTGAACGGACCGAGTTTCGCCGAGCGTCCCATCATCACCACATCGGCGACCGTGACAGGGAAATTCCAGTCCACTTGCGAGCGCTGGGGAATGTAGCCGATGCACACATGCTTATCGGGGTGTGACCCATAGATGTTCACATCGCCGGAAGACGGTTGCAAAACTCCGGCGATCACTTTGATGAGCGTGCTTTTCCCCGCGCCGTTCGGTCCCACAATGGCGACGCGCTCGCCTTCGTGCAGATGGAACGTGAGATTTTCGAGAGCATTCCTTCCATTGTAGCGGACGGTGAGATGCGACACATCGAGGATGGGTTGGTTGGTTTGGTGTGGCGAGTTTGGATACATGGGGAAACGTGTTACAACTTACGGGTTACGCTTGAGAGCGGCGACAATTTGCGTTACATTGTATTCCATAAGGTCAATATAGGTTGCGGCAGGCGCGCCATCGGTCAGCGATTCAAGATGCAGATTAGCGACGACTCGGACGCCAGTTTCGTCGGCGATTTGTTCCGCGAGCGCGGGGTTATCGCCGGCATCCAGAAAAATCGCGGGCGCATTACTTGCTTTGACCTGGTCGATCAACGCCGCCATCTGTTGCGCGGACGGCGACGCGCCCGAACTGAAACTTTCCAGCACAGACCCGACGACCGTAAAACCATAGCGTTCCGCAAAGTAACCGAGCGATTCGTGATTCGTGATCAGCAACCTTCGCTCGGCGGGGATTTGATTCACCTGTTCGACGATCCATGCGTCGAGGGTCTGCAATTCAGCGACATAGGCGTCCGCGTTGGATTTGAATTCCGCCGCGCCGGCAGGGTCGAAGTGCGTCAATCCTTCGCGGATGTTTTCCACACAAACGATGATGTTGTTCGGGTCGAGCCAGATATGAGGATCGAATCCGCCCAGGTCGAGATCGGCGCGTTTGCTCACACCCGCGCCGGCGGACACAAATTCCGCGTTGCCGCCTGCGGTGAGAAGCAACGGTTCCAGAAAAGTTTCGTACGTTTTATAGTCGAACAGGATGAGCAGTTTCGCATCGGCGACTTTCGTCACATCTTGCGGCGTGTATTGATAGGAATGCGGATCCGCGCCGATGGGGAGGATGGATTCGATGCGGACACGTTCGCCCGCCACGCGTTGCGCGATGTCGGCAAGCATGGAGGTGGTGGCAAACGCCTCAAGTTGCGACCCGGTGGAGGCGGGCGAAACAGCCTCACTGGGGGATGAGGCGGGGCTTCCTCCGCAGGCAGAGAGCGCCGTCAAAAAAATAGTTATGATGAAAAAATAGCGAGGCATGGAACGTCTCCCAAAAAATAACGGCGCGCGCTACGGCGCGAGCCACATTGCGCCGAAACCTGGCTGGTCGAGGTCTGTGATTTGCCCGGTGTGGATGTCGATCAATTGCAGTTGCGGTTCGGACGATTCCGAATCGATGAATTCTACGTCGTACAACAGTTGGCTCCCATCCGGCGACCAGGCAAGACTGCCGTATGCCCGGCTGGGCAAAGCAGTGAGGGCGCGCGCTTCGCTCCCATCCGAGCGCATCAGCCAGATCTGGTTGCCGCGCTCGTCGGCGAGGTTGCGGCGGATCAGCGCGATCCAGTTGCCGTCCGGCGACCAGTCGGCGAAGAGAATCTCATGATCGGTATCCGGGCTGAGGTTGCGCGTTGTGTCGGAAGCCAGCCGGTACACGAATACTTGCGGAACAACTTGCTGGTCGTCTTTGATGATCGCATCGAGATACAAAATCGCATCGCCGCCCGGCGCCCATTCTGCGGCATAGGAATATAAACTTTCCACCAGGCGGCTTTCGCCGGTCTTGGTGTTGTATAGCCGCAAACCGCCGGCGGCGGAATAACTCAGCCACGCGCCATCCGGCGACCAACGCGGAGCCGAGCCGGGGAAGTTCATCGTTTTGAACAACGGCTTGTTTTCTCCGGAGCGCAGGTCCATCCATCGCGGGCTGATCGATATGTTCTTGCCATCCGGATAGTTGAGGTATTCGTAGACGATCTCGTTGCCATCGGGAGAAAAGGCCGGACGCGAGCAGAGCGCTTGCATACAATCGATTAATTTTGTTCGTTCGCGCTCCCTCAGGTTTACCAGCCAGAGACTGTTTTCGAGTTTTTCTGTGCGGGTGGTGTAGAGCGCTTGCGAACCGTCTGGTGAAAGCGCGTATCCCGCCACGTTGTCGCGTTCGCCGCTTAACAGAATCGTCCCGTTGGGAGATGTGACGAATAATTGTTGGATATCCTCTTCCCCTCCCGAAAGATACAGGATGTGCGCTTCGTTTCCCCCAGTGGAGCCTGCTCTCGCCGCCTCGAGTTCATCCTCAAACCAGGCATACGCGCCGGCGGTCAATGCCGCGCCGAGGGCAAAGACCACTACGGCGCTCACCACCGGCAAGACCGGCGTAATGCGGTCGAACGCGCCGAAACGGTCGAACAGGCGGCGGCTGTTCACCATGACCAAGCCGATGACGATCAACACCAGGGCAAGCCCCAGGCTGAACGATACGATCAACGCCAACCCAAGCAGGATGCGGTTGATGGCGATCGCCACCAAAAGGATGGCAATCGCATCGGGGCATGGAACCAACCCGCCGCTGACGCCCAACGCGATCAGCGACCGCCACGTGATGGTCTCCGGCACATCATGCGAATGGAGTTTGCCGTCGCCATGATGGTGCAAGCCGGCGGCAGGGGCTTGAATGGTGATCGCGCCCGAAACTTTCCTTGTGGATACCGGCGATAGCGAAACCTTCCGCGTGAGAGGGGCGGGCTTTTTCCTCCAAGCCCGATAGCGTTGCAACAAAAGATACAATCCCAACCCGAGGATCAACAAGCCGGAGAGCAGTTCGAGGAGCGGGATGAATACGGTGGGCAAAAAATATTGCGAGACGGCTAACGTGACAACGCCGAGCAATAACACGGAGCCGGTGTGGGTCAGCGTCACCACCGTCCCAAGCACAACCGCATGCCAGGACGTGCCGCGCGAACCGACGAGATACGCCGCCACGATCGTCTTGCCGTGACCGGGCGTGAGCGCGTGCAGGGCGCCCAACACCAGCGAGATGGCGAGCGCCAGAAAATAAAACGATGTGGAAACTTCCTGCTTGCGAATCAGGTCCAGCAGAACTTCGCGCGAGTTGGCATCCGAAAGACTGGGGGGGGCGTTTTCGGCAGGCTGAAAAGTAGACTCTTGAGACGCGGATGGAATCGATGGCAGGCCGGAATCCCATTCTGCCCATAACGATGTTTCGCCCGCTGGCTGTTTCCCCGGCGGGAGGAACGTCACTGCGATGCGGTTGCCCTCCTGCAACGGGGTGGGAAATTTCAGTTCGTCTTGCGCGGCGATGAAATACCAATTGGTCGATTTCGCCGGTTCCAGCATGTTCAACAGAACCAGTTCGAACGATTCATCGGGGCGCGCCGCCCAGGTTGCGGAGAAATGCAACGCGATCGTTTCCGCGCCGGATTGAAACGCCTCCAGGCTCGACGGGAAGGCTGAATCCTCCAGGTGGAGAGGCAGGCTCACCCCGTCGATAGAAGCGGAAAGAAATCGCGCTGTGGCTTGCGCCCAAGTTTGTTTTTCCTGTTGGCTGAGGGCGTTGTCTTTGTCTATATCCACTTGATGCCAGGCATAGGCAACCAACAACAGACCGGGGTTCACCTCCCAATCGACAGAAAGTTTTTTCGCTGTCACCTCCGCGCGGATCACGTGAGTGTACCCATCGGCGGGATGCGCATACGCGATTTCGGCGCGCGTCGTCAGGATTGCCAGCAGGGCAAGCAGGACGAGGATTCGGTTTTTATTTTTCCGCATGGATGGTTCGCGCCCGGAAAAAGTTCATCAGCCTTCGAGGTCAATGCTTTCGCCCGGCAGGATTTCTTTTTTGAGCAGGCAATAGACCCCGGTGAACAATTCATTTTCGCCGCCCGTGGCGATGGCGCGTCGTATCGGAAGGACGTGGACAACCTCCCAGCCATCCAGCCCGATATTGTCGAGCGCGGGGACTTCGTATCCCTTGCTGAACGGGTCCTCGCCCATCAGCGCGTTCGACGGCAGGTGTACCATTTTATAGCGATAGACTTTTCCGCCCTGCGACAGGCGCTTCTTCGCCGATTCGATACGGGTTCGGCGTTCAGCCTGTTGCTCCGACTCGATCTGGCGTTTCATCTTCATCGCTGGCGGCGAGGCGAGGATCTCATTTGCCACCTCGAGCATTTCCTCGTCGTCGCCCATCGTAACCAAGATGAGGAATTCGTAACCGCGCTGGTCGCCGAGTTCGATCAGACCTTCGGCAGATTCGAGGCGCGTCAGCCATTCGTCATCCTCGGTCATCAGTTCGTAGAGGGTTTCGCGGTCGCCCATTTTTACGAGATCGTCAATTTGCGTCATGGTTTCCTCCGGGGAATATAAAAACCCCCCGGAAACAACCCCACATTGATAGGATGCGCGCAGTTAAACCTATTGCGCCGTGGTTGCGTTGCGGCGGCAGTACAACTGCCCGCCAACTGCGTAAGTTCTGATGTATTCACTCACCTTACGCAGTTAACCCGTAACGCGAGTGAATTACCTGAAATTGAATTCTTCATAATGGATATTTTCGGGCGGCACACCCAGCTCGATGAATTTCTTCTCGAACGCCTGCGTCATGGGGAGCGGTCCGCACAGGTAGACGTGATGCCCGCTGACGTTTCCGCCCGCATTCGCCGCAATTTCTTCGATGGTCAACGATCCCATTGTAGACGAGAAACGGATACGCGGCTTCAGGCGCGGGTTTATCTTCGCCGCCGCTTCGATCTCCTCTTTAAAAATGGCTTCCTCGGGATGACGCACCGTGAAGTAAAAATCGACGTCGCGGTGAAGATCGCCGTTCATATCGCGGATGAATGAGAGGAATGGCGTCACGCCAATGCCGCCGCCGATCCAGATCTGCTTTTGCCCGCCGGTCTTATAGTCGAACATGCCATGCGCGCCCTCCACGATGGCATCCGCGCCGGGTTTGAGTTCATGGAACAAGGCGCGGGTGAAGTCTCCGGAGGCTTTGATGGTGAGACGCAACACATCCTCGCCGGGCGCGCTGGAGATGGTGAATGGATGCGACTCGTTCAGGTTCTTCTCATTGGGGAAACGCGCGAAGAGAAATTGTCCCGCCCGCTGGCGTTGAATCGGATTCTTTTTGGGGCGCAGAATCACTTCGGTGGTCGAACCGTTCGGATGATTCACCGCCTCCACCGTGTATGGGATATATTTTTTGAACCACCCGCCAAACACTTCCGTGTACAGATACGACACCGCGCCGATCACGAAAAAGATTTGCACATAGTTGATGGCAATGAACGCATCCAGCGGATGACTGATGGTCAGCGAGTGGAAGAAAGCAAGAATAAAGAAAATGCCGACATATTTTTTGAGGTTCTTCCAGCCCTCGTAGGTGCCGCCCGTGATCTTGTTCAAAAACGGGACGCGCGGCGCAAGACTGACCAGCGCGATGGAAACGATCCCTGTGAAAGCGATCACACCCAGATAGTTGCCCAACGCCCAGCCGCTCAACGAGATGGGCACGGTCAACACATGGACAAAGATCAACAGCAGGGCGGCGGTCGAAGTGTGGCGATGCGTCACATACATCTTGTCCAGCCCGCCGAAATATTTTTCCGCCCACTTGGGGCGCGTGGAGAGGAACAACGACACCGACATCAACACAATGTTGACCGAGCCGATGATTTCACCGGCGTACTGACGGATGAAATTCTCCTGTCCATTATCGTCAGGCGGAAATACCAGCCAGACGATCACTGTGAGAAGAATCAGAAAGATCACGAACCAGTTGCCAAGAGTTCCGCGCTTCATTCGACGCTCCCGAAATTACAAGTTGATCATGCCGAGCCCGAACGCGCGCGCGGCTGGCGGTGAATTCCATACCGCATGGGAATATTTCCCGTTAAATCAAAACGACGTGGGAACTTCCACATCGCTTGTATTGCCTAGAACGACTTCACAGCCTCGTCGAGGCTTTTATGGATCTCGAACACATTATCGAACCCGACCATCTCCAAAACGCTTGTGATCTGTTCAATGGGGTTCAACAATTTGATATGTTGCTGTTTGCCGGCTTCCCTGGTCTTTCCCATCGAGCGATATGCCGACCAGCCCGCCTCGGTATCCGGCAATGGCTCGCCGCGCACCATCAGCGCAATGCTGTGGATTGCCACCAAACCCGCGCTCGAGATATACGTTAGACTGCTCATATCCACCAAAAAATCACGGGCGCCGGCAGCGTACAACTCCTTCGCCTTGTCGATCACCTGCTGAAAATTCTGACCATCCACCTCGCCGCTCAACCCCACGATGGTCACTTCCACACGGCTCGTTTGTTTCGAAACGACGATCTCCATGGCTCCTCCTTCAAAGCAGAGAATACGCCCATTATAAACCGTCTTTGCGCTCCAAACGCGCCAACCGATGAGCAATTTCATCCAGCCAGTGTTTGCGCTCGTAGGCTGGCAAGTCGGCGCGTTCTGCCTGCTTGCGCGCCGACACCGTCCACTTAAGCGCGGCTTTCACATCGCGCGTTTTATGTTCATAATACTTCGCCAGTTCGATATGTGCGTAGATATGACCCGCCTGCGCCGCTTTTTTCCACAAGCGCGCCGCCTCCTCATACCCGCCGCGCTTCTTTTGCAGGATGGACAACCGCTTCACCGCCACGTGGAAATCTATCTCGCCCATAGGCGACTCAAGCCCACGCTCGTACAAACGCGCGGCTTCCTCCACGCGACCGAGATCCTCGAACAATTTGCCAAGCGCGATAAAATCCAACCCGTGTTGCACATTGCCATCGTACGGATTCTCCAGCATATCATTCATATGCGCAAGCAATGCCGCCATCGCCGCCACATCCATGGCGTTGTGATAGAACACCCCTGCCAGTGGAGTCGCGTCGCCGGTGCGCAGATAATCGAAATACAACCAGGGGATCTCGTGCCCGGGCGTTTCCTCGCTCGAACGTCTCAGCCCCAGCACATGCTCTTCGAGGTATTTCAATGCGCGCGATTCAAGCCGGTCACGCCACAACCGCCGCGCAAGAGGCAATAAATCCACGTGGGAATATCCATTGAACGGGCAAGGCGTATCGTGTAACGCGTATCTTGTCTTGAGCAACGGCGCATCGAAGGCTTTGCCGTTGAACGTCACCAACGCTTCGCACGGCGCGAGGAAATTCGCCAGTCCTTCGAGCAATGCCGCTTCTTCGGCAGGATCGCGCATGAAGAATTGCCGCAACACGAATTGACCTTCCATGAAGCGAGCCACACCGATGAGAAATGCGTATGTGCCGGTCCCGCCGGAGAGACCCGAGGTTTCCGTATCGAGAAAGGCAAATTTGGAGACTGGAAGACTGGCGACTTTTACATCATTTGCCCACTGAGAAACTAAAGAAAGAGGGAAAGAGGAAAGAAGAGCCGAATTGCCGTAATGATGGTTTTGAGGAAAGGTTTGCTCTGTGGTGAACACCTCTCCGCGCGGAGTGGAGAGAAAACTACCCCGCACGATCGAGTCGATGGTGGGCGAATCAGGCTTCCCTGGAGGAAGAGGCGAGATTCCCTTCTTCACGCCGAGCGACTTGAGTTTATCCGCAAGAGAGGGCTTGGAGTTCATTCGATCCTTACGCGCGATTATAACCAGAGCCACCCGAGTTCTCGTGATAAACGTCCTGCAGAAAATGTAACTTTTTGTAACGTTTCCACGAGTACTCCGTCGTAAAATAACAAAGCTGTAATGTATCCATAAGTACTATTCAGCAGATTATAAGCTGTCAGGTAGGGGAGAGATTGGGTTGGTCTACGCTACAGAAGGCCGGGATAGCGAGACCGGACAGCAATTTGGGTGGCAATTGAAGCGCGTTGTTGGGATTCCCGTAAAAACGGCAGTGTTTTTTCGCGTCTTTCCCAACCATTCTCATTCCTTGTGAGGAAAAAATGAATATTTCGTCCTTCGCCCCAAAGAAGTTGTATGTACATTTTTTTGCCGCGGTCTTGGCGGTTCTCTTGGTATTGAGCGCCGCCACACCCGCCCCGGTTCGCGCGGCGGATACAGGTTTGCAAAGCCCCACATCCTGTACCGGCTGGACCAACCCCGCAAATGCGTTGTCCTCCAACAACGTGTACGCTACCACCGCCGGCGGAAATAACCAGTTGGTTTGCGCGTTCAACCTTCCGGCAATTCCGGCTGGCGCTGTGATCAATGGGATCGAAGTATCCATTGAGGGTATGTCAAGCGGATCGCGCGAGGCGGATGTGGACCTCTCATGGAATGCGGGCGGGAACTTTACCGGCGGCGACCCCAGCACCACCTTCGGCGGAACCGAAACAACATTCACGCTTGGAGGCGCGGCAAACACTTGGGGAAGAGCCTGGGCAGTGGGAGATTTTACAGCCGCAAATTTCAGAGTACGCCTCACATCAACGGGTTTTCCAACCTCTGGAACCATTTCTCTTGATCTCGTTCGCGTGAGAGTTACCTATAGTTTCGGCACGACCACCACTGTCGTTTCCGATATTAATCCATCCGTTGCGGGTCAAACGGTGACGTTCACCGCCACGGTTACATCAACCAGCGGCGCTCCCACTGGAACAGTCAACTTCCGTAACGGCGTGACCGTGATCGGCACCGGAACACTCGACGGCAGCGGGGTGGCTACATTCAGCACCAATACATTAACGGTTGGCTCGCACAATATTACCGCTGTTTATGTTGGGGATGCCAATTTTGGAACGAGCACATCCGCCATCCTTGTGCAGAATGTCAATCAGGCGCCGACGATCACATCCGCGAATAACACAACGTTCTTGGTGGGAACAGCCGGCAATTTCACAGTAGCCACCACCGGCTTCCCTGCGCCAACGTTTACTCTAAGCGGCGACCCCTTGCCGAGCGGAGTAACCTTCAATACCAATACCGGTGTCTTTGGCGGCGCGCCCGCATCGGGCACGGTTGGCGTGTATAACTTCTTAATTACCGCCACCAACGGCATTAGTCCTGATGCGACCCAGAACTTTACGCTGACGATCATCAAGGGCAATCAGACAATCAACTTCCCCGCAATCTCCAGCCCGCGGGCATATGGCTCGACCTTTGTGATCAATCCGACGGCGTCTTCTGGTTTGCCCGTCACCGTAGTGGCAAGCGGCGTATGCACGCTCGCGGGAAATACCGTCACGATGACAAGCGGAACAGGGACTTGCACCCTGACCGCCTCACAAGCGGGCAACGATGACTACAACCCCGCGCCGGATGTGGTCCGCACTGTTGCGGCATCGCGAGCAACGACAACGGTTTCTGTCGACCCGGCGCCGCATACCGCCGCCAACCCGAGTCAGTCGTTTTACAGCCATCCGATGACGTTCACGGTGACCGTCTCCTCTGCGGCTGGGACGCCAACCGGCACGGTTACATTGACCGGTGGCAACCCTGCGCAAAATATCACCGCCACGCTCGATGCCGCCGGCGTTGCCTTGATCACCACCAGCAATTTGAATGTGATCACATTCCTTGGAGCCCCTGTTCCGCATGGGCTGACGGTCAGCTACAGCGGGGATGCCAACTTCAATACGGATTCGGAAGCGGTCTCTCACACCATTCTGCCTGCCCCAACCCAGGTGAATGTTACCTCCGATGTAAATCCCTCCGCCGAAGGCCAGATGGTGGTCTTTACGGTAACCGTCACTCCAACGGCGCCGGGCACTGGCATTCCGGCTGGGTCCGTCACCTTATGGGACGGTTCAACACAAATTGGCTCAGCAACCATTTTGAGCGGCGGAGTCGCCACATTCAACATCAGCACGCTGACATTCGGCTCGCACAACATCTCGGCGCGCTTCGTCAATAGCAACGATAACTATGCCACCAGCAATAACACTTCAAACCCGTATGTTCAAAATGTCCGGCGTTTCACCACTGCAACGCTGACATCCGATAACAACCCGTCCATTTATGGGCAGAACGTCACGTTTACCGCCACCATCACCTCCGGCTCGCCGGGTGTGATCACAGGCTCAGTGACCTTCTACAACGGCGCAACTGTCATCGGCACAGACAACACAATCGTCGGCGGGGAAGCAACCCTAACGATCAACTCGCTCGTGGTGGGAACCCACCCCATCACCGCGGTTTATAGCGGCGACGGAACATTCGCCACCAGCACAACAAACATCGTGAGCCAGGTGGTGAATAAAGCCACCTTGACCGTGACCGCAGATCCGCAGACCATCACCTACGGCGATGCCGACCCGGTCTTCACCTTCCAGTACAGCGGATTCGTGCTCGGCGATGACGCGGCGGATATCGACACGCCTCCCACATGCGATGCGCCGACTCCCCACGTCAATGCCGGCGTGTATAACGGGATCATCGATTGTTCCGGCGGCTTGGATGATAACTATGATTTCACATACGTGGATGGAACCCTGACGGTCCTGCAAAAAGCATTGACGATCACCGCCGACAATCAGGGCAAGATCTACGGAACCACATTCACTTTCGCCGGAACCGAGTTCACCACCACTGGCTTGATCTTCACCGATTCGGTTTCGAGCGTCACGTTGACCAGCGCCGGAGCGCCCGCCGCCGCGCCGGCTGGGACCTATCCGATCGTTCCGAGCGCGGCTGTCGGCACAGGGCTGTCAAACTATGCCATCACGTATGTCAACGGCACAATGACCGTTGGCACGAACGTGTTGACCATTACCGCAGACGACCAAACCAAGACCTATGGCGATGTATTCACGTTTAATGGCACAGAGTTTAGCGTGGTCGGTCTCCAGCCCGGCGACAGCGTCACCAGTGTGACTCTCACCAGCGCAGGCGCTCCTTCCGCGGCTGTCGTTGGCACGTATCCCATCACGCCCAGCGCCGCAGTGGGAACCGGCTTGAGCAACTATGTGATCGTGTATAGCGACGGGCAAATGGATGTCAATCAGCGCAGTCTGACATTCAACCCCAATGCGCAAACAAAAGTCTACGGAAGCGTGTTCAGCGCCTACACCGGCGCGTTCACAGGCTTGCGCGCAGGCGACAACATCACCCCGATCTACGACAGTCTCGGCGCGCCCGCCACAGCCATTGTCGACGTGTACGGAATCACTGTCACACTGGACGATCCCGATGGGAAGTTGGGCAACTACATCGTCACGATCGACCCGGCGCCCGCCGCCACATTAACCGTCACCCAGCGCGCGCTCTCTGTCACACCGGACGATCAAACCAAAGTGTACGGCGAAGTGTTCACCGCGTTCACCGGCGTTATTTCGGGCATCCAAAATGGAGATAATATCACCGCCACTTACAACAGCGCTGGCGCGCCTGCCACTGCGGATGTAGGGATTTATACGATCACCGCCGCGTTGAATGACCCCGACGGCATGTTGAGCAACTACAACATCACCCTCAACACCGGCACACTCACTGTAACGCGACGAAACCTGACCGCAATCTCGGACAGCCAAAGCAAACTCTATGGCGAAGTGTTCACCGCGTTCACCGGCTCTTTCATCGGTATCCAGAACGGCGATAACATAACCGCCGTTTACAACAGCCTCGGCGCGCCCGCCACCGCCCCGTTCGGTTCGTATCCCATCACCATCACCTTGGTCGATCCTGATAACAAACTGGGCAACTACACAGTCACACAAAACATCGGCACCCTCACGGTCAATCGCCGCGACCTGAGTTTCGTGCCCGACGATCAATCGAAGATCTATGGCGATACATTCAGCGCCTTCACCGGCGCGGTTACCGGCTTGCAAAACGGCGATGCCATCACGCCGATCTACTCGAGCCCTGGCGCAATTGCCACTGCCCCGGTGGGAACTTACCCGATCACAATTACACTGAGCGACCCCACGAATAAACTAGGCAACTATAACTTCACCATCGGAACTGCCACATTGACCGTGACCCAACGCGACCTCATCGTTACCCCCGACGATCAGACCAAACAATACGGCACATGGTTCATTGCGTTCACTGGCGCCATCACCGGCATTCAAAACGGCGACAACATCACCGCCAATTATGCCAGCGCCGGTTCGCCGCCCTCCGCCGCCGTTGGCACCTACCCGATCACCGCCACCTTGAACGACCCCACCGGGAAACTTGGCAACTACAACGTAACCTTGAACACCGGCACGCTAACCGTTACCTCCTCCGTATTGACCGTCACCGCCAATAACCAGACCATCACGTATGGAAATCCCGACCCGACTTTCACCTTCACCTACACAGGATTCGCCTCCGGTGACGGACCGGGCGTAATCAACACGCCTCCGACCTGTAGTGTGTCTGGTCCTCACACCGACGTGGGTACCTACCCCATCGTTTGTTCCGGCGGCTCCGACGACGCGTACACGTTTGTCTATGTGGATGGAACTCTCACGGTCCAACCGCGCGCGCTCATCGTCACACCGACCGACAAAACGAAGGTCTATGGCGATGTATTTACCGCATTCACCGGATTGATCACCGGCATTCAATTTGGCGACAACATCACAGCCACCTACGCCAGCGTCGGCGCGCCGGCCACCGCAAATGTTGGCGATTACCCGATCACAGCCACCTTGAACGACCCCGACAACAAACTCGGCAACTACACCGTAACGCTCAACACAGGCACACTATCTGTGACGCCGCGCGCCCTCACCGTCACGCCAGCCGATAAGACGAAAATCTACGGCGCGGTTTTCACCGCATTCACTGGAACGATCACAGGCGTTCAAGCAGGCGATACGATCACCGTCACCTATGACAGCCCCGGTGCGCCGGCCACAGCCGCCATCGGTGATTACCCGATCAACGCCACGCTCAACGATCCGGGGAACCGTCTACCCAACTACACGGTGACTCTGAACATCGGCACGTTAAGCGTCACCCCGCGCGCGCTGGTCGTCACGCCGGACAATAAGTCCAAAGTATTCGGCACTGTGTTCACCGCATTCACCGGCACGATCACCGGCATTCAAAACGGCGATAACATCACCGCAACCTACGCCAGCCCCGGCGCGCCAGCCGCGGCGCCGGTGGGAACGTATCCCATCACCGCGACGTTGAACGACCCAGACAATAGACTGCCGAATTACACCATCACGCTCAACACAGGCACGCTGTCGGTGGGCTTATCCATTCTCACCATCTCAGCCAACGATCAGAGCATTGTGTATGGAAGCCCAGACCCGGTCTTCACCTTCACCTATTCAGGCTTCGTCAATGGAGACACCCCGGCAGTCGTCGATACGCCGCCAACTTGTCAAGTTGCCGTTCCGCATAACAACGTAGGCGCTTTCCCGATCACCTGCTCCGGCGGAATCGACGATAACTATGTCTTTGCATACACACCCGGCACATTGACGGTCACACCGCGCGCCCTCACCGTCACCCCGGATGACAAGACAAAGGTCTATGGCGATACGTTTACCGCCTTCACCGGCCTGATCAGCGGCATTCAAGGCGGCGATATCATCACCGCCAATTACGCCAGCGCCGGCGCCATAGCCACCGCGGGAATTGGATCGTATCCGATCACGGCAACTCTCAATGACCCCGGTGGGCGGCTTGGGAACTACACTGTCACCTTGAATACCGGCACACTCACCGTAAATACCCGAGGGCTGGTTGTTACCCCGACGGACGCAAGCAAGGTCTACGGATCGGTGTTCAACGCCTTTACCGGCGCGATCGTGGGCATTCAGAATGGCGACCCGATCACGGCAACTTACACAAGCCCCGGCTCGCCGGCAACCGCCATTGTGGGAGCCTATCCGATCACAGCCACATTGAACGCGCCGGCCGGCGTACTCAACAACTACACCGTCACATCCAACACGGGCACGCTCACCGTGACTCAACGCGACCTGACCGTGACGCCCGCAGATAAATCCAAAGTGTACGGAACGGTCTTCACGGCGTTTACCGGCACGATCACCGGCATTCAAAACAGCGATCCGATCACCGTCACCTACGCCAGCGCGGGGGCGCCCGCCGCGGCGGCAGTGGGTGATTATCCGATCACCGCCACATTGAACGACCCGAGCGGCCGGCTCCCGAACTACAACGTAATTCTTGGAACGGGCACGCTCAGCGTCACGCTGGCAACCACATTGACCGGCGTCACATCCGACAACAACCCGGCGGGCGTGGGCGATCTTGTCACTTTCACCGCCACCGTCACCTCCAGCGCGGGAACGCCCACCGGCACCGTCACGTTCTACGATGGCGCAAACTCAATGGGCACCGTGACCCTGGCAGGCGGGGTGGCGACCATCAGTACCAACACGTTGAACGCGGGTTCGCATACCATCACTGCGGTGTATAGCGGTGATGCCAACTTTGCCGGCAGCACTTCCGCGCCGTATGTTCAGGGTGTGGGACAAACAGTCTCGAACACCGTTGTCACCTCGAACGCGAATCCCTCCGTTCTGGGTCAAGCGGTTACATTCAACGCGATTGTTACCGCATCGACCGGCGTTCCAACCGGCACAGTAACATTCAACGATGGCGCGACGGTCTTGGGAACTGGCGCATTGAACGCCGGTGTAGCGACCTTCACAACAAACGCTCTCACCTCCGGGTCGCACAACATTACCGCTTCCTATGGCGGAGACGCCGACTTCTTCGGGAGCGTATCCGCTGTGCTCACGCAGATCGTCATCCCGAACACGACCATCGACACTACGCCGCCCGACCCAGATAACGACCTGACCCCGATATTCACGTTCAGCAGTACCAGCGCCACAGGCACTTTCGTCTGCCGCATCGACGGCGCGCCTTTCGCCCCGTGCAACTCCGGCAATTCGTTTGGTCCGCTTGTCGCGGGGAATCACACCTTTGAAGTCGCCGCGGTGGATACCTTCGGGAACACCGACCCGACGCCCGCATTGTACGTTTGGACGATCGACACCTCCACACCAGACACCGATATCGATTCATCCCCGCCCGCCGTCACAAACAGCGTGGACGCGGCGTTCGCCTTCTCCAGTCCATCACCAGACACCGCCAGTTTTGAATGCCAGCTAGATGGCGGCGGTTTCGCCGCATGTACAAGCCCGCAAAATTATCTAGCGCTGGCAGGCGGACCTCACATCTTTGAAGTGCGCGCGATCGACGATGCCGGCAACCCAGACCCCACCCCCGCATCGTACAACTGGATGGTCGACCTCGGCTACCCAACCGTGATCGGGAGCGAGCCCGCCAACAACGGCGTAACGGGACGCAACACCACGAGAATAACGGTGAATTTCAGCAAAGACGTGAATCAGGTTAGCAACACAGATCTCGGGTCTGCCACGAACCCTGCCAACTACCTCTTGGTGGATGATGGTCCCAACGAAACCTTCGATACCGTTTCATGCGCGGGCGGTTTGATTGCCGATGATGTACTCATCCCGATCGCCATCCCCACGTATAGCAATGGCACGGGAGCGGGTCCGTTCATCGCCACCTTTGTCATCAATGGTGGGATCGGTCTCACGGACGGCAATTATCGACTGTTCGTATGCGGAACGACTTCCATCCTGGATGTGGCTGGCAACGAATTAAACGACGGACTCAACGATACGGCGATCACCTTCACCGTCGTGCCGCGCGTTCCCGGCGGTGACGGAGACGGCGACGGTAATGGACGCGGCAATAACTCAAACCTGGGATCCGGATTCCTTATCCCTGTGACGGGCTTCGCGCCGGGGAAGATTACCATACTTCCGGAGCAACCCGCAGATCAGCAATACGCCGCCACCGACGTTTGGATGGAAATCCCGCGCCTCAAAATAAAGATCCCGATCGTGGGCATTCCGCAAACAAAGAACGGATGGGACGTGTCATGGCTTGGAAACAAAGGCGGTTGGCTCAACGGTTCGGCATTCCCCGGCTGGGATGGCAACTCGGTCATTACCGGTCACGTATGGGATGCGAACAACAACCCCGGTCCGTTCGCCAACCTCGTCAACCTGCAATACGGAGACAAGATCAAGATCCACGCATTCGGTCAGGTTTACACATTCGAAGTAACCGCCAGCGCCCTGATCCTGCCGAGCAACACAAAAGCCGCGTTGAAACATGAAGAAACACCCTGGTTGACCCTCCTCACCTGCGAAAACTACATCGCAGAGACCGACACCTACACCCACCGCCGCATGGTGCGAGCTGTGCTGGTAAGCGTCACGCCGGAAAAGTAAAGATCATTTCACGAATCAGAAAAGCCGCTCAACATTGGGCGGCTTTTCTGATTCATGGAACATTGAGGTCACAAACCATTTGCTTCCCAAAGTTCCTCATATTCCGCTTTAGGGATGGCGATCACAAACAGCCTGCCCCAGGTCGAAATACCGTCTTTTTCGATGCAGGTCTGAAAGGTGACGTATCCATCGCTCACGAAGACGCGCTTGAACATCTGGTTGACCGTGAGGGTTTCATCGCGGTCCAAATTCTGAAAGGAACTGTAGGGACTGTTGGGTTGTAATGCCTGATATTGCAGGATCTCATACACAACAAAAGTTTCCACCTTGCTGTCGCCGTATACGATCCGCACTTCATCGCCGGCTTCCAGGTTGAAGAAGGATTCACCGGCGAGGTAATTGTGAGCCACCAGCCCTACCGTGCCATACCCTGCCGCCATACGGAATTGAGTGACGCGGTCCTCCTTACTCGAAAGAAAGCCCGGGTTATCGAGCGGTTGCTGCGCCACGCGATACGCCATCACATTCGGAACATAGACGCCGCGCACTACATTTTCCTCCCCGGTGTGAACGGATTGAACAAACTCTGAAAAATTGGGTAGCGCGGCGGCGTCTTGTTTCTTCATTGCCAGCGCGGGCATCGCATTCAGCAAAAGCGATGCGGCGAGGCTGAGCAGAATACCGGCTCGCGTGAGCCAGCGTATATGTTTTTGAGTGAGCGCCATTCGAAACCTCCGTTTCGATAAAAGCGCTCAACAGCAACCTAATGGTTAGGTAATGTTTTCGGCAACCTGGCAATCGTAGCCACACTCGCATGTGACCGTAGACCCATGGCTTTGCGTCCCCGCCTTTCGGCGGGTTTGCCTTTATCGAACAAATTGAATTTGACCCGATACAAAGCGAGCCGGGCAAAGGACTGCCAGGCTCGCGGAAATAAACAAAGCGTTATTTCTTCGGCAACCTGGCGATCATGGTCGCGCGATGCGCGACGGTAGATCCATGGCTTTGCGTCCCCATCTTTCGACGGGTTTGCCCTTATCGGATTTTGTTAATCGCAGTATAGCAGAAGGTTACAGATTTTCACTTTGCATTTCGGTTATAACGGCTTACAGGAGTGCAATGGGGGCGGGCGAAAACAAGTAAACAGGTAGACAGGTACACACGTAAACAAGTGGTTCTTGTATACGTGTTTCCGTGTCTACTTGTCTACGTAACTCCGTGTCTACCTGTATACATCCCTCCGTGCTACACTTGCATCCTCAAATTCAGATGAACAACAACTCAAATCAGCGGCTCCCAATGTGGATCAAATTGCTCTATGGCTCAGGTGATTGGGGCATCTCGAGCATCGGCATGATGCGCTCGATCTTCCTCGCCATCTATCTCACCGATGTGGTCGGGCTGGAACCGCGTCTGGCTTCTTTCGGCGCGCTGGTCGGCATCGTCTGGGACGCGGTGAACGATCCCATCATCGGCATCCTCAGCGACCGCTTGCAATCGCGCTGGGGCAGGCGGCGTCCGTTTTTGCTGTGGTTCGCCATTCCCTTCGGCTTGAGTTTCGTCATTCTTTGGTCTGCGCCAAATTGGGATAACCAGATCGCGTTGTTGATCTATGTGACTCTCTCCTTCATGATCTCCGACACGTTGACGACTCTCGTCTCGGTCCCGTTTCTTTCGCTGACCCCCGAACTGACCCCCGATTACGACGAACGCACCAGCCTGACGAGTTTCCGATCGTTCTTCCAACTGGTCGGCGCGCTTGCCATGGTCATCGCCGCGCCGACAATTATTGACATGGTGATCGAGGCGGGCGGCTCGCAACAACAGGGATTTATGACCGTGGGCGCATTATTCGGCGCGGTCGGCGCGATTCCCCTGCTGTTGATCGGGCTTCTGCTCCGGGAAACTTCCACGCCCGAACAGCAAGAATCCCTGCCCTTTCGAGAAACATTACGCGCCGCATGGAAGAACATCCCGTTTCGCTATGCGGTCGGCATCCACATGCTGAACTGGTCGGCAGTGGATATGGTGGCTGTGGTTTTTCCATACTTTTTACTTTATTGGGTGGCGAACGGAAACTTGCTGGCATCTGTCAAATTTTTGGGCATTGACCTGGCATACGAATCCGCGTTCTTCGGCATCCTCATGTTGGTGTGCATCCTGTTCGTGCCGATTTGGTTATGGATCTCAAAGATCCGCAACAAGCAGGAAGCGTACGCGATCGGTATGATCCTCTGGGTGGTCGTCACATTTCTTATCTATTTGATTCAACCGGGCAACACGATGGAATTATTCACGCTCTCCGCCCTCGCAGGGATCGGCATCTCAGCCGCGTACACATTGCCCGACGCGATGTTCGCCGACGTGATCGAATGGGATGAACTGCGGACCGGCAGGCGGCAGGAGGGAATCTTCTACGGCATCCGCACGCTCATCCGCAAGTTGACCGGGGCGCTTGTCCTCTTTTTGACTCTGCAGGCATTGGGCTGGTCGGGCTATGTTTCTCCTCCTGAGGGCGCGCTTCAATTCACGCAAAGCGACTCGGCATTGCGCATGATCCGCTTATTGGTTTCACCCTTCGGGGCGATCATGCTTTCAGGGACGATCATCCTCGCATGGCTATTCCCACTCTCGCGCGAGAAGCATCATCGCATTCAGGAGTTGTTGGAAAAAAGGCGAGCAAAAGTATCCGAATAACAGACCCAATATGAAAACTGGTGGGAGGCAAATCAACCGAGTTGACCTATAATGAGTCAAACGGAAAACTTGATGGTAGACATTCCCTCCGGCACCGTCACGTTCCTCTTCACTGATATCGAAGGTTCGACCAAACTCGCGCAGGCGCATCCTGACAGGTGGGAGTCGCTACGTGAGAAACATCACGCCATGTTGAAGGAAGCCATTGAATCGAAGCGCGGTCATATCTTCCAAATCATCGGCGATTCATTTTGCGTGGCATTTCATACAGCGGGCGACGCGCTTCGCGCGGCGATAGATGGTCAGCGCGCGCTTTCACGGATGAACGATGACGGCGGAAGGACGAATTCATCATTCATCCTTCATAATTCATCCTTGCTCTTAAAAGTCCGCATGGGGATTCACACGGGCGAAGCCGAAGCGCGCAACGGAGAATATCGCGGCTATCTCACGCTCAGCATGATCCAGCGCGTGATGTCGGCGGGGCATGGCGGGCAGATCTTGTTATCGGGCGCGAGCGAGATTCTCCTGCGCGGACAACTGCCAGCGGAGGTGTCCCTGCGAGACATGGGCGAACGCAAACTCAAAGACATTCCCCAGCCCGCGCGAATCTTTCAAGTCGTCGCGCCTGATTTGCAAAGCGATTTCCCCGCCTTGCGCGCGCTGGATGTTTTCCCGAACAACATCCCCACACAACTCACAAGTTTCATCGGGCGCGAAAAAGAAATGCTCGAAGCGACTCAAATGTTGCAGCAATCGCGTTTGCTCACGCTCACTGGTTCGGGCGGAACGGGCAAAACAAGACTTTCATTACAAGCGGCATCCAGCCTCCTTGAACAATTCAAAGACGGCGTGTGGCTCATCGAACTCGCGCCCATCTCTGAGCCTGCGCTGGTTCCGAACACGGTGGCGAATGTTCTTCGTCTGCGCGTGGAGGATTCGCGTCCGCTGATGGATGTAGTGATGGATTGGCTGCGCGACAAAGAAGCCCTGCTGATTCTCGATAACTGCGAGCATCTCATTGACGCCTGCGCGCAATTTGCGAACACGGTTTTGCAGAACTGCCGCGGCGCGCGCATCCTTGCCACCAGCCGCGAGGCGTTGGGCATCGCGGGCGAGGTCGCCTATCGCGTGCCGTCCCTGCCGACGCCGAATGAGGCGACGGATATCAAACATCTTGAAACGTTCGACTCGGTGAAGTTATTCGTCCAACGCGCGACTCTGACCCTGCCGACGTTTCAACTCACGGATGCGAACGCCTCATTGGTCGCCCAAATCTGCTCCCGCCTCGACGGCATTCCCCTCGCTTTAGAGTTAGCCGCGGCGCGCGTCAGGGCGCTTTCGGTGGAACAAATCGCCGAACGATTGGACGACCGCTTCCGTTTATTGACGGGCGGGAGTCGCGCCGCGTTGCCGCGCCAGCAGACGTTGCGCGCGTTGATAGACTGGAGTTACCAACTCCTCAGCGAAGAGGAACGTCTCTTGTTCAGACGGCTGGCGGTCTTCGTCGGCGGGTGGACGCTCGACGCCGCCGAATCAGTTTGCGGTGAGGAGCGCATCGTCCCCGCAGGGGGAAGCGGGTTGGACATCCTGGAGTTGATGACTCGTCTCGTGGATAAATCTCTCATCAACGTCGAGCATAGCGGAAGCGAATCCCGTTACCGCCGACTCGAAACCATCCGACAATATGCGCGCGAGAAATTGTTCGAGACCGATGAAGTCGCTTCACTGCGCGACGCGCATCTTGCCTATTTTGCTGGGCTTGCCGAACGCGCCGAACACGGCTTGCAGGGACGCGCGCAAAAGCAATGGCTGGCGCGGCTCGAAGCGGAACACGATAACCTGCGCGGTGCGTTGGAGTGGTCGCTTAAGTCTCAACCTGAAACGGGTTTGCGGATCGCGGTGGCGCTCAGGGAATTTTGGGATACGCATGGACATTTGACGGAGGCGCGCAAGTGGCTGGGAATTTTTATGGATGCGACGAAGGAACTTCCGCCGACATCGTTACGCGTGAAAGCGCTCTTTGCGAGAGCGTTGTTCGCTTCGCGTCAGGGCGATGCGGAGGGATGGAAAACGCATCAAGACGAAGGTTTTGCGCTTGCCGAGTCGCTTGAGGATGCGCGGGGCATCGCGCAGGGGCTTGTGTCGCAGGGACTCTTCAAGGAGTATTTCGAGAACGATCTCGAAGCGGCTGAATCGTTTTACCGCCGCGCATTGGAATACGGACGTAAACTGAACGAAAAACTTCTCATCGGTCAGTTATTGGGACCGCTGGCTGGATGCTCGCTCAAACGGTACGAGTATGCGCGCGCGGAGGAAATCTATCGCGAGAGTCTGTCGTTGTTCCGCGAGGCGGAAAACACAAAAGAGATCGCGGGCGCGTATGGAAACCTGGCTGAGGTGGCGTTAGCGCGGCGCGACGATGAATCGGCGCGCGCCTCCGCGGAGGAAAGCCTGGCGTTGTATCGTGACTTGGACGACAAGCACGGCGTCGCTACTGCTTTGCAGACGTTGAGCATCGCATCCCATAATCAGGGCGACGTTCAGCAGGCGCAGATGGCGGCGGAGCAGGGCGTGATGTTGTTTCGTCAACTGGGAGACCGTATTTGTTTGGGTTTGACTCTCTCGGTGTGGGCGCGGCATGTTCTCGGCGGAAGTGACGCGGCGCGCGCAGAGGAAATCGTTCAGGAGGCGATGAAGGTTTTACATGAGGTGGGAGAAATGTCGGCAGAAATCGGCGCGCTCGATGTGGCGGGGCGCGTCGCGTTGGCGCAGGGCGACTTGCCCAAAGCGCAAAAACATTTTCGAGAGGGAATATCGCGCTTGAAGGACTCGAAAGAAGTCAGCCAACTCCCGTCATTACTGGAGGGATTGGCGAACGCGCTGGCGCAATCCTCGCAAACACGAAACGCAATTCTGTTGTTGGGCGCGGCGCAGGCGTTGCGCGGGCGCATCTATCTGACGCGGATGCAATTCGAAACGGCGGAGTATGACGCGCTTCTGTCTGCACAGCGGGAAGAGGCGGGCGGGGATTTTCAGTCCATGTGGGAAGACGGTTGCGCGTTGTCAACGGAACAGGCGATTGAGTTGGCTTTGAGTTGAGAAAAGGAGTTGAGGAATGAACCTGAAATCTGTTTGGTCGGCGCTCGAAGAAAGTTCTGAAATTTTGTTTGGCAATTATGCCTATCCCGCCGCAGACAAAGCCGCAGAGGAACTTTCATTGCCTGACAATTTCTACAACTGGGTGCAGGCGATTTGGCTGTTCGATACTAATCTGTTTACCATCGCCCAGCTCATGCGGTGTTTTCCATACGGACTCGCACAGGCGAACGATGAAAGGTTGACCGCCGCAGTTCAGCAGGGATATTTGGTATCTGATGGTCAGGGAAAATATCGCGCCACCGAGTCGGGAAGAACCGCCGCGTTTCGACTCATCAAAGAGGGGAATGAATTGATGGCGGCTCTCGCTCCCATGCCCAAAGAGTCTTTGCAGACGCTTGGCAATCTTCTCGCCAGAATTTCAGACACGGCTTTTAGCTTTCCTGAACCGCCCGCGCATGTCTTGATAAAAGCCAAACAAGACCTCTACGAGCGGGCGGGAATATTCGCGACACTCGATGGCGTTGTTGCCCACTTCCTGCTGTTGGAGGGTCACCGCGACGATTGTTACATTCCCACATGGAGCGCGTATGGAGTCGAGGGCCACACGTGGGAAATGCTCGACTTTCTCTCACAGAACGACGCGCTGACATTCGATGATCTGCACAGCAAACTCAGCCGTCGCGGCGTGACGGAGGAAGTCCACGCGGAGGATGTGAGGGAACTCGCGCGGCGCGGGTGGGTGGAGGAAAGTTCGGGCGTGGTCAAAGCCACCGAAGCGGGCAAACAGGTTCGGGTGGAGGTCGAGGCGGAGACGGAACGGCTCTTCTTCCTGCCGTGGTCGTGTTTGAATGAGTCGGAGTTGGAAGAGTTGTCCGGTCTCGCAAGTCAATTGCGGGATGGATTGAAGAAATGAAAGGAGGTGCTTATGTTGCCAAACTACGCTCCCATGCCGTTGCGGTACAGAATCATCGATGCTCTGGGTTCGGGTATGGAGAAGTTGGGGATACCGCTCACTAGAATGGACGCCGAACGATTGCATCAACTTGCCGAACGCGAAACGGGCTTGAGCGATTTTGGCGATCCGTATTACCGCGTTGGGCTCGACACGTTGTTGCAGTCCATTGAAAAGGACGCCAACCTGCATTTCTTCGGCAGGTTTGGCGCTCGCATGGTGCTCCTCAGTAATCTGAGCCAGCGGTTGTTGTTTGTCGAAGCGCAGAAACGGAAGCCCGACGTTTTCCGTTCGGAGATCAACCCGCCTTTTGTCATCGTTGGGGTCCCGCGGTCTGGCACCACAATTCTACAGCGTATGCTCTCCGCCGATCCCGATAACACGGGGATTCCCATGTGGCGGCTTTACCGTCCCTTTGCTATTGACGGAAAAAAAGACGATCGCCTGGCATTGACGCGCTGGGAACTGGAGTTTCGCCGACCCATGTTTCCCGAAATGGATTCGAAGCATGTCATCCGCGAAGACACGGAGGAGGAGTGCATCTGGATGCAGGCGCTGACTTTCCATTCGGTTTCGTTTTGGGTGGTTACGCCTGTCTTTTCGTACGCCGAATGGCTCGTTGCCCAGGATCAGAAAAAATGCTACGAAGAATACGGTTTGCTTCTAAAGGTCCAGCAACAGGCAACCCCTGACAAACGGCTGGTTTTGAAAGCGCCCGATCATACGCATCATCTTGACGCTTTACTGTCGGCTGTGCCCAATGCCAGAATCATCCAATTGCATCGCAACCCAACCACCTGCCTGACCAGCGCAAACAGCATGTTCTATTCCGCCCATCGGGCTGCGACTCGCGATCTCAACGTGAAGCGCATGGCGGAGACCAACAAGAAAATGTACACCCGCTATCTGGAGGGCGGACGGCGATGCCGTGAAGATCCCGTAGTCAACAATGCTGTCCTGGATGTCCAATACGATCAAATGGTGGCGGATCCCATGCAAACCGTCAAAGACATTTATTCTCATTTTGGCGTTTCATGGACGGTTCAATACGAAGAACGATTAAAGACGTTCATGAGCCAGCACCCCAAAGATAAGCATGGCGCGCATCGCTATACCCCAGAGCAGTTCGGTCAATCTGCCGAGGAACTCGATCGGCACTTTGCGTCATTGATCCAATAATGTAAATGTCGCCCCAGTAAGAGGAGAATTATGACGAACAACAATGAATCTTCCGAAACGTCACAACAAAAACAGCGGGTGTCGGGTCTTTTCGACCGAGTCGCGAATACATTCGATCATGTCGGTCCCAGATTCTTTTCTCATTTTGGGCGCCGATTGGTTGAACTGGCGCATATTCCAAGTGGCGCGCATGTGCTTGACGTGGCAACTGGAAGAGGGGCGGCTCTTTTTCACAGGGAAGACGGGGAATGGCGCATCGTTCGACATCACGTTTCGATTGCGATCCCCAATGCAGAGTTGCTCGCCAAATACGGTATGTAGTGTCCAGTCTGTTAATGCGACTGTATGATGGATTAGGAAATTTGGTTAAGTAAACGAAAGGATTCCCAATGACAGAAAAAACTGAAACACCGCGATGGGCGACGAATGTCATCCACACCTGCATGGGACTGCAACGAGGGGAGAAGATTCTCATTGTTGTGGACGAGCCGCTCGGTTATGCGCGTGACGCACTGCTCGCCGAAGCCGCGCAGACCGACCCCGCCGAGTTGTGGAATTACACCTTCCCGAATGCGAGTCGCCCAATAAGTGAATACCCGTCGCCGTTATTGGCATTGGTGACACAAGTGGACGCTATTGTCTTTCTGTTCGCGTCGGTGAATCAGCTAAAAGAATCGCCTGCCTTGCTCGCGGGGCGCGCGGCAATTGGGAAAGGAATCGCTCGCGCGGGTTTGGGCGCTTTTATTGATCAAAGCATTCTGGATATTGAGATGAGCGCAGATTATGGACAGATTGCAACATTCACAGATTCGTTGACGCAGCGTTTGCAAGGGAGTTCCACCGCGCACATCACCACAGCGCTGGGAACCAACCTGCGATTGTCACTGGCAGGCAGGGAATGGAAAAAAGACACAGGCATATTGCGCGCTCAGAAAGCGTTTGGAAATCTACCCGCAGGTGAGACATACATCGCGCCCGTCGAAGACAGCGCGGAAGGTTTACTGGTCGTGGACAAGTGTTTTCCTGGCATGTTGTTATCCGAGCCAACGCGAATGACGTTTGAAAAGGGACGTGTAACTCACATCGAAGGCGGCGCGGGCGCGGAGTTTCTCCGAAGCGCATTTGCCCAACACGGCGATTCAGCCCGTGTCATCGCGGAATTGGGGATCGGCACAAACCCGCTGGCGCGGTTACAGGGCAACATCATCACCGATGAAAAAGTTCTAGGCACGATCCACGTTGCGGTGGGGCGCAGCGATTTTCTCGGCGGCAAAAATGTCGCGACCACTCACATTGACGGTGTGGTTAGTCAGCCTACGCTAGAGATTGACGGCAAGGTTGTGATTGAGAATGGGAAGCATGTGTAATGCAAGATTCATCACATCGGCGGGCAGGCAGGCGCGGGCGGAGGTCGAAGCGTTCGCGCCGCGGTCGTGCTTGAATGAGTCTGAGTTGGAGGAGTTGGCGAGTCTCGCAGGTCAATTGCGGGATGGGTTGAAGTAAAGCGAAACAAATTGAATGAACATCGGGCTTGCGCAATCTCAGCGAAAGCCTTTGTAAAATAAAATTTTCAAAAAGGAGAAAAAATCATCATGCGAAAGAAAAATTGGAGATTGGTCATTGCGGGCTGTTTGTTTATCGCCCTGGCGCTTGGGTTCTATTTCTTGATGCTGTCCATTGCGCCGAATTCCACCGACCCTGTGATGGCGATGCAAATCGCAGGCAGGGTGACTGGCATTGTCACTGGAGTCAGCATCGTCATCATCCTCGTCGGGCTAATTGGTAAAAAGAGTTAAAAGCCGATCCTATGTGAAAATGAGGCAGCCATATCCCCATGATCAAAACCCATTTTATCCTCTACGTCAAAGAACAGGTCCGCAGCGCCGAATTTTACACTCACGCGCTGGATTGCCAGCCCTCGCTCAACGAGCCTGGTATGACGGAGTTTACCCTCTCTGAAACCTGCGTCCTGGGAGTCATGCCCGAAGCGGGGATCAAACGCCTGCTCGGAGACCGCCTCCCCGATCCAGCGCGCGCGGGCGGGATCCCACGCTGCGAGGTTTACCTGCGCGTCGAAGACGCCTCCGCGTATCATCGCCGCGCGCTCGAAGCGGGCGCGACCGAATTGAGCGGACTCGCCCGCCGCGATTGGGGCGATGATGTCGCCTATTGCCTCGATTTGGACGGTCACACGCTGGCATTTGCGGAGAAGAGCAAACTGTTAGGTGACTAGAAAGTGAGTTGTAATTGTTCCAGCCACCTGACACTTTTGAATCAAGTGGTGGTCGAGTAGCCCCGAGGTACTCCGAGGGGCGTATCGAGACCACGATTCTGGCAATTTTCACCTATTGTTGGTCTCACCTCTTGCATAAGTTGCCCGACGTTTGAAAACGTCTCCTATGCAAAGCGTATTGTGCGCTCTCCCCTGGCAACGCCCGCCAGGGCAGTTGTTGCGCATTTTTGCAGGAGGTCTGTTGAAAAAGCGCTCGATACGGCGGCAACAGTACGTGTTCTTGAAAACAATTGGCATTTTCTGCCGCCTACCCTTCGGCAGGTTCAGGACAACGCTCGACCAACGGCGTGTTTTTGAAACAAACTGTCAGGTTGCTAGTCGTAATCTACTGATTATGAATTGGGAGATATTCCATGTTGAACGATAAATCGCAATGGACCGACACCCTCATCCACCTCTTTGCCCTCGCTTCGCGGCTGGAAGGGGAGGGACAATACAACCTCGCCAAGCTGACTCGCGCCGCGGCGGATTCGTTGTGCCGCCAGGAAACGTATCCGCTCGACATTCCCACCGACAAAGACGAACTAAGCGCCGAAGTCCAAAAAGCGCTTGAGGCGTTATCCCGTCTGAACGTGAGCGCGGAGTTGCTTTCCGCGTTGAAACAGGGCGCGGAGTTCATGGCTCAGGGAAAACTTTCGCCCATCACCGCCACGCCTCACCCGTACGTCTGCCGCGGGTGCGGACACGTCACGCTTTCTCCGCCCGTCGAGCCGTGCCCAACTTGCGGCGCATTTGCCGAGACCTTCCAAAAGTTCATGCCCAACTACTGGTTCGACGCGCTCCAGCCCGAGGCGGCGCGGGAACGCCTGCGTCAGACTCCGCTCGTGGTGGAGAAACTCATCGCGGGGTTATCCGATGAGGCGATGAATCAATCACCGTCCGACGGCGGCTGGGCGATCCGCAACACGTTGAGTCACTTGCGCGACGCGCAGGGCGTGCTCGATTTCCGCGTGGACTTGTTCCTCAAAGAGGCGCATCCCATCCTTGAATCGAAAGCCGTCTTCGCATGGGCAAAAAATGAATCGGAACGTCCGCCCTCGGGGCGCGACATCTTCGAGACCTATCGCGCCTCGCGCGCGGAGACTCTCCGCAAACTGGAATCGTTCGCCCCATCCGATTGGGAGCGCGTGGGCGAGCATGAAGAATTCGGCACGGTCACTCTCCGCCAGCAGGTCAGTTATTTCGCCGCGCACGAAGGCACGCATCTGGCGCAGATCGAAGCGCAAGCCGTCCATTGGCGGAGTGAACGTCGCTGACATGAATAACCCAACTCCCAACCCCGACCTCGTCGGCGACCTCTTTTGGGGCATCTTCAAACCCCAATAAATTCGCCTCGCGCTGACTCTCGATATCTTCGCGCCGTGGTCATGTTTAGCTGATTGAAGTGTATTCATCCTGTGGTCGCGCTGTGTGACAAAAGTCATTGGACATTTTTTCCTTTGACCAATACACTTACATATTATTCTCGAAATTGCCAAAGGAGAGATATGAAAACCTTCATACTCATTCACGGTATGTGGCACGGCGGCTGGTGTTGGGAGAGACTCGCTTCGATTCTTCACGCGATGGGACATCAAGTCTATACGCCCACACTGGCGGGACTCGCCGAACGCGCAAACATGCGCGGGGACGATATTGACTTGAACACCCATATTCAGGATGTGGTTGATTTGTGCCAAGCCGAAAATCTGCGCGATGTGATTCTCGTCGGTCACAGTTTGGGCGGATTCATGGCTCCCATCGTCGCGGACAGAATCCCCGAGCGCGTCGCGCACATCGTCAATCTCGATGGGATGGTTCCCGAAAATGGCAAGTCGCTGGCTGACCTGATCGGCGAGACGTGGGGCTTCTTCAAGAAGAAAGCAATCGAAGGCGGTGACGAGTGGTGGTGTCCGCCGATTCTGGAATGGACGTTCGGCGTCTCTGGCGCGGACTTGGAATGGGCGCAGTCCAAGTTGACTCCGCACCCGCTGAGGACGTTGTCCACGCCCGTCGCGCTCGAAAACCCACGCGCCAAATCCATCCCGTCTACTTTCATTCTTTGCTCCGAAGGGATGACGGAGGAAGAGATCACCGCCGAAGAAAAGAAGTTCACAGGCTTGGGAATGAAATTTCTGAGTCTGCCGACGGGTCACGACGCGATGATCACCATGCCGAAGGAACTGGCAAAGATTTTGCTAGAACTTGCATAATTCGCAAACTTCACTTGCCAAGGATGTTTCATGCTGCCAAAATCTGTGATGACTTTGAACTTTGTATTGATTCTATTCCTGCTCTCCTCCTGCTCGACCGTCGCCGCCCCGACGGGAAAGGCTGGGGAAACAGAATCCGCTCCCCCGTCGGGGAATGAGGCGAACGCCAGCCCGACGCCGATCCCGCCCACCGCCACATCCCTCCCCACGTTCACGCCGACTCCCGTCAGCCGCGTCGCAAGTCCCGAAAATATCGGCGAGTTTGTGCAGGTTTACAATTATTGGGAACAGGTGAGCGAGCAGATCGGGATGCCATTGACTGACGGGGTGATTTTTGATTTTGTCATCAGCCAGGATGGGAGCAGGTTTGCGATGGGATTCTGCAAGGGAGGGACTCATTCGATGACAGGGTATTGCCTGGCGGATAGCGTGATCGCGGTGAGGGACGCGCTGACGGGAGAGGCGATTCAGACTCTCCCTGTGGGCGACCTGAGCGTTCAGTCGGTGTCGTTTTCGCCCGATGGAAAAAAACTGCTGGCGACCCTGAAAAATATGTCGCTCGATTTTGTGATGGCGCTGTACGACCTGGAGACGGGCAAGCGCGAGCGCGCGTATTTTGACGGCAAGGCGGAAGATTGGTCTTATGTCACCGCCGAGTTCAGCCCCGACGGTGAGTTGATTTTATACAACTACAAAGGCGAAGACGATATACTGGAGATTCGCAGGGCTTCGGATTGGGAATTGCTCGGTTCCAAACTGGGCGTATTCAGTTACGAGAACATCGTGTTTGGCGACGACCCGAACATCGCGTACGGCTATGGGTATGACCCCGCCGCGTTCAAATTCGTCGTCTTCCGCATTGACCTGACTACTTATCAGGTTGTGGAAGTGGCGCGTTTCGACGATGAGAATTACCTGAAGCCTAGTTATCTGAACGTCATATCGCCCAACGGGAAATGGATTGTCTTCTTTTGGTATGGAGACTCGACCCTGAAAGTCCACGATCTCGAAAGCGGCGAATTGGTCGCCACCCTCAGCGAGCCAGAAATGTTCGATATTCGCGACGCCCGCTTCAGTCCCGACAGCCGCCTGCTGTTGGCGGATGGAGCCTTCGTCTGGGATCCCGACATCTTCGATTGGTCGCCTCCCGCCTTGAACGCGTGGGATACGTCCACGTGGGAGCATACCGCCTACGTGTACGGGAGTCACAAAGACGCGGATTGGATCTGGTTCGACAAGTCGGGCGAATCGTTCATCACCGCGGACAGGGTGGAGATCATGCGCTTCACCCTCCCCGACGCGGATTTTCTCGACGCGCAAGCCAGCGTGGAGAAATATCTCGACGCCGTCAGCGCGGGCGATTACGTCACCGCCGCCGATATGTTATTCCTGCCCGAAAATAGCGCATACGAGTTACTCGTCAGCAACGGCTTCGACCCCACGGATATGCCCACTGCGCTCGAAGGCGCCTGCGCCGTGCAGGACGGCTTTCCGTGCCTGCCCCTGCGTGACATTGTCCTGGGCTACCGCGAACCCGCGGGCGAAGACGGCGTGGTATACAGATTCTTTGTCACCTTCACCGCGCCCGACGGCTCGCAATTTATCGCGTCCGACGGCACAGACGAGTTCATCATCTGGGTCGGCGCGGACGGGAAGATCATGTCCCTGCACCCTGGGGCATTGGAGTGAGAGTATTAAATGACCCAACAAACATCCACCACCGTCAACCCCTGGTCGGACGACGACAACTCTGTCTTTCTGCGCCTGCGGATGAAGACCTTCTGGAATGGCGACTACTTCGAGCGGATCATCCTCCCGCTTCTCGACCTGCCCCAAAGCGGGCGCGTCCTCGACGTGGGCTGCGGCAACGGCGGCATTTCGCTTCTTCTCGCGGAACATCGCCCCGACCTGAAAATCACGGGAGCCGATTACGAATCGAAACCCATCGAAGACGCTTCCGCGTATGCCGCGCGTAACGGACTCAAGAATCTCACCTTCGAGCAGGGTGACGCGCACAACTTGAAATACGACGACGCGACGTTTGATGCAGTTGTCTGTCAGACCGTGTTGACTCACGTCCGCGACGCGGAAACGGTCATCAGGGAAATGGCGCGCGTCCTCAAGCCTGGCGGAATCTTCTTCGCGGCGGAATACACCAACTCCGCGATGGCGAACTACGACAACGTCCACTTCGACAAATACGACGAAGCCTGGTATCGCGAGTATTATCGAATCAACCTGCTGTTCATGAAAGGCAAGAAGGCGTTGGGACGCGGGGACAATACCGTCGGCGTGCGCGTGCCGTTGCTGGCGACTCAGGCTGGATTGGATGTGTACGACGTCCGTCTCAATGACCGTGCCATGCACGGCTTCCCTCCCTATCGCCACGAGAAGCAGAGGAATTATCTCGAACTCGTCAAAACAGCGAACATCGTTGACGACGATGAAAAATGGCTGAGGCTGGATATCGAAACCGTGATGGCTGGCGGCGGCACGGAAGAGGACGGTCGCTGGTTCCATCACGCCATAGACAGCGCGGGAATCGTCCGCGCGATTGACGAGGGGACGTTTGCCGCGACGGGGTCGTTTGCGTTATATTTGACGTTTGCGAGAAAAACCTAATTCTTCGTCATTGCGAACGATGGTCGAGTAGGGCTGAGTGTTCTTCTCAGCCCGTATCGAGACCGAGTGAAGCAATCTCTGCATTCAACAAAGGGATTGCTTCGTCGGGGAGAACACTCTTCTCGCAATAACGGAAAACTCTTTGGAGACCAACATGGAATCAAAACTCACAGGACAAACCGCCATCGTCACAGGCGGCGGGCGCGGATTTGGGCGCGAGATCGCGCGCGCGTTGGCGAAGGAAGGAGTCAAGATCGCGGTGGTGGCGCGTTCGGCGGATCAACTCGCGGAGACCGTGTCGCTGATTCAAAACGAAGGCGGACAGGCAATCCCCGTCACCGCCGATGTGACCGATGTTTCCGCCGTTGCCAAGATGGTCGCGCAGGTCGAGCGCGAACTCGGCGCGGTGGATATTCTCGTCAACAACGCGGGGCGGCTCACGTCCATTGCGCCCGTCTGGGAGGCGAATCCCGATGAATGGTGGCGCGATGTGGAAGTGAACATCCGCAGCGTGTTTCTTTGCTGTCACGCCGTCTTGAAAGGCATGACCCAGCGCAAACGCGGACGAATCATCAACTTCACCAGTTCGGGCATGCCCAATGTCTCGGCGTATGATTGCTCGAAGGTCGCGGTCACGCGCTTTACGGATACGCTCGCAAGCGAAGTCAAAGAATTTGGCATTTCCGTTTTTGCCATGACCGTGGGTCCCACGCACACCGAGATGATGGATTACATGATCGAATCCGAAGCCGGGCGCAAGTGGCTGCCCGACCTGTCGAAATGGCTCGAAGGCAAATGGCAGCCCGCCGAGTTGGCGGGGACGCTGGCGGTGACTCTCGCTTCGGGCAAGTACGACGCGCTGACGGGACGCTGGGTCAGCCCTGAGGATGATTTGGATGACATGCTGAAACGGATCGAGGAAGTGGAGAAGGATGGGTTGTATGCCTGGAGCATTCGTGGCTTGAAAAATCAGGCGGGGTAAGGTCAATGAATCGCTTTACAGATGTTGTAAAATTAATTGACGCGGCGTCCGTGCAGCGTTGGCGTTTATGTTATAAACGCGTCTGCATTATTGCCCATATATGAAAAGCCAACACGTACCCCTCCTCAAACGCCTGCAATCCTTCGAATTCCTGCGCGGGTTGGATTCTGCCATACTAAAAGATTTGGCGGGTAAATCGGCGTGGAAGGTGTACGCGCCCAACGAAGTCATTTTTTGGGAAGGCGACCAGCAATCAAATTTGTATTATCTGCAATACGGCTCGTTGAAGGTGTTGAAGTCCGCGCCCGACGGGCGGCAGCAGGTGTTACGCTTCATTAACGCGGGCGAGGTGTTCAACGAAATTGCCGCGCTTGCGGGCAAACCCAACCCCGCCACCGCCATCGCGCTGGAAGAATCGGGGTTGTGGTTGATTCCGCGCGGCGCGTTGTATCTCGCCCTGCCAGCCATGCTGGAGTATGTTTTTGCAAAGGTCGGGCTGGATCGCAAAGCAGTCTTGCTGCTGAAGCGAATCACCGCGCCGCAGACGACGGTTTTGCCTAACGGCGACAAGGTCACATTTGGCGACGGCTTGCGCGTGACCGTCGAAAAGAAAAATGGCAGGGTGGACGAAGCCGCGCTGAAAAAAGAGTTGGACAACATGATGAAACGCTGGGAGCCAGCCCTGCGCCTGCTCACCGAAGACATCCTGGTCAATCCGCTTTCGTTCTCGCGCATTCTCACCAGAGGCTGGCGGCACTTGCCCAAGTTTGGCGGCACGGTAGCAGACGAGTTGAAGCGCCTCTTTAGCGACGATTCAGTTCGCGCCGCGATGTCGGGCGTTTTGCTGTACACGGGTCTGCCACCTGAAAAACAGCCCGCCATTTCGGTGATGGGTCTGGTGACGCTCTTTGGCGACGGCTTTCATTTGCCCGAGGGCGGCATGGGCAAAGTGCCCGAGGCGCTCAGTCAGGCAATGCTCGCGCACGGCGGAGAAATCCATTTGAATACGCGGGTGGATAAAATCATCGTCAAGGATGGTCGCGCGCGCGGCTTGGAAATTCGCGGGCAGGGCTTGGTGGAAGTGGATGCGGTTCTTTCGACGGTCAGCGGGATGCTAACCTTCGGCTCTTTACTCGCTGACGAGGATTCCCCGCCTCGCTTGAAGCGCATGGCAAAAGAAGCGAATCTATCGCACAGCGCGTTTTCGGTGCAACTCGGTTTGCGGAACAAAATAGACGCGCCCAGTCATTCGCATTGTTTCCTGCCGCCGATGGAAAATCAAAGCGATGTGTTCACTCCCTGCGACGAAGGTGTAAAGTGGCTGGTGTACGACGCGCCGACGGTGACTCTGCCCGAACTCGCGCCCGCGGGCGGAAGCGTGATCGAAATGTATCCGCCCGTGCGCCGCGACTTGCCGCTCGACGATTGGAGCGAAGAGAAAAAAGAGGCGGTTCTCGAAAAAGCGGTGGCGGCTCTGTCGCGCGTTCATCCATTGGACATTGCCGTCAAGCGCATCGTCAGCCCGAAGGATTTCAGCGTCAATCTGAATTTGTATCGCGGAGCAGTGTACGGTTTGTCGCCGCAGATCGCGCCGTGGAATCACTTCCCACATCGCACGCCGATTCAAGGCTTGTACCAGACGGGGCAGACCACCTCCCCAGGCTACAGCGTGGGGCGAGCCGCCACGTCGGGCATCCTCGCCGCCGAAACGCTGATGACGGAATAGAGACGCGAAGATTTAACATCCAACGCAACACAAACACAACATCAAAGGATATTCACGATCAATATGAAGAAACTGTTCTTGGCATTGGTAATGATTACGTTAGCCGCCTGCGCGCCATCCACGCTATCCACACCCGAAAATACCCTCGTTGCGCCTGTGACGGAAGCGCCGACAGAAAGCCCAACCGCGCAGGGGAACGGTTGCCCTGCTGAGATAGCAGGCATGAAACTGCTGATAAACGAGGAGAATGGATACTGCCTGCTGTACTCCGCTGACCACTCCGTGATTCTGCCGCATTTGATTGTCATCAATCCCGTCAATGCGCCTGGGGATGTCCCTGGGGAGGCTTGGGCGGAAATCGTGATGGAGCCAGCGTCGGGTCGCACCGCGGCGCAAGTGGCGGACGCTCAAATTGCAGAATGGGGTGAGGGCTTCGGCATCACGCGGAGCGAGATTCTGGTGGACGGTCAGCAGGCAATTGTGGTGGACGGACTCCCCGGTCCGGACTCGCAACGCAAGGTTTTCGTGGTCGGCAACGAGCGTCTCTACACCTTGGCGTTCCTGCCGTGGTTTCCTTCCAATGACCCGAGCCAACCTACGCCGCTGGAAAATCTATATGCGACGATTGTGGGAACGATTCACTTTTTGCCGTAGGATGCGGGCTTTCACTCAAAACGCAAACCCAAAAGCGATCGCCATCCCGCACAGCATCACATCGAAGACAACCAGCAACAGCCACATCAGCCACTGCGCGTGCGCCTTTTTCTCCAGCACCGCATCGGAGGGGTTGTTCGGATCGTAGAACACTATCACCTGCGCGCCTTAGGGATATTTCGCGATCACCCGCCCCGCGCCCGTGCCGCCCACTTCCATCCCCGGCGCGATCTTTGCGCCTTGATACGTCTGCCCGCCGACTTGATACGAATATTGCACAACGGGATAATTCACGCTTCCGCTGTCGCCTGAACGCCTGCGCTCCAAATAGGATGCCAGCACCGTTCCCATCGCAGACGACCAACCTTGCACCGCGTTCATTTTCCGCTGGGTGAAAAAAATAATCGCAAGAAAGACCACGTTCAATATTACGAAAACACAACCAAGAATTCCAACTGTCAGCATGGATTCGTTGCTCATATCTGCTCCTTGTTGTTTGTACTTCGTATTACGTACTTCGTATTGCGTATTCCGCACCGCGTATTACGTAGTACGCAGTATTCATCCCTCATCCCTGAACAAAAGTCTCCAATCTCCAGTCTCTAATCTCCAATTCTCCAATTACGAATTACCACTTACCAATAACTCCCTCACCTCACCGTCACCTGCACCACCGCGCTATCCACGTGCTGATCGGTTCTCACTACCTGCAACTGTATGGCATACAACCCGCTCAAGCCATCCGTGTTCCACTCGGCGAGTAGACCATTGGTCACGGGCGCGTTGCCTTCGCCGATCTGAATCCACTCTTGCGGATTGAGTCCCTGCCCGATCAATACGCGATATGATGCAAAGTCTGCGCCAGCCGCGGTGCCGTTGACTTGCACCACTCCGCCCACCTCCGCAAACAATTCGGGGAAAGTGATATTCACATCGGGATTCGTCGGCGGGGCTTGAATGACATCATACGAGGAAGGCGGAATCGCCACGCCCGCGCTCTCTGCCCACGCGCGCGCATCGGACGGAACGACAAGATACACGCGCTCCTCAATTAATTGCGGCAACGTGAACACGGTGGCAAGCAAACCTGTCTCGCGGTTGATGGCGTACTTGCGATACATGTTATCGGCTTGCACAGGTTCGTTGCCCTGCAAGAAAACTTCATTCACCACGTTGGGACAATCCGATGTCGGCAACATGCCCGACGGATCGCACACATTGATCACCGAAACACCCGCAGGCAATGACCAATCTTCGGCGGGTAAATTTTGCGAGGCAACTTGCATCAACGCGTTCCACAACACACTGGAAATGCGCGGCGATAAATTTGTTGATTCGCGCGAACCTGCCCACACAGCAACCACGCGCAACGGCGAATAACCGATCGTCCACGCATCGAGCGCGTCTTCAGTTTGACCCAACATCACCGCGGCGGGTCTGCCTACGTTGAACGCGCTTGAATGATCCACACGCGCCGATTCATCGCTCAGCGAATGATTGATCAAATACGCAAGCGCGGGCGTGACCACAGGCTTCGCTTGCGGCGTCGTCCAATCGAGCCACACGCTGTCGTCGTTGCCCTCCACTTTCAAAATCGTCACCGACGTAAATTCATCATTGATGCTCTGCCCAAAATGCACGCCCTGCTCCGCGAACACGCCATACGCGCTCGCCGCGTCCACCAACGACAGATCAACGTTACGCGCGACTCCAAACGACGACATGATGTTGTCCACATTTTCAACGCCCATTTGCGATAGCACTTGCGCGGCGGGCGCGGGATAATCGTTCACCAACGCTGTCCGCAAACGGATGGGTCCGTGATACGCGCCGTCAAAATTTTGGATTTCCGTTTTACCGGGGATGTCCCACACTAATGAAGCGGGACTCAAGCCTCGGGTGAATCCAGTCAAATAGACAAACGCGTCTAACGCGGACCCCGACCTGTGCGCGCCTACGAGAGGCGTTTCTCGCCCCTCGAACGTTTCGCCGACCACCGCGAGGATTTGTCCCGTTGTTGGATCGGTGATGATCGCGCTGGCAGATGAATCGGGAATCGTGACCGAAGGCGGCAGAGCGGATAAGAATCGCAACGAGTCACATTGAATGGATGGATCAGGCAGACCCGCGAGTCGCGCCGCGTAAAACGCGCTGACGCATGAGGCTTGTTGTTGCACATTGAAATCCAATGTTGAGATGATCGTCAAGCCGCCGCGTTCGATACGCGCGCGCGGGAATTGCGAATCCAATTGGGCGAGGAGCAGGTTGACGAAAGCCGCGGCAGGTTGAACGTCGGGAGGAGGCGGTGGCTGAAAGAAGGGAGATTCTCCCAGCGCGTTGGCTGTCGCTTCGTCCGATAAAAATCCAAGAGCCGACATCTTCCGAATCGTTTCGTGTCCGCGTTCGATGGCAGTCTGCGGCGCGTCGTGCGGATTCAGACTCGGCGAGTCGCTCACCGCCGCGAGGATGGCGGACTCGGCAGTGGAAAGTTGCGTGGCGGATTTTCCGAAGTAGAGTTGCGCCGCGCTTTCGGCGCCGAACGCATAGCGACCGAAGTGCGCCGAGTTGAGATACCACTCGAGGATTTGTGCGCGCCCGAATTGCGACGTGATCTGCGCGGCGAGGATGCGTTCACGCAACGCGCGTCGGAATGATGGCGGCTCGTTGAAGAGGAGGAGATCGGAGACGAGTCGTTGCGCGAGGGTGGTGTGTAATTGGTAATTGGTAATTGTGGCGAGGTCGTAGCCCGCGTGATCGTAAAAATTTGGGTCGGAGGTGGCGATGACGGCGTCGGCGAGGGATTGAGGAAGATGTTGCGGGTTTGCGTCGCTGAGGGGAATGTAACGGCGCGGAGAATCATCGGGCGCGAAGGTGAATAAAATATGTTCGCGCGTGCGGTCATAGATGCGCGTGGGTTGGAGGAGGAGCCCGTTGGGAGGATTGAGGAGAATTGGGAGAGTTTGTATCGAGGGCAGGTCGCGCGTGAGGCTCACATACGCAAACGCAGTGACGATGATGAGCGCGGCAATCACCAACGAAAGGATCATCCCCGCGCTGACGAAGAGACTGCGCTTGCGAGAGTCGCTGGCGTGTTGTTTGGCGAGTCGCCGCTCGCGCCGCGCGCGCAGGATGGGGAGGGTGGAGGGCATGGGGGAATTGTAAAGGCTTGTCGTGAGTTTGTCGAAGGGAGGAAGGAGGAAGGATGATTATGGAGGAAAGACGAAAGAGGAAAGATGGTGGAAAGTAGAAAGTGGATTATGGTGTTATTGTGAATTTCACCCCTCGATCAATTCCCCCTGTCATTTCATCAAAGTAGCTTTTCTAATTCAGGGATCAAGGGCGGCAAGTCGTTTTGGACTGTATCCCACATTACTTTTTCATCCACCTTGAAATACACGTGCACGATCCGATTCCGCATGGCGCGCATCAAACTCCATGGGATGGAAGTGTGCGCTTCTTCCACTTCTTCGGGAATTTGATTCGCCGCCTCGCCAATGATGATGAAATTCATCTCGACCGCGCGAATCGATTTATCGTCTTCCTTGAATGTTTCGAAATCCATGTCCGCTGTGAATTTCTGGATTTCGGCAATCGCGCTGAGAATATCACGAATACGGTCCTGCCAGCCTCTAGGTGACATGGATCAATTCCCCCATCACGCGCTCGCGAATGTAGGGTTTCAAGCTGTCGGGAGTCCCAAGGTCAACGGGACAGCCGAGTAATTTTTCAAGGTAATCCTGCAACGCGAACAAGCCGAAATAACCGACGGGGCGGTTGAACTCGACGAGCAAATCCACATCGCTGGAGGTTGTGGCGTCATTCCGCGCGACAGAGCCAAACAGCAACAGGGATTTGACGCCGAATTGTCTTTCCATTTCGGCGTTCTTTTGCCTCAAGAGTTGAATAACGGCTTCCTGTTTCATGTCGAATATTATACGCTATCCTTCGATCAAATCTCCCAGCCATTCCATCAACCCGCCTGAGCCATTTTCTGGCAGATCGCTCTTCACGGTTCCAGTCCAGCCGTTGATCAACACGAGATGCTCGCGCCCGCCGAAGGGAAGTTCGGTCATCCACACAGGGAGCAGGGTGAGGCGGAAGGATTCGACCATCATCTTTGACGATGATGTGGAAATGAGTTGCGCGGGGGCGATGAGCGCAGGCAGTTCGCGTTTGTAGCGGGCGAGCGCTTGCACGCGAGCGTCGAGCGAGGCTTCCGCCATCGGGATGTCGTACACTTCGGCGGGCCAGTTCGCAAGATAACCCGCTTCGTATGGCTTGACGGCTTTCAATTCAAAGGTGGGAATCAATTGTTGGAAGACGCCTGAAAGTTTTCGCGCGGCAGGGATGGGCAGGTCGTTGATCAAAACGGGATACGAATCGGAGACGCGCTTCATCCGCATTTCAGATGTTGGTTGGCCGAAAACACCTTTATCATTTTCATACATTTCGCCCACATACTGAATTTCACCGCCGATGTCGAATGTCCATAACGGGAGATAAACGCCGCGCGGCAGATCAACTTTCTTTTCGGGTTGAATCTTGTTTTTCTCCACCCATTCGACCAAATATTTGATCGCGCGTTGTTGATCGAATTGATGCGGGATGATGCCATCGGGCGCGAGCAGTTGCTCCTCCGATTCCCAGTTGACGACGTGAGGCGAGCCGCAATAGACGCATGTGGTTGAAATTTGATTCGGCGGCAGGATGAACTCGCATCCGCAACCTTCGCAGTGGAAGACTTGCTGGTTCAACGGCTTGCCGTGTCCGCGCGCGGTTGCCATGGCGACGATGAAATCCTTTTCCCCCGCAAGGGGGGCGGCGCCGGGTTGCCCAACAAACTTTTGATTGCGCGAACAGTATTCGCACGTCAGCGATTGACCGTCGGGAGAGAACGACATCCGCCCGCCGCATTTGGGACACATGAATCGCTCGGCGTCTGCGGAGCGCAATCCCTCAGGCGGGAGAGGCAGATGGTCGGGGTCAACGATCTCGTCCGCTTTGAGTTTGCCGTCGAGGATCGCCAGCGCGCGCCGCGCCCGCGCGTGTTGCAGATTATGCGCGAGGCAATTTTCCAACGCTTTGCGCTTTTCGGCTTTATCGTCAATCAACTGGCTCATCCAAAACCATGTTTCGGCGAGGACATCGTGATCGTGGCTCATGTAGGCGGCGCGATCCAAGTAGCGGAGCGCGGCGTCTTTGTGTCCCGCCTTCGCTTCGATGATTCCACTGCGTAATAATTCTCTGCCGTAATCGCTGAACATCAATTAAATCTCCTTTACGGACCCGCGCACACATAATGGATCAACAAGTCGCTTCGATCTCTCGCATTTCCATCTATGGACAATTCACCGGGATAATAATCTCCGCGCGTGAGAAGCGCAATGACCATATCTTGCGGATTGGGAGTATCAACCATCAGTTGTATCTCAAACTCCCCGCCGCGCGAATCAGGCGGAAGGTCGGCAGGAATCGTCAGGTAGTCCTCCGGCACGATCTCTCGGAAGGGTATCCCTTTTTGAGCGACGATATTTTGCCTCTCGTCCAAGATGGTGAACAACAATTTTCCATCCGAATCATCAGGCACAGATTTGATGAACACAGACACCGACTGCAATCTGCCGCAGAAATTCGTAAACGACTGGCGGACTTCAACCCCATCATAAATTTCGGCTTGCGGGGCGTCTTCCTTTTCAAGATTTTTGTAGGTGGGCAGGGCGCACATCCCTCCTACATAGGCGTCATAGCCGCAGTAGGTGTAATAGGTTGTGTAGATGCCGATGGAGAAAAACACAGCGGTCAGCAGGATCGAGCCGAGACTAAAAAATTCCGCGAGCCGTCGTCTTTGTTCATTCGCCGCGACCAACCCTGCGAGACCCAGAAAAAACATCGGCGCGTATGGGATGTAATAGCGTCCATGCTTTGCGAGGGCAAGGACTCCGCCGGTGGCGTAATTCCCAACGAAGGCGACCGTGTAGGTTACGATACAAGCAAACACGAAGAACCCGATCAAAAAGAATCGAACCCCGCGAGGGATCGTCACACGTCCCGGCTCGGCAACGAATGCGGCGATGAGACCGATCAGCCAAATCAGATACAGCGGACTGGGGACTTTGCCTGCCCAATATCCATACGCGGCGATCCAGCCTTGGACTTGATACGGAAACGTCAGAACCATTCCCTGCACGAGCGGCGTGATGAATCCCATCGGGTCCGAAAGCATCGAACTCATCTGGCGCGGGACGCTTTGCTCTCCGCCTTGTCCGTATGTCGAAACATTGGTCGCGTAGACCGACCAGCCAACATTGAATATAGCCGATGCCGCCAACACGACGCCTAACAATAGAATCCATTTTTTTGAGGGGAAAGGATGCCGAACGAGAAGCAATAACAGCGGAAACAAAATAATCGCGCCGGGCTTTGCGCATCCCAGCAACAATGAAAGAAGGACCAACGCCCAAAGAGACGAAGACTTAATCTCCTGCTTTTCGTTCAGATAGATTCCGAGGACCAAACCGATGAAGGCGAAACTAAGTCCGTTCGTGAAGCCGTCCCCGTTCAGCGTGGACGCTTGAAACATGGCGCTGGGTGAAAGCGCGAGCAAAGCAAAGACCCACTTGCCGAACGGAATTTTGCGGATGGCGAAATATCCGCACAGGACATAGATCATCAACCCAGTGATCCGCAGAAGAATGATCGTCGGCAGAATTGGGAAATCGAACTTCCACCATAAGTATCTGCCGAGCAATGCCTGCGGTAAAAAAATGACAGGCGAATAGATGGACTGCGTCCCCTGCCCGTAACGAAGATTATCAGAAGCGCCAAACCGCCGCAGAAAATTTTCGCGGCTGAACAAGTCGAAGGCAGGCGACTGCGCGAGCCTGCGTTGATACGAAAGTTCAAACACCTCCTGGTGAATGCTCACGTTTGAAAAAACGGGCAGGTACTCATTCTCCGACATGTAATAAATGCGCACGAGATGCCGCTCTTCGTCGAAGCCCGCTCCATACGGAATTGTCACGCAATAAAAAATTCCGATCAGCAAGCCAGCGATCAGAAAAAAATTTGCCGCGTCAAACAATTTATTTTTTCGTTCGATCACTCCGCGTTCTCCTTTCGCTTGCGCGCAATCGCATCCGTCATCTTTGCCACGCGCGTCATCTCTTTCACATCATGCACGCGGATGATGTCTGCGCCGCGCGTGATGCCCACTGCCACGGTCGCGGCTGTCCCTTCGACTCGCTGGTCGGCGGGCAGATCGAGCGTGAAGCCGATGAACGATTTTCTGGATGAGCCCAACAGCACGGGATACCCCAACGCGCGGATTTCATCCAGCCTGTTGATCAACTCGAGATTATGCTCGCGCTTCTTTCCGAACCCGATGCCTGGGTCCAAGATTATGAGCGACTCTTCCACCCCGGCCTTTTTCGCGATCTCCACGCTGACGAGTAGCTCGCGCTTCACATCTTCGATCAGATCTTCATACTCGGAGCCAATGTACGCATTCCCAAGCCGCTCACGGACTTCGACACTCGCGGGATTACTGCGGTTGTGCATCAGGATCACTGGCACACGAAAAGCCGCCGCAACCGAAGCAAGCCGAGGGTCGGCACGAAGCGCCCAGACGTCGTTGAGAATGTTCGCGCCTGCTTTGAATCCCGCCTCGGCAACATCCGCTTTGGAGGTGTCAATCGAGATGAGCGCGTCGGGAAAATTTTTGCGGATGTCTTGAATGACGGGGATCACGCGCGCGAGTTCTTCCTCGGCGGTGACGGGTTGCGAACCGGGGCGAGTCGATTCGCCGCCGATGTCGAGGATGTCTGCGCCGTTTTTCAAAAATTGTTTTGCTTGTTCGAGTGCGGGAGACTTGCCCTCACCCCGTCCCTCTCCCGAGGGGAGAGGGGGTATCAGCCCGTCGCCTGAAAATGAATCGGGCGTGATGTTGAGGATGCCCATCACGTATGTTTTGCTTCCCCACTTGAATGTGAAGTTTCCAACTTGCAGAGAGTCGGATTTCATCGCGCGTGTTTGTTTGTATGCAACTTGCGCTTCGACTGCGCGGCGCGAACATCACGCGCCACTCCGCTCAGCGCGGAAATCATGGGATCTGATCCAACGGGCGCGCGAGCCAGGCTTCGGCTTCGTTGATGTCGGAAAAAATTTTCATCGCGGCGGCGGTGCCTGCCAGCGCGAGCGCGGCAACTTCGCGGATCGAGCCTGCCACTTTTTCATCGGCGACGACAACCGCGACGCGAATATTTCTTGCAGACGGATCGCTGTTCGCTTCGACCGCCGCGCGGATGGCTTTTTCGGGAATCTCTTTCACCGCGCGTAAGTCGTATAAATTTCGCGTGCGTCCTGTTGCGCCAAGCAAATGTTCCATCGCAAATTCGCGCCAATCGTTGAGAGTCGCGTCGGATAGATCGGTAAAGGTAAGCGTCATGCCGCCATCGCCGCGCCGCACGACGGTCATGCCGACGCCGGGTTTGGGTTTCCAATTGAGGGGTTTGATTTCAGTCATGGGAATGCCTCCGAGGTGATTATATCGTACCAAACCTCTTTACCGCGAAGCGCGCGAAGAACGCGAAGAAAACCTTTAACTCTTTGCGACCTTAGCGGTCTTTGCGGTTCGTTTTTTCCAACACACTCAGGATGTATTCCGCCGTGCGTTTGCCCGACATTCCATCGGTGAAGGTGATCTCATCCGCGACGAATTTCCGCCTCTCCTCCGCGTCGACGGTTGGATTCGCCAAGTAGAGATTTAACGCGTCTCGAAGCTGACTCTCGTTTTCGGCGACGCGTCCTGCTTTCGCCTCGCGGAATCGTTTGTGCGTGGGCCAGTCGCCAATCTCTTTCAGTGACAGTGAAAATTTATTTTTCTTATTCCACCCCCCAGGGATATCAATCGTCGCGGCGATCATCGGCGTATCGTGGACAGCGGTCTCGACCAGCATCGTCGAATAGACCGTCACCACTACATCCGAATATGCCATCATGGAGGATTTCTCGTCCATGTCTTCGCCGCCGTAGTAGCCGAGCGATCCGCCCAACGCGACGGGTTGGACAACGTGGACGTGCGGATATTTCTTCTCTAAATCAAATACTCTTGCGCGTTCTTCGGCGAAGATCTTCGGCCTATCCTGAAAATGACTCGGGTGCAGTCGAATCAACAACTGCGAAGGTTCTGCCAACGAATCGGATGAGACCAACTTCGCCAATGCTTCGATGTTCGGATAGTTCGGCGCGAAATGGACAAAACTACTGGCGTACGAAATTAATTTGCGATTGGGATCGAGTTTATGTAACTTGAAATATTCATCACGCGGCATGAGCCATTGCTTGCGGAAGTATCCATCATACGATGGGATGCCGCCGATATTGACGTTTTCAGGCTGCCAGTCCGAGCCGTAGACCAGTTCATCCTTTTGCAGTTGCGACCAACACGTTGCATACTGCACACCCGCGCCTGAGACGTTGTACGACGATGAATTGTCCCAGCCGACGATGACGGTCATGTTTGGGATTCCGCGTTTGGCGGATTCGCGCAGGAGGTAACGATCCATGCGCCAGCCTGGAGTCGAAGCGATGACTAAATCGGGTTCGTATTTGTCGAATAAGTCAGAATAAATATTTGTTGTGAAGCGATTTTGAATCTTCACAAGGAGTTTTCTTGCCCATGAAAAATTTCGCAATAACAAAATCATCAATGCAGATGGAATCCAAATCCCTAAGCGAAACTTCCAACCGTTCTCTGCCCACACTTCCCAGATGTGACTGTCCATGGCTTCGGTGTTGATGCGGCGCGAACCGCCGACGCGGCGCAGGTAGGCGAGGAGCCATTGGAGGCGGGGTTGAATTTTTTTGGCATAGTCGTTGGCTTGTTGGAGGCGGAGGCTTTCGAATGTAAGACCGTGAAGCGTGAAGCGTGAGGCGAGCTGTGCGACAATCGCATCATCGGTGAGGAGGATGACGTCGACGCCCGCGTTGAGCAATGTTGGGATAACGTCGCTTTGCAGGAAGTAGATGATCGCCATGCCGTGGTCGGCGGAGATGAAGATTCTTTTAGTCATGTAGTTTGGTGGTCGCGTGGTTGGATAGTCGGAAGATGATCCGCTTCTTTCCTGGTTTGAACTGATTCGGCTTCGGGAGATTCTATCTCATCTTCAACCCCGCCCGACGATGAACCATCGGGCTATTCCTACAAAGGACGCTATAAGCGTCCTAGCCGACTTTCAGTCGGCTTTGTAAATGTAGCACGGACGTTCACGTCCGTGCGGGATTGCCATGCCGTGGTCGGCGGAGATAAAAATTCGTTTCATATCTGATGGGTTTTACTCGCTTCGAGATTCGGCGGGATAAATCCCTGCCTCAGTACGTGAAAGTCCGCTCAAAGCGGACTCGCGCATCCAGCGCGAAGCGCTTCCATGTACTGAGCGTGCGGCTTCAGCCCAGCGTTTGCCATACCGTGGTCGTCGGAGATGAAAATGCGTTTCATATTTGATGGATTTTACCCGTTTTGAGACTTAGCAAAACACACATACCGACTTGTAGATTCGCCAAGAGTGCGGGAAAAATTGTCAACTATGGCTTTTGCCCAGTAAGTTCTTCGTATTTCTTGAAATCGGCGTCAGCCTCGACAGTTTTGCCAAGCGCTTGGTAAGCTAAACCACGAGGATAGTAAGGATCTGCATTTTTGGGATCAAGTTCTATTGCTTTGTCGAAATCTTGAATAGCAAGCTCATATTCCCCAAGCAACGCATAAGCAAGTCCACGATTGAAGTAAGCATATGCATCTTGAGGATTAAGTTCTATTGCTTTGCTGTAATCTTGAATTGAGAGCTCGTGTTTTCCTTGGTTATCATAAGCAAAGCCGCGATTAAGATAAGCCTCTGCATCTTGAGGATTAAGTTCTATCGCTTTGTTGAAATCTTGAATCGCTTGCTCGTTTTCTTCTAAAAAATAATAAGCTCGACCACGAAAGAGGTATGCATTTGCGTCCTGGGGATTGAGTTCTAAAGCCTTATTGTAATCTTGAATAGAGTGTTGATATTCTTCCAAATCACTATAAGCTAAACCGCGACTGATATAAGCTGTCGCATCTTGAGGGTCAAGCTCTATAACCTTATCAAAGTCTTGAATAGCACGTTCATATTCTCCAAGGAAGCCAAAGGCTACGCCTCGGTTACGGTAAATGAATGGGTTTTGTGGATCAAGTTCTATAGCCTTATCATAATCTTGGATGGCACGCTCATAATACCCCAGATAAGCATAAGCTAAACCACGATTAAGATAAGCCCGCTTGTCTTGAAAGTTTTGGATACCAAATTCGAAGGCATTGTCAATATCTTGTATGGTGCGCTCATATTCCCCTAACACGAAATAAACCGAACCACGATTGAGATAAGCAAGTGGGTTTTTGGGGTCAATCTCTAAAGCCTTATCGAAATCTTGAATAGCACGTTCATATTCTCCTAAATTGGTATATGCACTTCCGCGATCATTGTAAACGCCTGTCAATTGAGGATCAATTTCGATAGCTCTATTGTAATCTTGAATGGCACGTTCATATTCTCCTAAAGCTCTATGAACGCTTCCACGATTGAGATAAGCCTCTGCAAATTGAGGGTTGATATCAATCACCTTATCAAAATCTTGTATAGCACGCTCGTAGTCTCCTGAAATCGCATAGACCGAACCACGATTAAGATAAGCTCGTGCATATTGAGGGTTGATCTCAACAGCTTTGTCATAGCTTTGAATAGCACGCTCGTAGTCTCCTAACAACATATAAGCTAAGCCACGGTTGTAATAAGCAGCTGAAAATTGGGGATTATGTTCAATAGCATGGTCAAAGTCTAGAACAGCTTGGTCTAATTTATTGATATCACTCTTTGCGATGCCCCTATAGAAATAGATATTAGCAAGATTCTCAAGAATCTCTGGTTTCTCTTTCATATTTTGAATTGACAGATCAAACCGAGCAATAGCAGAGTCGTAGCGGTAAGATTCGTAATCAATGATGCCAGCCAAAAATGAGATTAATGCACTTGTCTCTAAACCTGCCTGTTGCTGAAAAGAGAATGATTCGAGTTCCGCTAATGTTGTAGATGGTTGTAAGGTTGTACTTTCTTCAAGAGGATAAAGTTGTTCAGGAGTCAGATTTTCGATATGCACGGTGATATTCGGGTTTTCAGTGGGACGATACCATCCCCAAAGCACAATATCAGCTAGATAACGCTCGCCTAATTTGCGTGCATAATCGCTACCCTGAGTTAATGTAATAACATCATCGATAATTACAATTTCGACATCTTCATCATTTGAAAAATCCGCATTCAGATTTTCTATGATTTCATTACGTAATCCATATACTTCTTCCGGCCCCTCGAAGGCGGCAATCATTATTACTAATTTTTCTTTGAGCTCCTGTCTGTGTTTCCCAAGTAAATACATTCCCACAAGTGCGCTCAATAATAAAATCACTAAACCAACCCTTACAATTCGCCTAGCAGGTTGAGAATATCGAGGACTTGTTTCTGGGATCTTGGCTCCTATTGGAAATGAGACCTTCAAATATACAGTCTTTTTACTGAACCCCACCCATCCCAACATAATGACGATGATGATTAATGCTGCGCCTGCTGTTATAGATGTCACCGTCTCCTGATCCCCCAACCACATCTTATAGTAGTTATACACCAAAGTAATCACCCCAATAAAGCCTGCAAGAGGTAGCCACAATTTCTTGAGCAGTTCAAAGAGATCGTTATCAGGCGGTTTGTCTGGCATAATCGCTCCGTATACTATTTATACCTAACATTCGTTGAAAATGTCATCTTTAACCCTACGAATAATACCAACTGAAAATCCTGTTATACACCGCCAGCAAAATCTTCTTGATAAACCCAACTTCCAACACGCGCTTTCCCCATCCAACTTTCTTCTTTCCTCTTTCTTGTCCCAACTCCCCTCTCAAATACCCCAGCGTATTGGACATATTCATCGCCAGCGGATCGGAGACCATCAGCCGCAACAAGCCCGCATCGTTCATGCGCTTGTCCAACTGGCGGACTTGCCCCATCGGCTTGTCCATGTCAAAGGGCAGGAAAAGTTGGCTTGAATTCATTTTTACAAGTGAGTATAATGCATGTATAAAAGCCGCAAGGCTTACCCCGTCTCGCGAAAAGTGGCCGCCTGTGGCCGCCTGCCCCCATCTATGTTGATGGACAAGGCTAGCGAGACGGGTTGCTTTAATACTCGAATACTTCTACCAACTTGTCCTTTATATAATCAATGGCTTCGCTGTCGTTCTTTGTATCACGGCGAAGGATTGCTCCCGCCACTAGATCTGCAACTTGAATCAAGTCTTCACTTCGGGAGCGTCGGAAGAAAACGCGGCTAAACCCATGCTGAATACCACGCACTTTCAACATGCGTTTTAATTTGACCAATGCGACATTGGCAGAGCCAACTTCATCCAAAATCAGGGTTCCCTTCTCGCGGACTTTTATGGGAATACGGTCTATCAATTCGGTAACAAGATACAGATAAAAATCCATTCCGTCGAGGATGCGAAGAGGCTCAGGGATTGTAGTCTTATCCACAATCAACGCCCAAGCCTTGAAGTTGGCCGCTTGAAGAGCAGATAGAGTCTTCTCGCGCAATTTCTTTGTAGTTAACACATTGAAATGAAATTCAAACCCTTTTGCGTAGTGTTCGCGTTTACGCAAATTTTCCAAAACAGAACGAAGTCCGTCGGCATCCTGAGTACCAACGAGCGCAACCACAAAATAACGAGAGGCTCCCTTTTCAAAGTTGAGACTGGCATCTCCCGCTTCATCGCCTGCAAGTGTAAAAGTTGTCATTGGATTAACCTTCCGCTATGAATAGTACCAACCAAAGATCTTGTTATACACCGCCAGCAAAATCTTCTTGACAACTCCAACTTCCAACACGCGCTTCCCCAAGCCTTCTTTCTTCCCCTTCGGGGACGATGTCTTTCCTCTTTCCTTCCCCAACTCCCCTCTCAAATACCCCAGCGTATTGGACATATTCATCGCCAACGGATCAGGGACCATCAACCGCAACAAACCCGCGTCGTTCATGCGCTTGTCCAACTGGCGGACCTGTCCCATCGGCTTGTCCATGTCAAAGGGCAGGAATTGTTTCAGTGAGGATTTATACGCGGTGAACTGCCAGTGACTCGCGCCAACCATCGCGGTCACGTCCTTCGACTGCGCTCCGCTCCGCTCAGGACGGTAAGTCAATCTCCAGTCTCTAGTCTCCGCATAGACTTTTCTATTCTCTTCCTCAGTCTGCCCCAGCGACAAGTTGAATTCCAAAAACGTTTCCCACGGAATGAATTGACCTTCTTCCAACTTCGCGTTTTCCCGCGCCCACTTGAGAGTCGACTCGTAAAACTCAGGCGGCGTGCGGAAGGGACGCGCCGTCACCATGCCAACATTTGGAAAAGTCTCTAAAATTTCAACGGAACGCGAGAGCCACTTCGGGGAGAACAACACGTCGCTGTCGGTGTAGGCGATGATCTCGCCAGGCGCGCCCACCAGCATCACATTCCACGCGCCGCCCTTGCCCATGTTCTTTTCGGACAGAATCAAATATTGGATTCGCCCTTCTTCTTTTTCTTTCACGAGAAAGTCGCGCACTTCGGCGCATGAACCGTTGTCAAAGACCATCAAGTCGAAGGGCAGACCCGCGTCCTTGCGCATGGATTCGAGCGAGACTTTCAGCACCTCGAGCGTCTCAGCGTAGAATCCGCTCAGGAAGGGGATGTAGTTCAACAAAGCCACGGTGATCCGTTCGGGCTTGGCAACATCTTTGACGAACTTGGCAGGGTTTTGACCTTTACGCATTTTCGATTTCCGATTTACGAATTACGATTTACGATTTTTTTGATTCGCTTCTGCCATCTCTTCGGTCTTACAACATTCTCGATCATATTTTCTGGCAAAAAGAAAAAGATCGCACGCAAAAACAATTCCAACTTGCGCGTCAATCTCAGCGACGTCATCTTCGGGCGGATAAGTTTACCATCCGCGAGTTGATGCGTCGCGTCTAAAATTGTGTAGCGCACATTCGCCTGTCCGCCCGCGAGACGGATATTTTCATTCGTTTCGGGATGTTCGTGGTGCGATTTGCCATCAGGCAGATGCGAGTAATCGTGATTTTGATGCACGATCATCACCGACGGCGTGCAATCAATCACAGCCCAGCCTTCCTTCCGCGCTTTGTAGATCATCCAATTGTCCCAGCCCGCGCGACCGATCGTAAAGTTCGGGACATCTTGATAACAGGATTTTGGGAAGAGGAAAAAATCGCTTCCTGCGGGACGGTGGAGAGAGCCTACTGCGTAAGCCATACTGCGTAATTTGTCTTGCCAGTCATTGGCGAACTCAAGCGGTTGAGTTACATCGAGATCCCAACGCTGACTAAGAAGGACGAATTTCGACCTTTGACTTTTGACATGCTTTGCGGCTTCAATAAAATCATCCATCAAAATCATATCCGCGTTGACGATGCACAGCAGGTCGCTGTCCGAGTGTTCGCGGGCAAGTTGAAACATGGATGAGATCAGCGGCACGCCCGATTCATTCCGCGCCACGTTGGGGATGTGCTTCACACCCAATTCACGCGCGGCTTCGGCAAGACCCGTCTCTTCGCCAAGCAAAATAACTTCGACATCGTAGAGAAGAGTCCATGAGCGGATAGCATTGCGCTGAATCATCGCGATGTGAGGGTTGGTAAAGGGTTTGGGGGCGGAGAAGAGGGTGAGTAAAGTCATCAGTGATCAGTTTTTAGTACCGCAAGATTTATCTTGCGCCCCCCCAGCGGCAACATGAATGTTGCGGTACGTTTACTTCTTGAGCGCGCGTTTATCAACATCCTTCAACGTCTTATGTTGCACGCCCGCATTGATCTTCATCAATTCGGGATGATCGTGAACCAGGTCCAAAACTTCCTTCCACGAGAAATCATCGCGTCCGTTGAAGTGGGCATAGACTTGGCGCATGAATTCCAAGTCTTCGGGCGTGTCCACCGTCCAGCGGTAGTCGCCGAAGTCAGTGACGTGGTGGAGCAGGGCGATATTATATCCGCGCGGGGAGGTGCCAGTTTGGAGTGATCGGTTATCAGTGATCAGTTGTACACCTTCGTAGAGATAGGGCATTACATGTTCACGGTGTTGAGGCTCTTTGGCTTTTTTCCACGCCTGCTCCAATGCGGTAAACGTGCAGACTTCGGTATCCAGACCAATCGGGTAAGTTCTTTTCCATGGAGGCGGAAGCCGATTCGCCGCAAAATCCACTGATGACTGTTCACTGATTACTGTTCTAACTACCTTATCAATCAACTCAGGGTCAATCACTGGACAATCCGCCGTGACACGCACAACCACATCCGCCTTCGTGGATTTGGCGGCTTGATAGTAACGGTCGAGCACATCGTAGAGACTGCCGCGCGTGAACGGGATTCCGCTGAAGTCGCAGTATTCGGCGACGGGGTCGTCGGACGCGTCCGTCGTCGTGGCGAACAAGGTTTGGGAAACAGAAGCAGACCGCGAGGTCCGAACGAAGACGCGTTGTAACATCGGTTGACCCGCGATGTCGGCGAGAATCTTCCCAGGCAAACGCGATGACGACATGCGTCCCTGAATGATGGCGACTACGTTTGGTTTCATGGTTTCTAGTAGGACAAATTGGCAATTTGTCCTACGATGTCTCTCCTTCAAATGGAATGGGAAGCGGAGTCACAAATCCTTTCACGCTGAATTTTTCAACATACTCGTAAACAGTTTGATAATCGAGACCGACCTGCTCGGCGATGTCGAAGATGCTGTGCTGACCTTCGAAGCGCATCATAATTTTTTCGATAGCGCGGTTGAGCGCCCAATTGTCGCGCCAATCCACCCAGAGACCGTGACCGCTGAGAAAAACGGGACCGCGGAAGGTGCGCTTGGGAATGTAGTTGCTGGCGTAGATGCGGATGATGTCTTCGGCGATTCGCGCCGCGCCGATGAGCATGTCCTCGTGGATGATGTCGAGATTATCGTCGGTGGTGTGATACTCGTCGTATGGGAAACGGTTGAGCGAGATGCATGGCACGTTGACGCCAGGTCCGTTGATGACGCGCTCGTCGTTGGCGGGAGCCGCCGCAAATTCTCGCACCTCATGATCCGTATCTCGTAACACGTAACTCGTAACTCGATCTAAAAGATGTGTGTGTTGCCGCGTATGATGCCATGCAATTTTATTTTTGTTGCCCGTCATCTCCATGAAAATTCCGCCGCGCAGATTCGGGATGAGCGACTCGTTGTGCGCGAGCCAGGCGATCGTGCCGATGGTCTCGGGTCCAAACCAAAAGCGGACGCTCATCGAGCCAGCGGGAAGCGGATTCTCTGCGAGTCGCCGCGCCAACTCGATCGCGCTGACTACGCCCGCGCCGTCGTCGTTGGCTTGCATCGGGTGACACGTATGCGCCTGCACAAGGAACTCACCCGCTGAGGGGTTCGCTCCGCCCTGCGGATGGACAACAGCCATAGCGACTTTGAATCCCTGCCTGGGATCGGTGATGAATTCAGACTTGATGACCGCGTGATACTTCTTGTCGCGTGGGAGTTTGTCGAACGTGTTCTTCGGCAGACAGAATCCCCAGTCGCGTTCGTAGTATTTGAAAACCCACGGCACGGTGTGCGGACGCTTCTCGTTGAAATACAAATGCGGCTGGAGTTCTTCAAAGGTCAGTACTTTATCAACGGGTAACGAGTACGAAACAATATGAAGCGGATTGTCCTTGAAATCCACGATGCGCTCGCCATCTTCGGTTTCCAAATACGCATCATGGACAACATATCGCTCAGGCACTTTCCATGTCCAGACTTGAGTCAGCGGCGCGTAGGTCTCGATGGTGTAGTTGGACGAGTCGGGCATATACGAGCCGACGATCTCCAACGTCTTGTCATGGTCGTCGGAGGCGAGGGTGCGGTGCAGAGGAAAGAATTCCGCGAGGATGGATTTGAGGGAGGAGTAGGGTTTCATAATCTTTGATTCAGCGGGCTAAAGCCCTGCCTCAGTTCTTGAAAGTCCGCTCAAAGCGGACTTGGCTACGCCAGCCCGAAGGGCTTCCATGTACTGAGCAGGCGGCTTTAGCCCCGCTCGTTTTTCCGCGAGGATGGATTTGAGGGAGAAGGCTTCACCTGAAGATACATCAAGGATAATAATCCCCCGCACCAGGATTGCCATTCTCCACAATTCGCCAATTATTTTTGTTATCAGGTGATGATAAAACAATTCGCTCTACCGAATAACAATCATTAATTGGAAAAGGGAAATTATCCTGTCTTTCACTCTGAATGTTATGAGGTGAAGAGCCATACGAAGGAGCGCCATAGGTTGACATAACTTCGTTCATAAAATCTTGAGTTCCCTGATACAAAACCAACACTGAGTAAGGAAGAGAATTTCCGAGCAAACTAATGCTATCAAGTCCAAGATATTCAGAATTTCCAAGAGATAGAAGTATCGTACCTTTCGGAAACCTATAAGGCAAACTGTATTTTCCATCATCAATATAGTATAGTGGAGACAGAATAATCGCATAGGAATTTGGGGGAATGATCGTGGTGTCAGTAATAACATCTTCACCCATATCCACACTAGGATTTACGGCATCCCAAGACACAATTACATCTGGCGTGCCTTGACCATTCGCATTAGTCGCAATCCACCATCCATTCACGTTTACGTCACCAGTCCCATAATTATATATTTCAACGTATTCGTTTTTATTTGGACCACTAAAAGCAAAACTACAAGGAACAGACATGACCTCAGATATTACGATTTCCCCTCCCCAACTATCGGTGTAAATGGAATTGGTTGCGTATCAATTGGAAGAACAGCAGAGGTGTTTGTGGGCAGTGTTGGCGTTTTCGTTTCAGTGGAAACAGGTAATTCTGTTTGAAAAACTGGCAAATAAAGAGAAATACCGCCTAAGAGCAAGATGACACCTATTAGCGTCGAAGATATTCGCTGACCTTGCGATGGCTTCGATCCAGATATTTTTTTAATTGGAAAAATTGAAATAAACAAAAAGATAATCCCCCCGATAACCAGCAGGGTAGGTATTGGGGTACCTAGTAATGTGGTAACAAGTTCACCCATAGAGATACTCCTATCGATTGCCCTTCAGCAATGGTTTTTTTCTTGTTATATCACAACAAAAACGGCCCCCCTTCATCCCGCACGCACGCCCTTGAACCATCACCCATTTTGGCAACAATTTTATCTTGACAATCCTCTACTTTCGTCGTACAGTATTCCTGTACAGATTGGAGAGACCTATATGACCATCGAATTTACCTACACCAGCGCACGCGAGAAACTCGCCAACCTGCTAGACCGTGTCACCAAAGACCGTGAAGTGGTCATCATTCAACGGCGCGGCTCTGAGGATGTTGCCATGATCTCAGCCGATGAACTTGCCAGCCTGACCGAAACTGCATATCTAATGCGTTCAGCACAAAACGCCCAGCGGATATTGTCCGCTTTGGCGCGGGCGTTGAAGAATGAAGGTCAAGCCAAGAGCATGGACGACTTGCGCCAAGAGGTGGGTCTTGAAGCAGAAAAAGCGTGAGGCGGTCTTTCAACCTGAATTTATTGAAGACCTCCGTTTTTGGGTCGGGACAGATCGCAAACTTGCTTTGCGCGTCTTTGAATTGATTGACTCAATCTTGAGAGACCCATTTGAAGGCATTGGCAAACCCGAGCCGCTCAAATATCTTGGCGCGGGCTGTTGGTCGCGCAGGTTGACACAGGAACATCGCATTGTCTATCTCGTGCGCGATAATCGAATTGACTTTCTGCAAGCGAGATATCATTACAGCAAATAAGTCACAACCACTCTCCGCTTTCTACTTTCCACTCTCTATTTCTCCTTCTTCACATAATACAACAAAAACGGATCGCGCCTCATCTCGCGTGCCGTAAATTCATACACCTCATTCGCCTTCATCAACTTCACATCCGCATTACCAATCTTCGCCGACTGGATCACGCCTGCCTGTTCCATCAACGCGCCCATCGGGTTAACTTCCGTCACAACGCCCTTATCAATATCGCGCACGAGCATCTCGAACGTATCCGTATACGTGACTCCATTCTCGTCCGTCACCTCGCCTGTGAACTGTTTCAGGAAACGATAATCCACGCCCTCCATTTGCTCGATATGATGAAAGAACGTCATGCTGTTCGTATACGACAGTCCGATCACCATAATCTTCGCATCGAGATCGCGCAACTTCCCAAACACCGAGTTCCGTTCATACGCGCTCTTGTATCGCAAACTTCCCAGTATCTCGGCGTGCTTCCCCAAAATCGCAAATGAATAAAACGGATGAAACACCCGCTTCGCGCGCGGGTCGAGCCGCACCAGTTCCGTCAACACGCCCATCTTCGACGGCGTCGTCCGCACATCCCACGCCGCGCCTTTGTTGAAATCAAAATTGAACGTCGGCATGATCAGCGTCCCGTCCACACCGAGCACAACCTCCAACGCGCGGATCACCGTCTGCGGTCCGCCGTCCACCTCGCCGAACGATTTATACGAACTATGCACCAGCAACGTATCCCCTTCCTCCACGCCCAGCGAGCGAAACCCCTCGACAAGATTTTCAAACGTAAGCATCTTTATTCTCCAGAATTCCAACTCTTCAACTTTTATCCACACTGACGCACGCTTCGCTCCCAGCCGACAATTGATTCGCTTCGATCAACCTTTTCTCCCCTTCGCTCTGAGCGAAGTGCCGATCCTGAGCGACAGTCGAAGGACGGCACGCAGTCGAAGAGTCTCTGTGCGCTCTGTGGCTAACCGCTCTTGACCATCTCATATGCCTCAAGTAGTTTACCAAAATTCCTCCTCCAATCCGCCCTCTCCTCCGCCGTCTTCCGTGCTAATTCTCCAATTCTCCTAAATTCTCTCTTCTTTTTTATCGCAAACAGAATCTTCTCCGCCAGATCATCCACATCCCCATCACGGAAAGTCCACCCATTGACTCCATCCTCAATCCATTCTTTATTCCCCGCAATATCAGACACCAAACACGGAAGCCCGCTCGCCATCGCCTCCATCAACGTCACGGACGAACCGTCCACATGCGACGGGGAAATATAAACATCCGCCATGTGATACCAGCGCGGCAAATCGCGTTGACCGACCTGTCCGCCGAAGTGAACTCGATCCATCACACCGCCATTCATCAATATCTTGCGGATGCTGGCTCCCTGCGACCCGCCTCCCAGCAGAATCAAATTCACATTCGGGTTTTCATTCGCCACTTTGACAAACGCTTTCACTAAAACATCCACACCGTAAATTGATTCCCATGTCCTACTACAAAAAAGAGTAATCACTTTCGACTGTTTACTGCTCACTGATAACTTCTTTTTACCTCTCGTCTTTTTCCACTTTCCACTTTCCATTCTGCGCGGAACAAAATGCTCAATATCCGTTCCCCATGGAAAAATAACCGTTCTTTCTGGATTCATTCCAAAAGAAACAGCCTTATCTCTTGAAACCCTCGCATCGCTCGTAAAGAACGCCGACTTACGCAGTACGTGGTACGTAATACGTTTCATCCACCAACTGCTCTCCGCATCCATCACCAAATCATACCCCCACGACATCGTCAGCAAGTGACGGAATCCGCTCAACGCCACGAGAAACGCGCAATTCTGAATCGGACCCGCGTGAATCAGATCAGGCTGAATTTCTTTGATCACACGTCGAAGATCGAAGGTCAAACGCGGCACATCCCGCCAGCGGAATTCGCTCCGCCCGCCTGCCCACAAAATCTGCTCAACATTCGCAGGGACAGGACGATCCTCCGTTTGCCGAGTCGTCGCCTCGAGTTGCAAAAAGAAGATTTCATGTTCCGTTTGTGCCAACGAAGACAGAAACCGATAATCGTGAGGAGTGTAGTTCTTGCTGAAATAAATGACTTTCAAAGTTTCACGTTCCAAGTGTCAGGTGTCAAGTTTCAGGCTACTATCGATTACAGCCGTTCCAATCAACAAATTGTCTTTACGGTGTTCGAGATAAATTTCATCACCAGCCGCTCTAAAAGCCAAAAAATATTCCGCTGATTCGTAACCATTCTCTCTGATCCATTGTCGGGCAGCATCTTCATGGCTTATATCACTTGGAATTCCTTCGAGCGCCATTACCACCCCTTCAGCAGGGAGAATCAGGGTGGGTATGTAATCAGCAATACCGCTTTCTCGAATTACAGTCATAGTTATGCTTCGGAATTCTGCGATGTCCATTTTCCTATCTCCTCTCTCAAGAAGCCGCGCCGAGGTCAGTCCATCTCAACTCTTTACCCATCGGCATGTCGGTCAATGCTCTAGTTCCAATGACATCTTGAATCTGGTCAGGCTTGATCGCGCCGACAGTGGCGGGGCGCAACACGTCAATCATCTCACGCGTGAACACTTCGCCAGCCTTGATCTCCCGCGCCGCCCGCAGACAGCGACGTTGCACAACAGCGGTATCAATTTCATTCTCAGCGATAAATTTATCGGCAGAGCCAAGCGAACGCTCAAGCAGGCGCGTCTCTTCGACCATGCGCGCCCATTTGGCGGGATCCATCGCAAACTTGTGGTCGGGACCTTCGCGGTCGTTGCTGTCGGTGAAGTGACGCTCGATGACGCGCGCGCCAAGCGTCACCGCGCCGAGAACGGGAGCGACCGCGTGCGTGTGATCGGAGAGTCCCAGAATCACATCAGGGAACATCGTCGCGTAGGTCTTCAATACGTTCAAATGCAAATGGTCGTAGTTGTTCGGGGACGCGGTGTAATTGGTATTGCACTGCATCAACACGAGTTGCTTGTTGATCTTGAGAACCGCATGGACAGCCTTCTGCACCTCCCCAATCGTGGACGCGCCCGTGGCGATAAAGAACGGCTTGCCCTTGCTCGCCATGCGTTCCAGCGCTTCGATCCAATCAATCTCGCCAGAGCCAGCCTTGTAGACGGGCACATATTGGTCGAGGAAATCAATCGCGGCGAAATCATACGGCGACGAGAAATAATCAATGCCCGCTTCCTGACATTCCTCCATCAACGTCAACGTCCACTCGAAGGGAATGGACGCGGCGCGATAGACCTCGGTCACCGATTTCTTCCACGTCGCCTGATGGCTGACCTGCGAGTTCATGTGCGAGAAGCCATAATCCGAGACGATCTTCGGCGCGTCGAAATTCTGGAATTTGGCGGCATCCGCTCCCGCCTCTTTCGCCAAACGGATCAACAGTTTCGCCCGTTCCAAATCGCCATCGTGGTTCGCCGCAATATCAGCGATGAAGTAGGTGGGATGGTTCGATCCGATCGTGCGATTTCCAAATTTAATTTCCATGTGTTCCTCCGAAAAGGGTTGAATTGTATTTTATCGTATTACATTTTTCGGCTTATAATCTGCGCATGCCCATTCATGTTTTCACCAGCAAAGCGACATCATCGCAAATGCAAGAGATGTTGGAGTCGTTTTCCGAAATGCGCATGATCAAGATCGTCGTTGACATCGAACGGGAAATCCTTGCAGGTGGAAGCGGAATGCACTACGAATGCGAGCAACTGCTGTTGAACGATGGCAGTGAACAGAAAGATCTTTGGGGCGCAAACTGGTTTCCTGACGAGCAGGAAATCGAGTTCGAATCGCTGATCAATATTCGTCCGCATCAAAACAGAAGCATTATTATTCAAGATAAAACGATCTGCGATAAAGTTGAACGTATCACACGGAATTACTTTGAAGGAGTAAAGCCATGACCATATATGCCGAATCCTTTACAAAAGAATCGCCCGCTCGGCAGTTGGGAGCGCTCGCCGCCACGCTGGGACGGGTTGCCTCCTCCGCCGAGAAAACCGCTCGCGCCAAGGCGATCATCCCGATGCTGGACGAATGTGTCCAATTCATCGAATGGACTCTCTCTCAGCAAACCGAAGCCGCCAGCAAAGAACTAAAGGATATTAGCCTCATGCTCAAATTATGGCGTGAGGGTTGGGAACACGCTCAAACTGACGAACGCCTCAGAACGCTTTTATCCGTACAGGCAAGGAAATGGTCTGACCAAGCGTTAGAATATTCAGGGTTGTTAACCTAGCTGACCTGACAGGTTTCCGCAGCACCGTGATTAAGCAAGTTGTATTCCATCCGCTGAAGTCCGATGGGCAAGCGCCACGTAAAACCTGTCAGGTCTTCGGTTTTGGATTTGAGAAGTTCAAGAGGCATAGGTCACTTTCGAGATATCACCGTTGAATATGGACAAAGCGGGACTTCTCCCATTGTTCGATTTCTTGAAGGCACTTTGTCTTCAACTCAATGGTTGCAAAGGATACATTGATTGAATTTCTAGCGAAACGCACAAGGTCATTTATTGTGTATCCGAATTCTCTGGCTACAGCGATATATTCGTCACATAATGTACTACCAATAATTGAGGGGTCATCACTATTAATTGTGACACATACACCCAACTGATCTAAATCACGAAAAGGGTGTTGACTCATTTTTGGATAAACCTTGAGGCGAATATTACTTGTTGGACAAATATCAAGTGGGATTTGGCGTTCCACCAATTTATTAACTACATTTTTATCTTCCGTTGAGCGAACGCCATGACATATGCGATCTGCTTGTAACTCTTTGATGGCACCCAAAACACTACTAGCTCCACTGGTTTCTCCAGCATGGGGAATACTTCGCAAACCTATTTGTTTTGCCTTCTGAAAGATGTCGCGGAATGGTTCTGGAGGCGCATCTACCTCATTTCCTCCAAGCCCTATACCAATTACGCCACGCTTTTGTCCCTGAATAGCGTAATCTAAAATAACGTTAGCTATTGTAGGATCAAAAACTCTAGGGTTGCTGCCACTGAAATGGCGATTGCGGGGAATGCCAAATATCCATTGCATTTCTACGCCAAAGTCATCACGAGCTTTCTGACGACCGACAGTAATCCCGTCAATAACATCTTGAAAATGCAAATTCTTTTCCCAAACGTGAAGATGTTGATAGATAGAAATATACACTTCTCGATAACGAATATTCTGATGCATCATATCGCGTCCAGACTCGTACACGACAAGAGCAAAGTCTTCAGCGGAGCGAATCAACTGCATACATAGCTGATAATAGGAATGGAAATCTTCAAAATTTTGAAATGTAACCGACCTTTGTAATGATTCAACTCTTTCGACAACTCCTAGATGTGAATATTTATGAGCTAGTTTAAGAGCCGTCGTTGAAGGGATGGCACCTTCTAAATGAATGTGAAGTTCAGCTTTAGGCAAAGTTCTCACTAGTTCATCGAGATTCATAACCTACCTCCCAATCCTCCCCAAATGCGTATTCTGAAATGCGTCTTCGTGTTTCAACCCGTAGCCGATGATGCGATCACAACTGGAGTGACCGAGCAAAAACTCCGAAGGAGTGGAATGATTATAGATTCGGGTTCGATGATTTACCAACCCCGAAGGGGTGTCATTGATTCCGCGTGAATCATGCCATCCTGTTTTGGATTTGAGCAGTTCAAGGGTCATAAGCTTATTTCTTTGGTTGCATAAAATTTTCTCTACAATAATTCATTAGGTTCCAAAAATACTCTTGGCGATAATCTATTTGCCATAAATCAGAATCCTTATCTGCAATAAATTTCTCCCACAAACCGCCTGAATCAAGATATTGGGACGCATTATTGGTATTGTTTTGTTTATCCACCCACAGTAGAGCAGGCATAACCCATGCTTGATCATAATGAAGATTCGTTCTGGGAAGGTAGATGTTTAGATATTCTGTAAGGTATTTTACGCTTTTATCGTTTGCAAAACATGCAAGCGCAAAACAATGACCCTGACCAGCATATGTCATTTTGCTTTCTACAAGTTTTGCGCCAATTTCATCAGCATACTGTGACCAGCCTTTTAATCCGCAAAACCAACTTCCAGTTATTTGCTCGCGCCAATCACCTGACAAAAGCCGTTGAATGATTTCATCATCCAAAACCAATAGGGCTTTTCTCACCTTCTCATTGAATGAAACTTGTTCGTCATCTTTCAATAAGTAATAATAATTGCCATGCAGGATATGAAGATAATAGGGGGCTACCCAATTGTTGATGAATTTATCCATCTCAGATTACCTCCCAATCCTCCCCAAGTGCGTATTCTGGAACGCGTCTTCGTGCTTCAACCCGTAGCCGAGGGCGCGGTCAAAACTGGAGTGACCGAGAAGGACTGTCCCTGCGAACATCAGCCACGGCGTGGAGGTTAGGGCGCCCAAGGCATAAAGGGCAACCGAAAGCCCCTTGTGGTGGACCAAGTTATACGTCCAGGCGCCGAAGCGGGGGTTTGCCAAATAGCCGATCATGCTCAGATCGGGCGCAAAAAACCACAGCGCGTACCATCCCCACCCGTAGTCCAATCCAGAAAAAAGAAAAAGGGCGAGCCCGAACAAAAAGAGTTCTTCGAGTTTGAGCAGATTTTTCATGTGTCTCCTGTGGCGCAATTTGGCAAATTGCGTTACTGTTGATAACCCCTGATTTTCTGTGGATAACCCTGTTGGAACTGTGTATAGAACCCGTCCAAACCAGTGGAGAACGAGGGGATTTCGCGCCCCAAATCTGTGGACAACTTGTGGACAGACAGCCATAAATTGTGGGATCGCTTGGCGGTCAAACCCGACCTTTCGACTGATTGCGGCTCGATGAGGCTTTCTCTCAGCCCGAACTTTCGCGCCACCTCCACCCCGAACTGATACTTGTTCATCGCCTGCGCGCCGACGACGTGATACAAACCGTGCAAATCATTTTCGAGCATGGCAATGAGCGTCTGCGCCAGATGATTGACCCACATCGGGCAGAAGATGACATCCGTAAACCCGTTGACGTTTTTGCCCTCGCTCAAGTTGTTGATGAAGAATTCGGGGAGGCTTCTTTTTGCGCCCAATGACCAACCGAAAAAATTAACTCTGGCAATAATTGCCTGCGGGTTAACTTGTTGCACGGCGCGTTCGCCATCGAGTTTTGTCTGAGAGTAAACACCTGGCGGATTTGGTTCATCTTCCTCTGTGTACACTCCCTCTTTTGTGCCGTCAAAAACCGAGTCGGTCGAAAGATGGACGAAGGGAATATTTCGTTCGGCGCAAGCGGCGGCTAACTCCCTCGGAAGTTCTGTATTCAGTAGCCTCGCCTGTTCTGGATCTTCTTCACACATTTCAAGATTCGCCAACGCGGCGCAGTTGACGAGCCACTCAGGTCTTGTCGAATCGAGAATGGAATTGACACTGCCCGACCTGAGCAGATTTGCATGAAGCACCCGAAACGGAGCGGATTTCAATTTACCCCTGTCCACGCCAATGACATCATGCACGCGCTTGGCTTCAAGTGCGAGGTTGATTCCGAGCAGTCCGCTGGCGCCAGTTATGAGTATTCGTGCCATGTGTCAAGTTCCATGATACACGTTACAAGGTACGAGTTACAGGTTACGTATCTCGTAACCCGTAACTTGTATCCCGTATCACGCATCACCCCTCCAACTTCCCCTGCTTAAACAACTCCTCAAACGGCGCAACGAATTTTTTGATTCCGTCAATATCGAGCCATTCGGAGTTATTGTCGCTGGTGTAGGTGAATCCATCGGGGAGCGGTTTGCCTTTGTCTTTCCACGAGTAACCGAACCACGTTGCTTCGGCGGGTTGGATGACGTACATCTTGTCGAGTTCAATCGTGTGACGTGCCTCATCATCCGAGATCAAGTCTTCGTGGAGTTTTTCGCCAGGGCGGATGCCGATGATGTTGATCTTTGCATTCGGCACGATGGCTTTGGCAAGGTCAACGACTTTCGTGCTGGGAATCTTCGGCACGAACACTTCGCCGCCTTCCATTTGCTCGATGCAGTCAATGACGAATTTGACTCCCTGCTCCAGCGACAGCCAAAAGCGCGTCATGCGCTCGTCGGTGATGGTGACTGTCCCATTCTCGCGTTGTTTGAGGAACAACGGCACGACCGAGCCGCGCGAGCCGACGACATTCCCGTATCGGACGCACGAGTAGCGGGTCGCTGAACCCGCGGCATATGCGTTGCTTTGGACGGTCAACTTCTCGGCGGCGAGTTTTGTCGCGCCGTATAAATTCGCGGGGCTGACGGCTTTGTCCGTGCTGATGGTCATCACCTTTTTCACGCCCGCATCCAACGCGGCTTCGACCACGTTCGCTGTGCCCATGATGTTGGTCTTGATGGCTTCCATTGGGTTGTACTCACACGCTGGGACCTGCTTCAACGCCGCCGCATGGACAACGATATCCACGCCATGCATCGCGCGGACGAGTCGCTCCCTGTCGCGGATATCGCCGATGAAATAGCGCAGTGACGGATGGTTGAATCCGCCCACCTGCATTTCGTGCTGTTTCAACTCGTCGCGGCTGAAGATGATGATCTTCTTCGGCTGTTTCTCGGCAAGCAAAGTCTGCGTAAACTTCTTGCCGAAAGACCCCGTCCCGCCTGTGATGAGTATGACTTGATTTTTCCAGTCCATGATTTCTCCTGTTACCTCTGGTGGTCGAGTAGACACGAGCGATAGCGAGTGTCGTACCGAGACCACACTTCTTGTTTTCATACGGTGGTCGAGTAGTGGCGCATGGTTTTCGCGCCACGTATCGAGACCACACCTTTTGATTTCATATTCACATGTCACTGGTGGTCTCGATACGTCCCGCACACGCTTCGACTTCGCTGTCGCTCCGCTCAGCGCGGCGGGACTACTCGACCACCGAGTTGGGATGAATTACTTTATCGCTTCAAACACGCCAGAATCTTTTGTGATGAAGATTGAGCCTTGTTGCTCCAGTTTATCTTGCGATGCTTGCTTAATTTGCTCCAACTTGCCTTCCTGAAGGTCAGAAAGAGCAGTCATCGAACGCAGATAAGCAACCAGCGGTTCCAATTCAGTGACGCGCAAACTATCATCGTAACGAGAGAGGGTCACTTGCGGAAAAACGGATTTCAATTGTGCCAGTCCATTCTCCAGAGTAAAAGATAACGTCGCCTTGCTGACATAATTCCCGTTGCTGATCTCCTCCAACCAGCCCGTGATTTCCTGCATATGCCGTTCGCCGACAGTCGTTGCAAACAGATGACCGCCCGTTTTCAAGACTCGTTTCATCTCTCGAATCGCCTTCGCTCTGTCAGGGACATGATACAGCATGTGATTGGCGATGACCGCGTCGAAGGTTTCGTCGGGGAACGGAATTTCCTGCGCGTCGATCTCTTTGAAGTTGTATGCTCTCCCAGTGACGACCAAGTTCCGCCAAGCCGAATCAAGCATCCCTGCGGAAAGATCCGAGAGGGTGATGTCCCACGTGGATGGGATGCGATGACTGTTTTCCTTCCACAAATATCCAGGTCCGCATCCGAGTTCTAATATCTTCGCGTTTGCTGGAAGTTTCAACAGATGGTCGAAGACCCAATTCATCCAGCCATACGGATTTGTGCTGAAGCGTTGATGGATCGCCACGCGCGCGTCGAGGTTCGATGAGTCTTTGTATTGATCGGTCTTGAGATATTGCTGATCGGTAAACTTGGACAAAGTCTCTAGTCTCCAGTCTCTATTTTCTAATCACGATCAACGGATACTGCCCGTTCTCGGCAAAAAAATTTGGAAACACGGCTTCGAGCCAAAACACGAATCGCAAAAACGCGCGCCCGCCGAACGGACGGACGAACCAACGCAAGATGCGCGTGCTCATGCTTCGCCAGGGTTTGATTTCGATGGGCATCTTCGAACCGATCTCGCGCTTGAGCCACGCGGGAGTCATCTTTTGCACGAACGTCCCTGCGGGGTCTTCTTCGCTGAGCCATTCTTTTTTCTTTTTCGCCGAGCGACCCGAAAGTTTGCGCATGAGTCCGATCAACGGTTCGGCGACGCGACTCAAAAGAGGATCATGCCAGCCGTTGACGATCGCCGCAGTTCGTCCGCTGGCGAGCACGCGATGGATTTCAGAATACGCGCGCGGATGTTCGGTGAGCGCGAGGTGATGGATCGCGTGCATCGAAACCGCGCCGTCGAACGCGTCGGCTTTGAACGGCAAATTGGCGAGGTCGCCGACGACAAACAGTCCGTGATCGCCGATGCGTGTCCGCGCTTCGCGTAAGGCTTGAATGGAAATATCCAGGCACACGCGCTTTTGGTATCCCTGCGAATAGACTTTATATTCTTCGTATTGCACAGGACCCGAACCCGCGTCGAGCAGGAGGTTGCCTGTGGGAATCAATCCGTTCATCACGCGCAGGCGCGTTTTGTGGATGTATTCGCGCGAGACGGGGCGCAGGTCTTCGTAACGGGCGTTTTGATAATTCCCGTCGTCTTCCTGTTGCCAGCCGATCTCATCATAAAACTCGCGGACTTTTTGTTTGGTTTCGTTTGTCATGTTTTTATTTCATCGGTGGTCGAGACGCAAGCAGTCGAGACCACCAAGTTTCAAAAGTATATTTGTTACAAAAATTACTCTACGGCGTGGTGGTCTCGATACGTCCTTCGTCTCCGCTACGCTCCGCTCAGGACTACTCGACCACCGAGTTTCATTTCCACGTAAACGGCTCACCGACTAAAAACCTGAACGTATCTCCAAAATGATTCATTCCTTCATCGCTCAACACTTTTTCGAGAGACCACACGTCAAGGTCATCCCAAAAATTCATCAACCGCCATGGGAATGGACGCGGATATTCAAAAAAGAAACGATATGCATAATTCCATGCCTTCGCGGTTTGTTCATCGTTCAAACGATGCGCGGGCAAATCGGATAAAACATTTTCGAGCGCGGCAAAATATTCATCCCACGAGTTCGGGTCAATTGTGAAGCCGCGACCGCGATAATGCGTTTGTCCGCACGAGATGACGGGGATGCCGTTCATCGCGGTCTCGACGCCGACGGTGGTTGTGTATGCCAACCCAAGATTTGCGATCTCGATCAGATCGTACGTGTTGATGTTGTCCAACGCGCCGATCACGTGGATGTGACTCGGCAATTCGGGCAACGCTTCGCGCACGACAGTCCCCATTGATTTCGCCTGCGGGACAATTTTCTCGCCAGGGTGAATCCGCACGACGAGTTGTACATCCGTCCGCTCCGCAAAGTATTGGACGGTCTTGGTGATCCACTCGCTCATGGATTCGGCGAAGATGTTTCGCCCAAGCGTGAGACTGTCACCCAACACGTTCGCGGCAAGCAGGACGATGGGTCTGTTGTCCAAGCCCATGGCTTTGCGCGTCTCTTCGGCGCCTTGTGATGAGACGTACTGCCACAGTCGTTTTGATTTTCCCCACACGCGCGCGCCGCGTCGGGCGTTCTCCAAGTCGGCGAGGCGTTCGTACATTTCGTCGGTCATCGGCAGTTTGCAACGCGCTTCGACGAGATAGTCCGTGTCCTGCCGCATTATGGACGTGTTCTGCGCCAGCCAAATTTGTTCGCGCTGGTCGTTGAATTCAAACGTGACGGCGGGAATGTTCAAATATTTCGCAACGCGGAAGACGATTCCCATTTCGAGGATCAATCCGTTGGGAACAAGCACAACATCAGGCTTGTTGGCTTGCATCCACTCGAGCGCGGCGAGGGCGGCGAAGGTGTTGCGCTTGATCCGCAGATCGTACAACGCTTTGTCTTTCGCGTTCGACATGTCCACTTCTTCGCGCATGAGGGTGTATTGCGCGTCCCAGAGGGAGATTTCGGCGATGTCAGTGTGGAGAGGGGCTGGGAGGTCGAAGGTTGAAGGTCGAAGGTCTAGCATGGAAACGTGAGGAACGAAAGAAGAAAGAGGAAAGAGGGCGTCTCTTGTGTGGAGTCCGCGTTGTTTCTGAGTCAGTTTATCCATCTCTTTGTGCCATTCGGAATAGGGCAGAGTCAACAGCGTGACCTTGTGACCGAGTCCCGCGAGGGCGAGGGAGATGTACGCGGCTTGTTCGATCCAGTAGTGGAGGGTGGCGAAAAAGAGGATGTTTTTTACTGCGTACTGCGGATTGCGTATTGGTGATTGAAGGATTGGCTTGATCGATTCAACGGCTTGAGGGAGTGATTTTTTTAGGCGCGAAAGGTTGAAGTGGTCTTTGCGGGCGCGATTCTTTTGCCGAAGCGAATAATCGAGTTCGGCGGCGAGAGGCAGTGCGCCCAAAAAGTTGCGGAGGGAATTTTTGTTCATAAAGAGAGAGTAGATAATTAGAGAGTAGAGAGTAGTCCGATGACTAATCATCTGCTCTCTATTCTCTAACCGCTGATTTTCTCGATCTTCCAATTCAAACGCGGACGAATCGGTCCTTGCCGCAGTTCGGGCCATTGCGTGCCAGGCGCGCCTGAAATATCCACGTTGAACGAGATGGCATTCTCGTCCATGAAATATCGCTTGACGCCGAACGAACTTGCGTTGACGCCGAGATAGTAACGACCCTCGTTGAAAAAATCGGCGGGGATTTCGCAACGACTCACGTAACGTCCCGCCGCGCGCGCGCCGAACTGCTCGAACTGTTGCGCATCGTCGGTGTCGAACGCGGTAAAAACATATTCGCCGCGCATCGTGTTGAGATACATGCCCACGCGCAGACCCGTGACGGGCGCGTCGAGTTGATATTCGAATTCGATGACGACTGGCTCGGTGGATCGGACGGTGTCTACGACCGCGCCGTTTCTTTCTTTGATTTTGATTGATACGGGTTTAAATGGCGCGCTCGCCGCTGGGACCTCGTCCGCCTCCCAAACGCGCTCGCCTGATTCGGCTTGACCCGACGCGAGATAAAAATCAACGGCTTCGGGAGTCGGCGCGCGCTTGATGAGTTGTCCTTTTTTCAAGACGATGGCTTCTTGAGTCAATCGCAGAATCGCGGACATGTTATGACTCACAAACAAAACCGTGCGTCCCTGTTGCGCCACGTCGTTCATCTTGCCGATGCACTTGCGTTGAAACTCCGCGTCACCCACTGCCAACACTTCATCTACAACAAGAATGTCAGGCTCCAAATGCGCCGCGACCGCGAACGCCAACCGCAAGTACATGCCCGATGAATAGCGTTTGACGGGCGTATCAATGAACTGCCCCACTTCCGAGAAGTCCACGATGGCGTCGAAGTTGCGGTCAATTTGGGCGCGCTTCATGCCGAGGATCGCGCCGTTCATGTAGATGTTTTCGCGCCCCGTCAGTTCGGGATGAAACCCCGTCCCCACTTCGAGGAGCGAGCCGACGCGTCCGCGCACGGAAACAGTCCCCGTCGTCGGTTCGGTGACGCGGGAGAGTATTTTCAGCAGTGTGCTTTTCCCCGCGCCGTTGCGTCCGACGATGCCCAGCACTTTGCCTTCGTCGAGGTCGAAGGAAACGTCGTGCAACGCCCAGATGAAATTTTGATTCAAGCGTCGGTCCGATTTTCCAACGAGCGCTTTCGCCAAACGGATCGGCGCCGAGACCGTATCCACGATCACATCACGCAGCATGTTATAGCGAAACTTGGTTTCCGCCGCGCCGATCTTGTATTGCTTGCCGAGGTTTTGCACTGAGATAGCGGTGGTCATTGGGTGAGAGGTAAGTGGTAATTGGAGATTGAGAATTAGAGGATTAGAGAATTAGAGAATAGAGGATTAGAGATTGGAGACTGGATGGTTGACTACTTTCTACTTTCTATCCTCTGCTCTCTATTCTCTACTATCTATTTATCTAAATCGTATCTGCGAAAGTTTTTTCCATGCTTCTGAAATAAAAAAGTCCTGAAATAAAAATCAGAATAGAGATGGTGACAGAAACCCACAATGTGATGTCAGGTCCATTGCCTGCGCCGAGGAGCGCCCAGCGGAATCCGTTCACGACGCCTGCCATCGGGTTGAGCGAGTAGAGGATCTGCCACTTCGCAGAGACCACAGACGCCGAGTAGGCTACAGGTGTGGCGAACAGCCAAAACTGAGTCAGAAACGGGAGGGCTTGATTCACGTCACGATATTTCACGTTGACCGCCGAGAGCCACAACGCGACTCCCAGGGCGGTGATGATCGCAAGCAGGAGGAAGAACGGAAGAGTCCAAATCAAATTCCACGCGGGAGTCACTTGATAGTAAATCATCAGCGCGATGAGAATGACGAACGCGATGGCGAAGTCAACAAGACCTGCGAAGACCGATGACATGGGAAGAATCAAGCGCGGGAAATAAATTTTTGTGACCATGTTGTTGTGCGCCACGAGCGAGCGGCTGCCCTGATTGAGCGCGACAACGAACAAACCCCACGGCAATAACGCGGTGAACGAAAACACGGGATACGGAATCCCTTCGGTGGGAAGTTTTGCCACTTTGTCGAAGAGGAAGGTGAACACGAGCATCGTCATCACGGGTTGGATGACAGCCCACGCCATGCCGAGCAGAGTCTGTTTGTATTTCACTTTCACATCGCGCCAGACCATGAAGAAGACCAACTCGCGGTACGTCCACAGATCGCGCAGGTTCAGCGCGGCGAGTCCTTTGGTGGGTTTGATGTAGATGGTGGTAGGTTCGGTCATTTTCGGATTGCGGACTTTAGTCCGCTATTTGCAACATAAGCGGACTGAAGTCCGCGTTCCGTTTATTTTCGATTTTCTTTAAACCATTGGATCGTGCGCCGCATCCCCTCCTCGAAGGGGACTTGTGCGCTCCAGCCGAAATAGTCTTTCGCGCGGCTGACGTCGAGCGCGCGGCGGGGTTGACCGTTCGGTTTGTCTGTCTGCCAGACGATCTTGCCTGTAAAACCTGTCATTTTCGCGGTCATCTCCACGAGGTCTTTGATGGAAATTTCGTAACCCGAACCGAGATTGACAGGTTCGGAGCCGTTGTATTTTTCGGCGGCGGTGACGATTCCATCGGCGGCGTCTTCCACGTAGAGGAATTCGCGCGTCGGCGAGCCGTCGCCCCAGGCGGGGATTTCCTCCTCGCCACGTTCGGTCGCTTCGACGGTTTTGCGGATCAGCGCGGGGATGACGTGCGAGGTCGCCAGGTCAAAGTTATCGCGCGGACCGAACAGATTCACTGGCATCAAATAAATTGAGTTGTATCCGTATTGCTGACGATACGCCTGCGATTGCACGAGCAGCATTTTCTTCGCCAAACCATACGGCGCGTTTGTCTCTTCGGGATAGCCGTCCCAAAGGGTCTCCTCTTTGAAAGGAAGCGGCGTGAACTTTGGATACGAACAAATTGAACCAACCGCGACAAACTTTTCAATCCCCTTTTGCCAAGCCTGATGAAGCAACGGCACGCCCATCATCAAATTGTCGTAGAAAAATTCGGCGGGTCGCCCCATGTTGGCGCCGATTCCCCCTGCGAGGGCGGCGAGGTGGATGACGATGTCGGCTTTGAAATCAGTGAGGACGCGCGAAATGTCTTCCGATTTTCGTAGATCGTACTGCGAACTGCGTGGGACAAATATATCTTTCGCGCCGCGCTGCTGGAGTTTCTCGACGACGAACGAGCCGAGGAAGCCCGATCCGCCCGTGACGATGACTTTTTTGGTTTGCCAGAAGGTGTTGGTCATATTTTCCTTAGCAAGACCTCACAGGTCTTTGAGACCTGTGAGGTCTACTATTATTGAACGATAAACTGCGCATTACGATACCGCGTATCGGTCGGGTTCTGGATGAGACCCGTCTTCAACGCGAACAACAATTCGCGGATGCCGTCGTCCACGTCGAGGGTGGTGTCGAAGCCGAGGACGCTTTTGATCTTGGCAAACGACACGGTGATGTCGCGCATGTCGCCGCCGAAGGTGAGGTCTTTGTATTCCACTTCCACTTCGGGCATGCGCTTGCGGACCAACGTCACGATATCGTCTTTCGAGTAGTTGCCATTGTCGGTGCCGAGATTGAAAATTTGTCCGCGAATTTTCGACTGCTCCGCTTCGAGTCCCATGATGACGCCGCGCGCCACGTCGCGGATATGGACGAACGAACGCGAGTAGCCGCGTTGGTAGATGACCAGCACGCGTTTGGTGAACGCCTCCAGCACAAATTGATTCACGATCAAGTCGAAGCGAGTGCGCGGGGATAATCCATACAATGTGGCAAATCGGAACAACAATGGCGCGGTCGGCGAATCTTTTTGTGAAAGTAAAAATTCTTCCGCCGCGATCTTCGTTTCAGCATACAACGATTGCGGATTCAACGGCGACTCTTCGGTGACAGGCTTGCCGTCTTGAGATAATCCATAATTGCTGTACGTGGATGCGAACACGAATCGCTCCACGCCCAAGTCTGTCGCTTGTTCATAAACCATCTTTGTTGAATCAACGTTGTACTTCCACGCGACCTGCTTCCCCACCGCCTGACACGCGGGGAATCCAACGATCGCGGCGAGATGGATCACCGCGTCAGGTTTCTGCCAACCATCTTTGAGCGCGTCCTTCACGGCGCGCGGTTCGGTCACGTCCGTTTTCACGAAATGAAAATTGGGATGATGCAAAAACGGGACGATGGCTTCACCGCCGAAGAGCAGAGAGTCGAGGGTGGTGACGCGGTATCCAAGCCGAAGCAGTTCGGAGGTCAGAAGCGAACCGATGTAGCCCGCGCCGCCCGTGATCAAAATATGTTTCATGAGGTCCCATCCATGTTGAGAGTCACTTTGAATCCATCTACTTGAATCGTCGGCGCGTTTTTATCGGTCACGATCGTCACGCCCTGTTCGATGCAGGTGAGTTTGCACACGTCCACCACATCGCCCTTGCCGACGACGCGCGCGCGATCGAATCCCGCCGCGCGAATTTTTGCGATGTGTTCTTTCACGCGCTGTCGCGTTTTGCGATAGATCGAAAACGACCGCTCGACATAATCCACCGCGAGACGGGCGCGCAGGGCGATGCCTTCGGGCGTGATGATGTAACGCAACTTCTTGCGTTCGGCGCGCTTGACTTTGACCGCGCCTTTCGCGACGAGCCGCTTGAGATGCCAATTCACGGTTCCCACCGCGACGCCAAGCTGGGTCGCCAGCGTGGACTGATTCACATCTGGATCGTTTTCGATGTTTTCGAGCAGGGTAAGTTCGCGCAGTTCTTCGTTTGTGGTTTCCATAGGATTCATCGGTTCAAAATTCAGTGACTGAATTATAACCGAGAATGAGGGGGTGTCAAACGAGGGATTCGGATGAAGAGCATTCGAAGGGATGATATGCCGCCATATAAAACCCCATGACACCCCTTCGGGGTTGACTCGCCTATTTGATGCAACCCTATCATCATTTCACTCCTTCGGAGTTATGAGCGCATAAGGCAAGTTAAGCAACAACCTGCGGGACGGTTTATTCAGGCAATGGACAACTGAGCGCGGGCATCGGCTCGCGCGTGAACAGCGACGGCGATTCGCCCGTGAGCAAAACGGACAACGCCTCCACGTCCCCATTGTCGTTGGCGCAACCGATCACGATCACATCCGCGCCGTCGGGAAAATCGAATTTCGGAGAGGGTATCGGCAAAATAACATTCGACGATTCTGAACCCACAAGATAGAACACAACGCGATTGTATGGTCGCGGTTTGTATGCGGGCCAGGCGTGGTTGATGGGACCCGAATCGGATTTCAAATAGTATGGGTAGATCGCCTGTCCATACGCGATGACGGCTCGGTCGTTTTGAAGGAAACGTTCGAGATCATCGTTGGTTAACGACTGATCAAGCGATTCGGCGGCAACCAAATACTCGCTCATCAACTGTGGGGCGGTTTTTTCAGGATAACGATTTGAAAATAGCCGATTCCCGTAGGTGACAGACGATCCGATTAAAAGAAAGACAACTGCAATCGTCGTTGCATTGACCCAACTTGCGGAAGTCTTTTCAACCGTTTGTGATTCGTCCCTCGCCGAAACATCCTGTGCGGAACGAGTAACAACATACCAAATGATGTAGGAGAACTGAACCAGCCCGATGGAAAAGTAGACGAGGGTGATCCAATCGGCTGGGAGGATGAACCGCCAGCCTGAGATGCGTCCCACGGAAACACTGGCGTTGTATCCCATGCCGATCAGCACGGGAGCGATGGCAAGGTATTTGTTTTTCTTCCACGCGGTTCCGAATCCCAGCGCGATCAAGCCCATGTTGATGAATAACAAAATCCAACTTTGAAATGAAAGTTCACCCTGCCACGCGCCCCAGAACGGCTCAGAGGCGACATATGCTTTCAAACTTTCGATACGAAACGATTGCGGTAAATAAATATAACTGTAAATCACGTTATGGAAATAATGCGCCGAGACGAATCGCAGGACTTCATCGGGATGCTGGAGGATAAAGTCGGTGACTTGTTTGTTCTGCGCATCGGACTCTTCCAACGTTCGACTCGAAACATCCGTAGTAAACGCTTCGGGATCCGCAAGATGAGGCGTAATGCTGTACAGCCCAGCCATGTTCGCGCTGTACGGCGAGACGGGACTTTGAAGCGCGATGCGCCCTGTAGTTTGGTAAATCTGCGCGAGCCAGGGAAGCAAGACCAGACCAACGCCAGCCGCGATGAAACCTACGCGTGCAATTCGTTGTCGGAAATTTTCCGCGTTGAACAGGAAGACGATCACAAGAAAAACGGGAAGCAAAAGGATGGGGTGTCCGCGCGTCAGGGTCAACAACCCCAACACGCCGCCCAATGCCAAAAGAGAATTGCGTCGTTCGCGCGGATTCTCGAACCAGCGGAGCATCAGCCAGAGCAGGAGGACGACGAGTCCCATTGAAAACACGTCGCTCAACAACAGTTTCAGATGAGATACTTGAATGACGTTCGACAGCGCGATCGAGTTTTGTTCGCGCAGGATCACGAGCAGACTGGCAACGACGCCCGCAGTCCGATTTCCGATGCGGCTGACGAGCAGATAAACCAAGACAGGGATGATGGCGAGAATCGCAATCTGAAGAAAAACTAGCAGTCCATAATTTTCTCCCGCGAACAAATGCAGGAACGCCAGAAAGAAAGAATACAACGGCTTGACCCAAAAGTCGTTCGGCAATGCTGTGCCTGTCAAAAATTTATGCGCGACGGTGTCGTATAGGATCGAATCGCCGAATGGATAACTCTGAAAATTGGGAGGCGCAGGTTCGAGCACATTGTAAGACGACCGCGCAGGTTGATTCCACCAGAGAAAAACCGCCAATGCCCACAATGCGACACAAGCCAACACGTTGACTCGGTTTCGACCCACTTCGCCGAATCGCAGAACAAGTACGTTGAACAATAATCCGATACCCCACGCAACGACCACCTGTGAGATCAACAACGGGACTCCAGGTCCCTGCCAGTAGATCGCGTCGGGAGTGAGTCCAATTTTGGTGAGGGCGATGAAGAGGATGAGGAGCGCGAGCAGGAGAAGGGCAATTCCGCTCGGAACAAGGGATGAGCGATAGGTTTGAAAAAGATTCGAGCCGCTTCCTTTGACGAAGACAAAACTTACAATGAATTGAACCGCGATCAAGGCAATCCAGACAAGGATCGGATACAAACGCTCACGATAGGAAGCAAGCGATCCCAAATTCTGATTTGAAGTGAACAGCAGGAAATAGGTTAGACTGCCCAACGCGAGCCATGCCCAGAAGGTTTCGGTCTTATCCCACAGGTTGGCGATGAGTCTTCCCGTTTTCAGTTCGAGCCAGTTCTTTTTGAAAGATGCAACCAGTAAAAGCAAAATCGCCAGCGACAGGACAAGCACAGCCAGCAGTAGGATCAATCGAAGCGCGGAATACTGCAAGAAGACGACCGACTCCGCTTCGCTAGGCGCGGTGAGAAACTTCCAGAACACGAACAGTCCCTCGATCAAAGCAAGGGACAAGCTCAGCCGCAGTGCGGTTGTTTTCCGTTGAGGGGATGTTGTCGAATCCATTGTGATTCTTTGAATGATAAAATGTTACCATACAGATATTACACACCGTCCCGCAGGTTTTCTCGCAAAATAAGGTTGATTAAACCAATCCTGCGGGACGTTCTGTGTGAGGTCAGTTACCATATTCAAAACCGACATGAAATCCTCTCCCTCCTTCGACGCGTCAGGCGTCGCCTACCAACAATCTCGCATCTCCCACTGGGACTCCATCGCGCGCAAAACGGATTCGTGGCGCGGCATGGGCAGGTGGTATCACCAGCGGCTGGCGGAGATCTATCGCTTTCACATCGCGCCGAACCTGAGCGTGATCGAGATCGGTTGCGCGGACGGGAAACTGCTCGGCGTGTTGAATCCCGCGCGAGGCGTGGGCGTGGACTTTTCGCCTGAGATGATCCGCCGCGCCAAAGTAAAACATCCGAACATCGAATTCATCGAAGCCGACGCGCACGATCTCTCGGCGATCAACGAAACATTCGACATCATTATCCTCTCCGACCTCGTCAATGATTTGTGGGATGTGCAACGCGTCTTTCAAGAAATTAAAAAACTTTGCACGCCGCGCACGCGCATCCTCCTTAACTTTTACAGCAGGCTTTGGCAATTGCCGCTGGGCATCGCGCAAAGTCTCAACCTTGCCACGCGCAACCTCTATCAAAACTGGTTGACGCGCGAAGACATCCGTGGGTTGATGCGCCTCGCGGGGTTCGAGCCAGTGCAGATCACGCAAGAGATTCTTTTTCCGCTTCCGTTGGGCGGGCTGGCGAATAAATTTCTCGTGCGGCTGTGGCCCCTGCATCATCTCGCGTTGTCGAACTTCGTGGTGGCGCGACCAACCATCCAACGCGCACAAGAGCCGACGGTGTCGGTCATCGTCCCCGCGCGGAATGAATCGGGCAACATCAAATCTATTTTCGAACGGACTCCCAAAATGGGGCGCGCGACAGAACTCGTCTTCGTCGAGGGACATTCGAAGGATGACACGTACGCGGCAATCCAGCGGGAAGTGAAAGCGCATCCATCCACCCCCAGCCTGATTCTCCAACAGTCGGGCATCGGCAAAGCGGACGCGGTGCGACTCGGCTACGCCAAAGCCACTGGCGATGTGCTGATGATCCTCGATGCCGACCTGACGGTGCCGCCCGAAGACCTGCCGCGTTTCTATGAGGCGCTCGTTTCGGGCAAGGGCGAATTCATCAACGGCGTGCGGCTGGTGTACCCGATGGAAAAAGAAGCGATGCAGACGTTGAATTTTTTCGGCAATAAATTTTTTAGTCTCGCGTTCTCGTGGTTGTTGGGTCAGCCCATCAAAGATACGTTGTGCGGAACAAAAGTGTTGTGGAAAGACGATTACGAACGCATCGCTGCGAACCGTTCGTACTTCGGCGATTTCGATCCGTTCGGCGACTATGACTTGATCTTTGGCGCGGCAAAATTGAATTTGAAAATCGTTGACCTCCCCATCCGTTACCGCGAACGGACATACGGCTCGACCAATATCTCGCGCTGGAAACACGGTTTGTTGTTACTGCGCATGGTCGCTTTTGCGGCAAGACGGATAAAATTTGTTTGAAACAAAAAATCCCGAAGGGATGTGACGATTATAGAATCAAGCATTCCGATTCCCAAATCCCGAAGGGATGACACACGTGGAAAAGAATATCACCCCTTCGGGGTTTATCAACCACTCACACAACCATCTATAATCATTTGACCCGTTTCGACAGGCTCAACGCACCGCCTTCGGGGTCACAAGAGATCACACACCACTTACAAAGAAATCAATCATGGGAATTAATTTACATCAGGATTTGATAAACAAAAATCACGAGTTATGGAATCGCAAGCCGATTCTGCGAACGGCGTATCAAGACATGTATCGAATCGCGGCGACGCAGTTGAGCGGATTGTCCGATTCAAAGATCGTCGAACTCGGCTCGGGCATGGGACACATCCGCGATGTGATTCCCAACTGCATCACCACCGAGTTATTCCCCTTTCCGTGGATCGACCAGATCGAAAACGCGTACAAACTGTCGTTTGAGGACGAATCAATTTCCGACCTGATCTCGACCGATGTGTTTCATCACCTGAAATACCCTGGCACCGCGTTGATCGAACTTCATCGCGTCCTCCGCCCTGGCGGACGGATCATCCTGCTCGAACCGTGCATGAGCCTGCTGGGACTGCTCGTGTACGGCGCGTTCCACGTCGAGTCGATTGCCATCACGAAAAAAATCGAGTGGCTCGCCCCCGCAGATTGGTCGCCCGAACATTTGGATTATTACGCCGCGCAGGGAAATGCCACGCGCATCTTCGTTGGAAAGAAATATCGTTCCCAACTCACGGCATGGAAAAGCGTCAAAACCATCCGCCTCTCGGCGCTGGCGTACGCCGCCTCGGGCGGGTACTCAGGTCCGCAACTGTACCCGACAGGGATGTATTCGGCTGTAAAATCACTGGAAAAATTTCTCGACCTGTTCCCATCCCTGTTTGCGACGCGGTTGCTGGTGGTGCTGGAGAAATGAGCGAACCTTTCAACAGGTTTCCTGCGAGGCAGGTGAGCAACCCTGCTTGTTGATTTTTTTCAGCCATTTGAAGAAGTATCTCTTTTGTGCCCCCGCCGCGCAATTTTTTAAAGTCTGCACGATCTAGCCTCCAGAACATACACCAACAACCTGCATAGCCGCCTTGCTCTCCAAAACGAGCAACTATACCTTTCCTGAAGTTTATCAAAAAACAAGGTTGTACCATCTTCGGATGCCGTTTCTCTGATTTCTCTCGAAAAAGAAACAGCATTAATTCTCTGCGTAATGTTCCTTCATAACTCTTTCCGCAAAGGATTCTAAAGAATTCGGTTCTCTTCGCAAAATCCATGTCAGCACATTTGGGTTCCCCATCAAGCCCCGCCTATCGTAATACTCGAACATCTTAACCAGATTCTCCAAAGCATAATCGCTCAATCCCGCTATTCCAAGTTTCCAGTCTTCAATCGTCATGATCTCAGCCTTCACATCTCGCCTCAGGACTTGACTGAAGGTTTCCGCCGCCTCAACATGCGACGTGGGCATTGTCCCTGCCAATTCGTAAATGGCGTTTGTATGATCAGGCTGGGTCAAAACGATTCTCGCTACCTCAGCCACATTTTCCAGATCCACAAAACTGAATTTAGATTCTACGGAATATGGCACGCGCAAAACTCCTTCACCCATAGTGCGCTTCCATCCCGCCAGAAGATTTTGCATGTACGGAGCAGGTTGCAAAATAGTGAAGGGAAGTCCCGACTCGAAAAGCGACTCCTCCACGCGCATCTTTTGCCAGTGATGATTCATCGCTTCGATTTGCGGGCGCAAAACCGAGTGATAGACGAAATGCTCCACACTTGCTTTCTTTGCCTCATCGATTACCGATTTACCAATTACCGTTTCACTGGGACTCATGTTCGGGCAAATGTGATAGACCGCCCGCGCGCCTCGCATCGCGGACCGAATGTCTACCTGATGGCGCAGATCGCCGACGATGACCTTCACCGCGCCGAGGGATTTCAAAACAGCGACCTGTTCTTCGCGATGGACAAACGCGCATATGCTGTCAACTTTTGAAAGCGCCTTGGTTATTGCCTTGCCTGTCTTGCCACTTGCGCCAGTAACGAGGATCATGTTCTGAATATAATCCATTTTGGAAGTCTATTTCCATCTTGCCAAATCAGAATATATGTTCTACAATGAAACACGATGGGTTTCTTGCGAAAGGCCCTTCACCACAGAGAACATGGAGAAAAAGAGCATTTCTCAAAGGTCTCTGTGGCTCAACAAAACTCACTTATGCAAGAAGTCTACCATTCCCCTCCAAACAGAAAGGCTGTGACACATGTTAAATCTCAACTCGGTAATGATCGGAACGACTCAACCGCAAGTATTAGCCGCATTTTACGAAAAAGTTTTAGGCAAGCCAGCGGACATGCTGGACGCAGAACATGGTTTTTGGGGATGGCAAGTGGGCGGCGCATTCATGTCCGTGCTGGAGCATTCGGAGATGGGCGGCAGAGCCAAAGACCCAGGGCGGGTGATGATCAATTTCGAGACAGAACAGGTCCGAGAGGAATTTGAGCGGATCAAGTCCATTGGCGGAACCGTTGTCAAAGAGCCATACGATATGGGCGGCGGATGGATCGCCACGTTGGCTGATCCCGATGGAAATCTCTTTCAATTGATCAGTCCAATGGTTGGACAATAACGTGACCGCTCCGCAATTCAATTCTGGCTTTGTGAAAAACGGCAACGCGCAGATTTATTACGAAACGGCTGGCAGTGGGTTGCCGTTTGTGATGATCCATGCTGGCGTGGCGGACAGTCGCCAGTGGAATAACGAGTTCGCATTTTTTGCACACAAGTATCAGGTTCTGCGCCACGATATGCGCGGCTATGGGAAAAGCGAACCCGTTGACGGCGAGTTTAATCACATGGGTGATTTGGTCGCGGCGCTTGATGCTCTTGGAATTCACGAGCCACTGATTATGATGGGCTGTTCGATGGGCGGAGGCTTGGCGATGGATTTTGCGCTAACGCATCCATCCAGAGTCAAAGCGTTGATCATGGTTGGCTCAGGTCCCAGCGGCTTGGAGTTAGATGCGCCAACGCCCGCGAAATTTGCCGAAGCAGAGAAAGCGTTCGAGGCAGGCGATCTTGATCTTGTCTGTGAGATCGAAACGCAGATCTGGTTCGATGGCATGGATCGAACGTCCGAACAAGTGAATCAAGCAATGCGCACATTGCTATATGAAATGAATCGGAAGGCGCTGGCGTATGAAGCGCTGAAACGTGGCAAACGCTTACCGAACACGGAAACTCTGGCGTTTGATCGCTTGGCAAACCTCACGATTCCCGTTCTGGTGATCGTCGGCGCGCATGACGTCCCGTATATTCAGGGAGCGGCAGACTATATGGCAGAGCATATTCCTTCCGTGAAAAAAGTGAAAATGGAAGACGCGGCACACCTGCCCAACATGGATCACCCTGAAGAATTTCAGCGGATCGTGACAAATTTTTTGAAAAGTTTTTCAAGTTGAAGCCATTTCGGCTGAACAAACATGCCATCCATTGAAAAATGCCCGCCGCCTGAAAACTCATTGCTTGAAAAGTATTCGATAAATGGAAATTACGTAGATTGTTACACTACAACGATTGACAAGCAAGTTTCCTTCCCTGAATTTATTTTGGTGTTTTACACAACCTGGCTTTTCAAAACAGAGCGTTTGATTTTGAAAGCGCTTGTCAATAAACCATCCACCGATTTACAGGCGAGGCGACTAGCGAACGCTGAAATCGATTCTTTCGCGGCGTGGACTGTCGAAGCGCGAGGCGCTCACGAATTACTGATGTGCGATTTTATGACTCGCACGCGCTCATGGCTGATGGTGGACCAGGTTGGGGCGGCGACAAAACTCTACTTCGGGTCGGCAGTTGTCCCTGCGAAGAGAAGCGTGAGTCTGGATTTCGGATTCCGCGCGCTGCTGGGCTTCCATCAAATTTATTCTGTTTTGCTTTTATATTTTGCAAAGCAGAAATTACATTGAGAAAATCAATAAGCCCAAGTTCTTTTATGGGACGCAGATGAACGCGGATGGATGCTGAAAAAAAACAAATCCGCATCCGAAGAATTATTTCCGATAGCGGCTACTCGCGAGATCAAAAGGTCATTGAGAAAATTCTCAATGACCTTTTGATTTCAAGCGCTAAAGCCGTTCAAATTTTGCCTGGAAGAAGCGCAGATACTTCGGCTCGTAGACCATCTTCAAGCCGCGAGTCGATTCGCGTTGGTCGTACACGGCTTTGACCGATTCAGCGACGACATCCATGTGGGCTTGGGTGTAGACGCGGCGCGGAATGGTGAGGCGGGTCAACTCAAGTTTGGGGTAGTAATGATCGCCCGTCTTCGGGTCGCGCCCCGCCGAGGCGATGCCGCGCTCCATCGAGCGGATGCCCGAATCGAGGTAGAGTTCCGCCGCGAGGGTTTGGGATGGAAATTCAATTTGTTTGAGGTGCGGGTAGAACGCTTTCGCGTCGAGGAAGATCGCGTGTCCGCCAATCGGTTGAACGATGGGGATGTTCCACTCCGTGAGCAATTCACCGAGGTACAAAACCTGACCGATGCGCGTGCGGATGTGGTCGTCGTTGACCGATTCTTCGATGCCGATGGCGAGCGCTTCCATGTCGCGTCCCGCTTGTCCGCCGTAGGTGTGCAGACCTTCGTAGACAACGACCAAATTGCGGAGTTCTTCAAAAATCTCGTAATCGTTGATCGCCAGCCAGCCGCCGATGTTGACGAGGTTATCTTTTTTGGCGCTCATCCACGCCGCGTCGGTGTAACTGCAAAACTCTTTGAGAATTTGCGCGATGGTCTTATTAGCATAGCCTTCTTCGCGTTGTTGAATGAAGTAGGCGTTTTCCAACATGCGCGTCGCGTCGAGATACACTTTGATTCCGTGTTGGTTGCACAGCGCGCGCAAGGCTTTGATATTCTCCATACTCACGGGTTGACCGCCCGCCATATTGACCGTGCCAGCGACGCTGATGTAGGCGATATTATCCGCGCCGTGTTTATCAATCAGCGCCTGCACTTTGTTGAGATCAATGTTGCCCTTGAACGGTTTCAAACTTGTGGGGTCGTGCGCTTCGTCAATGATGACATCGTAGAACACGCCGCCCGCCAATTCTTGATGCAAACGCGTGGTGGTGAAGTACATGTTGCCCGGCACGATCTGCCCTTTTTTGATGACCGTCTGGCTGATGAGATGTTCCGCGCCGCGCCCTTGATGGGTGGGGACGATATATTTATAGCCGTAGTATTTTTGGATCGCCTCTTCGAGGTGATAGAAGTTTCTGCTCCCCGCATAGGCTTCATCGCCGAGCATCATGCCCGCCCACTGACGGTCGCTCATCGCGCCTGTGCCGCTGTCGGTTAACAAGTCAATGTATACGTCTTTCGATTTGAGCAGGAAGGTGTTGAAGCCCGCTTCGAGCAAGGCTTGCTCGCGTTCTTCGCGGGTGGTGACGGTGAGCGGCTCCACCATCTTGATCTTCCAGGGTTCCGCCCACGAGCGGCGTCCGAATTGTTGCCCCATGGTCTTTGGCGTTGGATTGGTCATGAAATGTTCTCCTTGAATTTTTGATTGACCACAAAGGGTCCGAAGTAGGTCAGGCTTTTAGCCTGACGCATTCTTGAAATCTTGTGCGCGGCGGGTTATAAACTACAAGTTTCGTGGTTGAAAATTTATTCCAACGGGAGCGCCATCGTGGCTTTGACTTCGGTCAGGACGAGGCTGGTTTGAATCCGCGCCACGCCTGGGATCGGGGTGATCTTGTCCACCACGAAACGCTCCAGGTCTTTGCGATTTTTCAGGACGACCTTCAACAAATAATCATGCTCGCCCGTGATGTGATGACACTCCAGCACTTCGGGCATCCGCCGCGTGGCTTCGCGGAATTTTTCCACTTGCTCCACTTTGTGCATTTGCAAACTGATGTGGATGAAGCAGAGCAGATCGTAGCCAGCCTTTTCTCGATCCACGATGGCGGCGTACTGGCGGACGTAGCCGTCTTTCTCCAACCGCTTCAAACGGGAATGGGTGGCGGGCGGCGATAAACTGATCTTCTTCGCCAATTGGACGTTGCTCAAACGCCCGTCCGCTTGAAGCGCGCGCAAGAGCGATTTATCCACGCGGTCTAACATCATGTTCTTGGAATTTTTTATCATATTCAGACCTCAATTTCAATGGAAATTCGATGTTTTTGCGAAAAGTCAAAACAAAATGAAATCATAACCGATAAAGTTTATAAACATTCCAAATTCAATAGTGGAAACGCGCCTACGGCGAAGAAATGCAAACTTTCCCTGCTTCAGTCGAGACGCAACAAAAAGCCGATGGTTGGGATCAACCATCGGCTGGGAGTGAAGCGAAGTAAGTCAACAACGCGGGCTACGGTCAACGAGTGATGCTGTTTGCCTGCTTCAAAATATCGTCGGATACTTCGACACCGTACGCCTGGGCGGCTTTGAGGTTGACGAAGAGATAGTATTCAGCCGTTTCCACCGGTGTGTTGGCTGGCTTTGCGCCTTTGAAAATTCGGTCTACGATTTGGGCGCCCTGTTCGGCTTGACCGGAAAATGTGGTGGTGTAGTCGGTGATTGGGAATGTTGTATCTCCGCCGCGCCCAGTGGCGAAGATGGGGACATCGTATTGGTCGGCTTGCGCGACAAGCATATCCAAGCCGGCTTCGAGGTTTGCCGAAAGCAGTCCGATGAAAATAATCGTATCATCCGGCAGGGTTTCCACCGCCGCGGCCATCTTTTCTGGGGTGGTCACCGCGCTGGCGGGTAGCAACTCCACTCCCTGTTGTGGGATTCCGTCAAAGAGGCTTTGCATGACCATTACGATAAACGGATCATCAGGGTTGTAGGGAATATAAACATATTGGGTCTCCGGCATAACCTTGAGCGCCCACTCCAAGGCTTTATCTGCCCGGTTCACCACTTGGATGCCGGTCACATTGCCGCCAGGATTGGCGACGCTTTGCACTACGCCTTCTTCCACTGGATTGATGACCGGGTCGAACACAACCGGGATGTCTGTTCCTTCCACGGCTGATTTGGCGGCTTTGGTGGGCAGGGTTCCAATCGTAAAGATCAGGTCCACGTTCTGTTCCACCAGTCTTTTTGCTTCAGCATCGAACGCCGCCTGGTCGCCTCCTGTCACTTCTTCATTATAGACGTAGGTAATGTTCTCTCCTTCCACATAGCCCAGTTCGGTCATTGAGGTTTTGAACCCATCGTAGGCAGGCGCCAGCCACGCCAACTCCATGATCACCCCAACCGTATAGGTCTTGGGTTTTGCCACTCCGCAACCAGCAAGGAGGAGGCTGATGACCAACAGAGAGAATACAATTCGTTTTGCGAACATAATGGTTTTCTCCTTTTGAATAAACTACCACGAGTAGTAATATTGTAAAACCAATCTACTTGATGCAACTTTTAAAATAGTAAGCTAACAAACCCGTAAATTACGCCAAACAGAAAGCCGATGGATTGAATCACTCAGAGGCTTGGAATCTTGCTTCGCCATCCCACAGTAAAGAATCCGTCACTACTTCCTCTCCACCCTTCGACAGGCTCAGGACAAGTTTGGAGCCCTTAGTAACTATCTCAAAACTCTTTGAGGGCATATAATTTCAGTGCCAACAAAGGAAACCCAACGATGAAGAAAAAGACGCCACTACCCACTATCTGGGAGGTTCCCGATGAATTATGGAAGCGCATGGAACCGCTCATCTTGGAATTTGACCCACCCAAAGAAACGGGCAGACCGCGCATCCATCCGCGCAATGTTTTGGATGCCTTGATTTTTCGGATGCGCACGGGGTGTCAATGGAATCACATTCCACGCGTGTATGGCGATGATTCTACAATTCATCGAACGTTCCAACATTGGGTGGAAATCGATTTGTTTCCCAAGCTTTGGGCATTGTTGCTGGAGGAATGTGAAGAACTGGGGCTGGTGGATTGGGAATGGCAAGCCGCGGATGGCACGCTGGGCAAGGCTCGTTCGGGAGGCGATGAAATTGGAGCCAACCCGACAGATCGAGGCAAAAACGGCTCGAAAAAGAGCCTTTTGACGGATCGGTTGGGCGGGCCGCTTGCGATTATTGTCGCGGGGGCAAATGTTCACGATACGAAGTTGTTGGACAAAACGATTGAAGCCATTGTGGTGGAACGACCGAAAGTAACGAAAGCAAAGCCTCAACATCTTTGTTTGGACAAAGGCTATGACAACCCAACAGGCAAGGCGGCGATAGAGAAGCACCGCTATACGGGGCATGTTCGCCGTATTGGTGAAGAGAAGTTGAGCAGGGGTAAAAAAAGCATCCTGCTCGACGATGGGTGGTGGAAAGAACGTTAGCATGGTTATCCAAGTGTCGCGGCTTGTTGATCCGTTACGAAAAGAAAGCGAAAAACTATCTCGCCCTGCTTCAGTTTGCCTGCGCTATGCTTTGGTTTCGCAGATTGGCTCAGAATGCCTTTTGAGATAATTTCTTAGAGCGCTGCTCGAAGGGGGAAAAGGGCGCGCCGATTATTCAAGCGAATCGGGGTGAGGTCTCAAAACCCTCCTCCGTCTCCTCCAGGGGGAGAAGCTAAAAACCATCCTCAAACAAACCGTTGACTTGGAAATTCATCATCGTCATCACGCAGAAAAGGACTCGCCACCCTGAACTCCCTTGAGAGAGAGGCTAACGGATGAGCCGATTGCTCAAGGGAATCGGGGGTGAGGTACTCAAATCCCTCTCCCCTCTCTCCTGATGAACTTTGAGAAAATAACCTCGTATTCTGTGTAGGGCGCGTTCTCTTACGACAACCACACGATTACTCTTCACCGCGCCGAAGCAGAAGAAGACGGAGGATTACGTGACGGGGAGGTTTGGATGATGAAAAGTAAGTTCTTTAACCGCTAAGCGCGCGAAGTTCGCCAAGAAGAACTTTTTAAATCTTTGCGTGCTTGGCGAACTTGGCGGTGAAAGATGCTCTTGTTATCCCTGCACGACCCCAAGATTCTTCCAATCAGTATACATGGGGAACACATCAACCAGCGCGGGATTCTTCAATCGTTTTTCGACAACTTCTCCCAACACATCGCGGTAATCGGTGGTGATGTTGAGGTCTATGCCTTCATACAGATTCTCTGGCGCGAGACCAGGCCATTGACCATAAACTTTTCCGCCGTTCACGCCGCCGCCGAGGACGAACATGCAGTTGCCGTGTCCGTGATCGGTGCCGTCGGAGGCGTTTTCTTTCACGCGCCGCCCAAACTCAGACATCGTCACGATGGTCACGTTCTTTGCCCTATCGCCGAGATCGTGATACAGCGAAGCCAAGCCCGATGAAAATTCGTTGAGCAACGTGGGCAATTCGCCTTCGAGTTGTCCCTGCTGGTTGTGCGTGTCCCAGCCGCCGATGTCCACGCACGCGACTTCGAGTCCGATCTCGGCTTTGGCAATTTGCGCGACTTGTTTCATCGCCATGCCGAATTCCGTTTCGGGGTATGCCGCCCCGCCCGAAGGCGTGTAATTGTTTACGTCAATCTTGTCGAGAATGTTCACCGCGTTAAAAGTTTCCACCGCGTCCCCATCCAGCGACGAGCCAAGGTTATATAACGACTCGAGTCTTGCGCGGATCTCCGTCAGTTGAGAAACATCACCCTGCAAGTGAAAATCCGAAATGGATTTGAGAGTCGTGACGGGGATCGGTCCGCGCAGGGCGGCTTGCATCACGCCTCCCATGCCGATCGCGCGGAAGGGCGATTCATTCTGCCAGGGGGCTGTCTGCAAGTGGCGACCGATCCAGCCTGTGGGAATTGATTTCTCGCCTGGCGTGCCGCGCTCCATGTAGTCCATGGCGTCGAAGTGAGAGTGAGTCGGGTCGGGCGAACCAACCGCATGGACGAGGGCGAGCGTCTTTTCATCCCAAAGATCTTTGAGCGGACGAAGCGAGGGATGCAGTCCGAAAAATCCATCGAGGTCAATTCCAGTTTTGTCGCTTCCATCTTCGGGTTCGGGGATCGCGAGCGCGGAACGATTCTCGTAATAATGCGGGTCGCCGTGCGGGATGACCGCGCTGATGCCGTCCATGCCGCCGCGTTGGAAAACGACGACGAGGATGTCGCCAGCAGGCTGGACGCCTTGCGGCGCGAACGCCATGCGCGGCATCCATGCGGGGAGCGCGGGCGCGACCGCGAAACTGCCAGCGAGTTTGAGAAAATCTCTGCGTGAAATTTGTGTGTTCATTCGTTGTCCTTTGTGTGATTCTTAGCCACAGAGTTCTCTGAGAAAAGAATTTGGAACTCAATGCTCTCGGTGTCCTCTATGGCTGATCTTTGCACGACCAACTTACCTCAATACATGCCCGTTCTAATCCCGAAGGGATGGCAATGTTATAGAAAATAGCGATTGTGGATTCAAATCCCGAAGCGTCGCGTGGCGCCGTGGCGACAGATGACATTTCTTTGACGCACTGACACCCCTTCGGGGTTGAATGTGATACATCCTTCATTACTATAATCATTTGACCCCTTTGGGGTCTCACGATTTCTCCGCAAGGTGAGTTATCTCATCTGATGTTACGCAAGAACGCTCCTGATCGTGAAATATTTTTTGTGAGAGTGACTACCGTCCACGAATAAAGCCACGAATTCTCGAATGGCGACGCGCCTATTCGTTTATTCGTGAGTATTCGTGGATGGTTTGCTACTGCATAACATCACTTACCTCATCTGAAAATGCGGCGAGCCGAGGATCAAGCCCGCGATGGAGGGAATATCTTTATCGAGATCACCCGAAGATGCGAAGTCAACAAGAATCGCGCGGGCATTATCGGGCAAACGTTGACCGAGGAATTGCAGGCTCAACACGTCAACAACATCTTCGGCAGAGGCGGCGTCGCGGGTCAAATTTTTCAAGTCCACTTCCATGCCGCGGATCTGATTCGAGGTGAGGAGCAAGCCGAAGTTCCAACGGTCGAGCAAGCCGCTCGTTGTTGACCAATATTCTTCGTTGTCGGGGAAACCGTTGGGCGGCGACCACGTGAACGGAACCTGCCCGAGCAGGCGCAGATGTTCTTGAATCTTGCGTCCATTGCGCCCGTTGACTGTCAGAGTTGCATCGGTGAGCCGCAAAGTCGAAATGAAGAAGTCCAACGGCTTCTTGAATTTTTGTCCCGCCGATGACTTGAACGAATCGGATTGAACGATCGCGCGCAGAAGCGAACGGACATCACCGTCAGTTTGGGTAAAGACTTGCGCGAGCGAGTCCACAACTTCAGGTGAGGGTGAATCGGAAATGAATCGCACCGCCAGTTTATGGCTGATGAACTTCGCCGCGCTGGGATGACTCGCCAGCATATCGAGGATCATCATGCCCTCGTCTTCGCCGCCAGAGGAGATCATCATGCCGAGAACATGTTTTTCTCCACTGTTGTGAATCTCAGGATTGAAGAAGTACGTGCCAGGTTCCTTTTTTCGATCGCGCGGACTAACCACCGTCCAGCCTGTGAGGGCGCGCGCCACCTCTTCGACATCATGATGCGAGTATCCCGAGTCCACACCGATGCTGTGTAATTCCATTAACTCGCGCGCATAATTTTCATTCGGCGCTGTGCCGATGCTGGTCGCCTGATCGAGAAAGACCAACATGGCGGGGCTATGCGCGGAAGCGTGTAACAGGTCACTGAATTTTGCAAACGCGTTCGGGCGGATGGTCTTGAGGTCGTCATCGGTCTTTAAAGTTTTACATGCGTTCTTCGCAATGTAGATGCTGAAGTGATTTCCCCAAAAATCCACCATCGTTTCAAAGAGTTGACGTTCGCTGTATCGCTGGCGGAGCAGAGTTGCTGTGATCAACTCCTGCACGGGCAAGCCTTTTTTCTCCAATCTGAATCGCTCAGCAGGAGTCATGCTGAATGTGGTGAACTGATCCATCATCTTATCGGTCGCGTCATCGGGAATCGATTCGGGGAAAAGTTGTTCTTCGATGAATGCGGAGAGTCCGATGCGTTTCGCTTTCTCGATCATCGCGGGCGTGGCGCCAAATGTCATTCGCTTCAACGTGTGAACGAGCAAGGCTTCATCATCGAGCGGTTGAGGCGGCAGGGTTGGGAACGCAGTCCCGACAGGCGCGGCTGTCGGTGTGTGCGTCATCATCTCGTTCGGCGCGCAGGAGGCGAGCGCGGTCCATGCGGCGAACATGCCAGACATTTTGAGAAAATCGCGGCGGGTGAGGGTCATATCAACTCCTTGCGCCAAGTGTAAAGGGATTCCTTGAAAAGGCAATTACCCCGCTGTAAAATCTTTGTAAAAAACGCAGGTTCCATTTCCCCGTTCTCGCATTTGACCGATTTCCGTTCCGTAAGTACAATGTGCTTACACAACAGGAAAGGCAGTTATGAACTCCATTAGAACCCAGGTAGTGAAGATCGGCAATTCGCGCGGTGTTCGCATCCCCAAACCCTTCATCGATCAAACGCGCCTCGGCAACGAAGTAGAGATCGCCGTCCAACGAGGGACGATCGTCATTCGTTCTATTTCGCGTCCGCGCAACGGCTGGGCTGAGCAATTCCGCGCCATGGCGGAACAAGGCGACGATCAGTTGCTCGATAAACCGACGCAAACAAAGTGGGATAGAAGCGAATGGGTATGGTAGTCAAACGATTCGAAGTCTATCTTGTCAGTCTCGACCCCACCAAAGGCAGGGAGATCAAAAAGACTCGCCCCTGCCTGATCGTTTCACCCAATGAAATGAACGAGCACATTTCCACGGTGATTATCGCGCCGATGACAACGCGCGGTCACGCATACCCCACTCGAGTCGCATGCGCATTTCAAGGCAAGCGAGGTCAGATCGTTCTCGACCAGATTCGCACGGTGGATAAAGTTCGTCTCGTGAAGCGCCTGGGACAGATTAGCACAACGACACAAAAAGAAGTCCTTGCGCTTTTGGCTGAAATGTTCGCAGAATAAATTCCCCTCACCATACGCGTTCCAAATTTTCATTCGCCAAAGGTCTTCGCCCGATCTTTGCCATGTCCACCCATTCGCCGTGAAGTTTCACGCGCACCACGTCGGCGGTGAAATCCGTCACGGTGCCGCCGTTGTTGTTGAATAGCCACGAACCCACCGCGTAAATATCGGCAGGGACTCCCAACTTCTCGAACTTGCGGATCTTCTCGGGAGCGAACCCGCCCGAGACGACGATCTTGACATTGCGACAATACTCACGCGCCGCGTCTTTCCAGACGGGGGGTATGCTCCAGTTTTCCCAAGCCGAATCCAACCCCTGACGGACGTTGAACACCAGCCGCGGGTTCACTCCCAGATCGAGCGCGGGGTCGCCCAGCGGTTCGACAGACACATCGCGCAAAGTTCCACTCGTGTCCAAACGGACTCCGTACAAAATATATTTCGAGGCTTCCGCTTCATCGCCGAGGTCGCACAACTCTTTATACTTCGCAAACATTTTTTCCATCACACGCTGAGTATCGCCCACCGAATCGTTGTTGAAGTCCACCAGCGCAATGCGCGGGATGCCAGCAGGCAGGATGCGCGAGAATTGCATCATCGCTTCCGCTGTGTCGCCGAGGAAGGATGCGATCGCCGCGTGCGCGACCGTTCCGCCGCCCGCGCCGCCCCACCAATCGCCTTGCGCGTCGGTCGAAACATATGAACTGATCTCGTGCGAGTGATCTGCATTGAAGCGTTTGATGGCGATATTGTAGGCGTATCCATCCGCGGCTTGGACTTCGTGCAGATCGAACCGCGCAGGGAAAAATAGGACTGGCTTGCCGCGCGCGGCGGTCAGCGTTTCGTAGACATTGGTTGCCACGCGACTCGAACGAGTCAACACGCCCAGCGACGGCGTTTCAAGCAACGCGAAATCGCGATACCGCCCGCGCACCTTGATAACAGGCTCCGCGTTCAACGGGTTGCCATCCGATTTGACCACCGTCCCATCGTGGACCGCCCACACTTCGAGTTTGTCTGACGTGTCTACAAAAGTATCGCCATCCCAATACCCCGTACAATGACGGAGCATCGCCAGCGATTTATCAATGCCGACAACGATCGTGTTGCCAAGTCGGCGCGTGAACCATTGCATCTCCACTTCGATGTCGCCAACTTCGATGTTCTTCGCGGAAACATCGACAGGCAAATTATGCTTTTGACCGGAATAGATATATTTTTCTGAGGCGAGCGCGGTGAGCATCCGCCCGATGTTCTCGAAATATTTGTCCGAGTACCAGCCGCGGCGCATGCGTTCGATATCGAGTTTGAAGGTGTCGTTGGTGAGGCGGGAGAGGTTGAAGATGGTCATGGGGGGAGGGGAGTAATTGGTAAGTGGTAATTGAGGAGGGGTGGAGAATTGGGAGAATTAGAGAATTGGAGGATTGAGATTAGAGACTGGAGATTGGAGGCTGATGTGGGTTACAAGTTACTACGTGCTTACCTGTCTACTTGTTTCCTTGTTTACGACAAGAACTCATCCACCGACTTCACAACGTTCATGCCTGCCTCAGCAAAACGCGCGTATGCCGCGTCTGCCGCGTTGGTGTGGTCTACCACGTTGGGGACGACGACGGGCGAGGAGCAATCTTCGAGCAGATAGACTTTCTTCGCAAGGGATGAGTCCGTGGCTTGGATGTCGTTGAGCAGGTCTTGCACCGTCCATGCGACGCAGTGACTCTTGGCTTGACCCGCGATGATGAGTTTATCCACTTGTTGAAGTTGCTGGATAAATTTTGGGTTATGCGTGCCAAGAGTCTCGCCCATGGGACCCGTCAGCACTTCGGGACCGATCGCGGAGTAGTTTTCGGTGAAGGGTTTATCGCCCTTCATCGCGATTTCATATTGCGTGTTGCGCGCAATCGAATGGAAGAACAATGCCTCTTCAACAGACGAGACCAGCGCGTGACCGATTCCACCGAGCATGGCGTGATAGGGCCAGACGGTAAGCGCGTATTTGCCTTTCTTCTCCAACTCTTCGGCGTAGTGGATCAACATTTGCTGTCCGTATTCGGGGGCGAGGTTGAATTCATCGGCGAGGGCGGGGTTGAATTTCCATGTACCATCGCGTAGTTTGGCGACATGAATGTCGCTGTACGGGGTGGGGTGATTGCCATCTGAATCCACGAAAAAGATCGCGTGAAAAATTTGCATCGTCTGGTGCGTGTCCATGGTGGCGGTGATGTGGGTGATGTTCGCGAGGTTGCGATAGATGAATTCGCACAAGCGAATGTTATCGTCCACGGCGCCGCGCCCACTGCGACCGCCGACGTAGAGTTCGAACTCGGGGATGCAGAAGGTGTTTTGCGCGTCGATCAGCAGAAGGTGAGTACGCGTCGAGGAAACTGAAGCAGATGTAAGGGCGTGCAGACGCGCCCAGTCCCGCGCTTGCTTGGCGCGTTCTTCGTAGGGAATTCTCCAAACTGTGTCCACTTTATCGGCATCGAAAAATTCAGGGATGGGCAATTTGCGTTCGTTCATTTCACGTCCGTTATTTTCTGCCTCGAGGGTAACTTGTTGGCATACAATTCGTCCTGTTCCAAGTATAACGCTTTAATAAACAGGGTTTGACTTTTTTTCTTGAACCTTGTACACTTCGGAAGCGAGGAGAAAAACTCATGGCTCAGTACCAACTCATCATGCGGACAGGTCCCACCCCCGGCGCGGTGTTTGCCCTCGAGGGCGATCAACTCACCATCGGGCGCGATTCGACCAACGAGGTCACGATCAACGACGCGGAAGTGTCGCGCCGTCATGCGCGCCTGACGTTTCAAGGCGGCAAATTCGTGTTGGAGGATCTCGGCTCGACCAACGGGACGTTTGTGAACGGTCAGCGGTTGGCGGGTCCGCGCGTGTTGAAGGCGGGCGAGGTGGTTTCGTTCGGCGAGCAGATCGTGTTGGTGTTTGAATCATCCACGTTCGATCCTGCCGCTACGATTGCTTCTCCGCGCGCCGCGGCGGTTCCTTCGGCGTCACGACCGGTGACGCCGCCTCCTCCGCCCGCGCAATACGCGGGGAACGTGCCAGCCAGCCCGGTCATGGAGCCCGCGCCGGCGAAGAAAACCAACTTGACCCCGATCATCATCGCCGTCGGCGCATTGATGGTGATTTGCGTGTGCGGCGGCATCCTTTGGTATATCGATGCCAACTTCCTGTGGTGCACCTTCCTGCCGTTCCTGGGCGGGTGCTAAGCCAAAACCATTGTAAAACCCATAGAGACTTCGGATGTCTAACAGGCATCCGAAGTCTTTTTTTACCGTTGCCAAAGCATCTTCTCTTGGCTAGAATAGGGGCATCCACTTGGAGAACAACTCATGGCACAAGACTCTGCATCCTCCCCGCGCTGGGGGTCAACCACAAAATTACTGGCTGGGCTGGTGATCCTCGGCATTGTGACCTTTTTGATCACCCGTTTCTCCAACTTGATCACGCCGTTGCTGATCATCTTTATTTTTGCGTATCTCCTGCACCCGATCACCTCCTTCATTTCAAAAAACCTGCGCATTTCGTGGAAGGCGTCTGTGAACCTTCTGTTTCTTGCGCTCCTGATCCTCCTCGTAAGCCTGCTCACGCTGGGCGGCGTGGGGCTGGTGGGGCAAATCCAAAGCCTGGTCGCATCGGTGCAGGATATCCTCGCGAATCTGCCCGGCTTCATCAGCGATCTTTCCGGGCGAGTCTTTGAGATCGGTCCATTCAAATTGGATATGCACACTGTCGATTTGCAAGACATCAGCCAGCGGTTGCTTGCCTACGTGCAACCGCTTCTCGGGCAAACGGGTAACCTGCTAGGCACAATCGCGGGCGGCGCGGCGGGGATCTTGGGCTGGACGTTCTTCATCCTGCTGGTTTCCTATTTTGTGATGGCGGAATCCAGCGGCTTGCAAAGCGACTTGATCAAAGTGGATGTGCCCGGCTACAACGAGGATTTCCGCCGGCTGGGCAGTGAACTTAGCCGCATCTGGAACGCCTTCCTGCGCGGGCAGTTCTTCATCTTCGCGCTTGCCGCGGTGGTATTTACCATCCTCTTCTCGATCCTGGGCGTGAAGTACGCCATCGGGTTGGCATTCATGGCGGGGCTGGCAAAGTTCCTGCCCTACATCGGACCGCTCATCACCTCCACAACCATCGCCCTGGTCACGTACTTCCAGCTTGCCAAACCCTTTGGGTTGGAGCCGCTCTGGTATACCGTCATCGTGCTTGTTGTCACCTCAGCCATAGACAATATCATCGACAATCTCATCACGCCGCGCATCATGGCGCGGGCGCTCAAGGTGCACCCCGCCGCGGTGTTGGTCACCGCGCTGATCTTCGCCAACCTGCTGGGGATCATCGGCGTGGTGATCGCCGCGCCGTTGCTTGCCACAGTCATGCTACTGGGCAGATACATCACGCGCAAGATGTTCGACCTCGACCCATTCCCGGCGGAAGACGACAAACAAAAAGATACGGAGCCAGACCTGATCGGCCGCGTTACCAAATTTTTCAAATCGAAATTCGGACCGCAAGAAGTCCCGATGATCGAAATCCCCAAGGAGCAAAACAATGAACAACAACCACCACGGCGAACCTCAAACCGAAACGCTCGCCGAAACCGATAACTTCATGGCATGGCGCGCCGAAGAGCCCGACGGCGAAACCACCTATCACATCGAGTTGAACAACGTCACCGTGCATTTTTTTGAGGAAGAGTGGCGCGAGTTCATGCAATTGATTCGCGACCTGAAGTAACCCATAGCCACAGAGACCGCAGAGAGTTTGAGAAAAACTCAGAGAACTCTACGCGCTCTGTGGCTAAACTTTTTCCATATCCGAGAATGAAACTCAACAACGCCATCACCGACGCGCGCGGCATCGAGGTAGGGCACGCGCAGGATGATGACGCGCTCACCGGGTGCACAGCCATCCTCTGCCGCAAAGGCGCGGTGGCGGGCGTGGACGTGCGCGGCGGCGGACCCGGCACGCGCGAAACCGATCTATTGAATCCAATGAATCTCGTGCAAAAAGTTCACGCCATTGTATTGGCTGGCGGCTCGGCATTCGGTCTCGACGCGGCAAGCGGCGTGATGAAATATCTCGAGGAAAAGAAAATCGGATTCAACACCGGCGCGGCGAAAGTGCCCATCGTCCCTGCGGCGATTCTCTACGACTTGAACCTCGGTCGCGCCGACGTTCGGCCCGATTCGGCCATGGGATACCTCGCCGCATCCCGAGCCTCGTCCGCCGCTCCTGCGGAGGGAAACGTCGGGGTCGGCGCGGGCGCGTCGGTTGGCAAGATGTTCGGCGCGTCACTGGCGATGAAAGCCGGGGTGGGCACAGCCAGCCTCCACGTGGGAGGGGGCGTGATCGTCGGCGCGCTGGTCGCTGTCAACGCGATTGGCGATGTGATCGATCCGCGCACCGGGCAAATCATCGCGGGGCTTCGTTCGGGCAGGGTTGGTCCCTTGCGTGTGGGGAAAACGCATCCATTTGCCGACACGCTCGCAATGATGAAAACAACCATCGGTCGCGGCATCCTCGGTTTCGCATCGCGCGGCAACACGGTCATCGGCGTTGTGGCGACGAATGCAAGCTTGACCAAAGCGCAGGCTACCAAAGTGGCGCAAATGGCGCACGATGGTCTCGCGCGAGCCATCCGACCCGCGCACACCATGCTCGACGGCGACACGATCTTTGCATTATCTACGGGAACAAAGCAAGCGGATGTCTCCATGATTGGCGCGTTCGCCGCCGAGGCGATGGCAGAGGCGATCCTCCGCGCGGCGCGAACGGCAAAATCAGCCGGCGGGTTGCCGGGGCTGATGGATTCGGCGCGCGAAAATTTTTCCTGATGAAGATCGGCATAAGAGGCTGGGAGGTCGCAACTTTATTGTTAGGCGGGATCGTTTCGTTTTTTGCCGCAGGCTTTTTCCATCACTTTTATCCATCGCTCTGGGGGTTCATTCTGCTAACAATTCTTCTCAACATCCTCTGCGCCTATTTTTTTGAACTCGTCAAAGCGCGCATGGTCGCTCTGTGGAAGGTGCAGGAGATGATTGGACTGCTGGCGTTGGCGGCGGGCGTGGTCTTCCTGGGTCTCACCATGCAACTCCTGTCTCACTATCCACAATTATTTTTGCGCGAACTCTTTTTTCTTGAGCCAAGCCGCATCCCCGCGTTTTTGGGTTTGACCATTGCCGCCAAGGCGGGGATGGTTTTTCTCTTTCAAAAGCAAGGCGAGAGTCGTTGGCGCGAGTCGCGTTTTGCGGCATGGTTGTCTCAAAATCTGCCGGGTTTATTTCTTGCGTCAGCCATCGCCGCCGCCACATTCGCCCTGGCAACCACATTCAGTCATCCTGAATTTATATACTCGGATAATTACTTTGACACCGACCCCGGAGACTGGATGAACCGCCTGACAGCCAATTTGGATGATGTGACGGTCATGCGGCCCGTTCACCCTCTCGCCTTTCTCATCTTTCGTCCGCCAGTCTGGCTGTTTTCGTTGGTCCTAAACGGCAACACATTCTACGCGGCGCTCCTGTTCAATTCGATGCTGGGCGGGGCGTGCATCTTTCTCGCATGGAAATTCTTCAACCAACGGACAAGCAACTCAACCTACGCCCTTTTGATCGCGGGCTTGCTCGGCCTGTCGAATTCGCATCTGATCCTGAGCGTCTTTCTCGAGTCGTACATGTTTTCGGCGGCGGCATTGATCGTCTTTTTGCTTTTGCTCCAACGGGAAGAAAAAACGCCGGCGCGTCTTGCGCCTGCCGGGCTTCTATCCTTTGGCATCACCATGACGAATTTTATCCAAACGTGCATTCTTTTTTTCGTCTCAACCCCGCGGATCAAAGCCATCGTCCATTATGTTCTGATCGTTCTGCTTCTTGCCGTATCTCTCGCGTTCGTTCAAGACGCGCTCTATCCATCCAGCGACCCGTTCTATCTCCCCTCCTCATATTCTCAAGAAGAAAATTACCGCTTCGACCTCTTCAAGGCGCAACCCCACAGCGTGAGCGGACGCGCCAACGCGCTGGCGCGGTCGATGTTGATGTTCAGCCTCGTGGCGCCCCAGCCGTTGATCTTGCTGGAGGAGACCGGCTGTAACTTTCCGTGCTCGATGGTCTATTATTTCGACAAGGGCGGGACCTATCACATCAGTTCCTATGCGGGTTTTGGCAGGGCGCTCGTGTTTGCCTGGCTGATCATGCTTGCGCCAGCGGGATGGTTTTTTCTGCAAAAATTTTATAACTCACCCAAGGCGTTTGCCTTGTCAATGGCATTGTTGCTCAACCTGCTATTCAACTTTACCTTGCACATGAACTACGGCGACGACTTCATGCTCTACTCCCCGGATTGGACGTACGCGCTTGTGTTTTTCTTCGGCATATCATACGAGGGATTGTCAGAAAAGAAATGGGCGCAATTCATTCTCTTGATCTTCTTAACGGGATTGATGTTGAACAACCTGAATCTATTCCGCGAGATATTGAAGGCTGTCGCGCCTTTTTACGGATGAGCGCGTAAGTGACGCAAGGTTCACCTTGCGAGCAGGGGTATGCCCCCGATATCCGCGCCACACGCAGCAATTTAAACGAAAAACTCCGGGCTGGTCGCCCGGAGTTTTTTTTGAGTCTCGCGCGAACTATGCTTTTTTACCCTTCAACTCATCCTTCAGGATCAACGTCAATACCACGCTCACCACGCTGACCACCAACCCGCCGAGAAAGGCGTTCCACCAAACGGGGTCGCTGATCGACAGCATGATGCCGAACGATTGCCCGATCACGCTTGTGAGCCAGAACAGGAAGGTATTGATCACCAAGGTGAACAGTCCCAGCGTGAGGATGATGAGCGGACAGGTGAGGAACTTGAGCAACGGTCTAAACAACGCATTGACCAAGCCAAAGATCAGCGCGAGCCACAGAATGGAAATGGGTTCGCCGTTTAGCGCGATGCCCGGCAGAAGCAATGCCGCCAGGTACAGGGCGATCGCGTTGACGCAAAGTCGCACAATAAATTTTGTCATAGTCGCTCCTCTTTTCAAATTCTTATACGAGAGAGTCACAGACGGGTTGCATCCGCGCGCATCCAAATTAACGTGCGGCGGGGTTTGAAGCCTGCGGAGGCGATGGCGTCGGTCAACTCGCCGCCGGGAAAATCGAGTAAAAGGGACGAGTGATATCGCAGAGCCCGCCGGGCGTGGATGAGCAGGGACTTCACCGCCTCCGCCTCCCTTGCGGTTGATTCGCCAGCGGAGGCAAGAATCAGGGAAGCCGACCGCCTCCCATGCGGAGCGGACGAGAGCGTTGCGGCCAATTCCCCGTTTTGTATCGCCGCCCATTGCGCGATCTCGCTATCCGTGAACAGGTTGGAGAGCCACGCCCAAAAACCCGGTCGAAGGGAGTTGAAACTCCAATGGTGGTACCAGGCAATCACGTCGGGGTAGACGCGGCGAAGCCAGCTTTGTTGTTGAATCCAGAAATCGGCGCGCCGAGGAACAATGCGAACATCCGAATCGATTGCGAGGAGGGCTGAGTCGGGGTTCGCCGTCCATGCGGTTCGGCGGGTGATTTCGTGGAATCCCAAATCTTCGTACAGTTTGACCGCGCCGGGATTGTCTTCGCGCACGTGAAGCCAGAGGGCGGTGGTATTTTTTTCGCGGGCTTGACGCATCACGCGTTCGGTGAGCGCGCGCGCAATGCCGTGGCGGCGATGATCGGGATGCGTCGCCACGTTGGCAATGAGATGAATGCGTTTGCCCTTGTCGCGGAAGGGGATGAGGCTGGCGTTGCCTACGATGCGGTCATTCTCTTCCCACACGTAACCCATCAACGGCATGGAGGTGGTCTCTGCCACATGGTTTGCCCAGCGTAAAAAGCCTTCGTCCCTGCCCGCTTTCCTCATATCGTCCACGTAGCGCTGACCATCGTTGTCCATCGCGCTCGAGAAGCACAACTCGATCAAGTCTGCCACCTTCGAGAGGTCGCGCAACATATTGAGCGGCCGCATGTGCGGATGGTCTTTGGCTTTGACCGGGAGGGTGATCGTGGTCATGCATGGAATTATAGTACCGTTGTTGCAATGCAAGGAGGAGATAACTTCATGAATTCCAACGTTCCTCTTACGCCGCATTGACAGACCGCCGATGCGGTGTTTGTTATAATGCGCCGCATATCGTAGTAACGACTTAAGTCGTTACTACGGGAGGAACAAACCCCATGATGCGATTTGACCGATTTACCGAGAGAGCCCAAGAAGCCGCCCAACGCGCCGCGGAGATCATCCAGCGCTATGGGCATAATCAAATTGATACTGAACACATCCTGCTGGCGTTGATCGAACAGCCCGGCGGGGTGATTCCCCAAATTTTAGAAAAACTTAGCGTCAGCCCCGAAGCGTTGACCGAGAGACTCGACGCGACGTTGCGCGCCAGCCCGAAAGCCAACATCTTCGGCGGCGGCGCGGGACAAATTTTTATCACGCCGCGCGTCAAGCGGATCATTGATCTTGCGAACGAGGAAGCGAACCGACTCAAAGACGAATACATTTCCACCGAACATATCTTCCTCGCCATTCTGACGGAGCGCAACACACCCGCCGCGCGGATCTTGGAATCGGCGGGACTCACGCGCGACCGCGTCTACGCCGCAGTGCAGGATTTGCGCGGCGGACAACGCGTCACCGACCCGCAGGCTGAGACGCGCTATCGCACATTGGACAAATACTCGCGCGACCTCACGCAATTGGCGCGTGAAGGCAAACTCGATCCCGTCATCGGACGCGATAATGAAATTTTGCGACTTATTCAAATCCTTTCACGCCGCACGAAGAACAACCCCGTGTTGATCGGCGAAGCGGGCGTGGGCAAGACCGCCATCGTGGAAGGTCTCGCGCAGAAGATCGCGAACAACGATGTGCCGGAGATTTTGAGCGGCAAAAGGGTGGTGGCGCTCGACTTGGGCGCAATGATCGCAGGGTCCCGATTTAGAGGCGAGTTTGAAGAGCGACTCAAAGCCGTGATGGAGGAAGTCCAGCGCGCGCAGGGCGACATCATCATGATGATCGACGAACTGCACACGGTCGTCGGCGCGGGCGCGGCTCAAGGCGCGATGGACGCGTCTAACATGCTCAAGCCCGCGCTTTCGCGTGGCGAATTGCAAGCCATCGGCGCGACGACGTTGGATGAATATCATAAGTACATCGAAAAAGACGCCGCGCTCGAACGCCGCTTCGCTCCGATCTATGTGGAGGAGCCGAGCGTGGACGATACGATCAAAATGCTTCAAGGTTTGCGCGATCGTTACGAAGCGCATCACAAAGTCCGCTTTGCGGATGATGCGTTGGTTGCCGCGGCTCGTTTGGCAGACCGCTACGTGACCGATCGAAAACTGCCCGATAAAGCCATTGACCTGATGGATGAAGCCGCCGCGAAATTGCGCGTGGCTTTGTATTCGATGCCGCCCGATCTTAAGGCGCAAAAGACTGAAATCGAAAAATTGCAAGCCGAAGAGGAACAGTCTGGCTTGAACCGCGATTACGAACGCGCCGCGCAGAAAAAATCGGAGCGATTGCGAATCGAAGAAGAGTATCAAGAGAAGCGCGATAAGTGGGAATCGGAACACCAGCTTGATGAAGTGGTGGATGTGGACGACATCGCCAGCGTGGTGCATCAATGGACGGGCATTCCCGTCACGCAAATGCTCGAAACCGAATCGCAAAAACTTCTGCACATGGAAGCGCGATTGCATGAGCGCATCATCGGGCAGGAGGAAGCCATCCACGCCATCTCCGACGCGATCCGCCGCGCGCGAAGCGGACTCAAAGACCCGTCGCGCCCGATCGGTTCGTTCATCTTCATCGGGCCATCGGGTGTCGGCAAAACGGAACTCGCCAAAGCCCTCGCGTGGTTCATGTTCGACGATGAAGAAGCGCTCGTGCGCATTGACATGTCGGAGTATCGCGAACAGCACACCGTGAGTCGACTCTTCGGCGCGCCGCCTGGATACGTCGGCTATGAGGAAGGCGGTCAACTCACCGAAGCCGTCCGCCGCCGCCCGTATCGAGTCGTCTTGTTCGATGAGATCGAGAAGGCGCATCCCGAAGTGTGGAACGCGCTGTTACAAATTTTGGATGACGGGCGTCTGACGGATGGTCAAGGCAATGTGGTGGACTTCCGCAACACGGTTCTCATCATGACCTCGAATCTGGGTACCGAATACGTGAGAAAAGGCGGCACCCTCGGCTTTTTACAATCCAAAGCCACCGACGAGGAACGCGACCAGCACGACAAGATCGAGAAAGCGTTGAAAGGCGCGTTCCGTCCTGAGTTCTTGAACCGCATCGACGAGATCATCATGTTCTCGCCGCTGACTCTCGAACAAATGGAAGAGATCGTCATCCTGCAAATGAAAGAAGTGCAAGACCGCTTGAACGAACACAACATCACTGTGCAACTCACCGACGCGGCGCGCAAGTGGCTCGCAAAGGAAGGTTACGATCCCGCGTTCGGCGCCCGCCCGTTGCGACGCGCGATCCAAAAGAATGTGGAGAGTCCGCTTTCGATGGAGTTGCTCGGCAACAAGTTCAAAGACGGCGCGGCTGTGACGGTGGATGTGGACGAGAAGAGCGAGAAGATTATCTTCCACACGGCTGAGCCAGTGAAGAAGAAAAGCAAACAGCACGCGGAGGCATAAAACGCGATGTGGCGGCAGTTCAACTGCCGCACATCTTTGTGGTTATGAACAAAAAACCGTTTAGTGTCTTAATCTCAATAGGCTTGCTTCTTTTTCTTGCCTTTACTCTGATTGTTACTCGCATTAATGCAGGTGATATTCATCTCTTGGAAGATGTCACTCCGACTGTAGTGCCTCCTGACATTCTCACTGAGATAGCGCCTACACCCCAACTTCTCTTGCAAGAAGATACAAATCCATTGTTCAACCCAGCGATTCAATCCTCGCCACCAGCAATTGACCTTCAAAAAATGTACCCGATATTCCCAGAAAGACCCAGTTCCGAATCGATCATCGAAACAAAACTCGATGGCGTTTTAATGGGGAATGGTATGCTTAGGTCAATCGAGCCTCCGGTTATTTTACATGGTGAGGAAGTGGGAAAATATGAATTAAGCGATCTTGCATGGGAGGAATGGACATTTGATTCTTTCATTACAATCTGGCCTGGCTTTCTAACGGCATCTCCATCTCAAGGTATATTGTGGGTGCAAATTGTGCCTCACCACAAACAATATCAAGACAGGTTAATATTACAAAGTCCACTTCAAGCCGGTGAGCTAAGTGTTGGCGGAGCAAGAGGGGAGAAAATAATTTTGAATTCAGAACAAGGTCAAACATTCTACTTTGATGTGCCTAGTTTAAGTTTCGTGGATTCTCTCGAGGAAGAAGTCTCAATTGCGCCTACCTCCACGTCAGCCGAAACAGTCATATCGCCGCAATCAGAAGATGCGCCCGATTTGCCTATTGATGCCCTCGACTATCAACCTGTAAACATACCTTTGGACTCTTCCATTAGCAAACCAGACGATTACGATTGGTTCCATTACTACTCTAGTGTGCCGGGCACTATTACAGTATCTGTGATCTCGCAAACAGGAAACTATGGAATAAGAGTCATACTTGTAGACAGCAACCAGTTGGGTGCGATTGTCGAAGAAAATAACTCATTAGGAACGGATAGCAAGCGAGTCACAATATCGAATGCTCCAAGCGGCGATTATTTGGTCAGAATATGGAGCTTGGATGGTTCATATAGCGAAAAGCATCGTTACACTTTGCAGTTTGAGGGTCCCTCACAGGATAAAATCACTCCAATTCTCGAATGTGTCGCCGAAAACCTCGATGGAACATATACAGCACGCTTCGGCTATGAGAATCCCAATTCATTTGTAGTTGTATTAGATTCTGATAACTATCAAAATAAATTTGAGCCAGCCCCAAATTTCCGAATTGGGCAGCCTGAAGTTTTTGCGCCCGGTCGAGTTAGCGATTGGTTCAGTATCCTGTTTGATGATAGCTTAACATGGGAACTCGATGGGAGCATTGTAACTGCCAATCGCAACTCGCCAAAATGCTCGTAAAGGAATAATAAAGATCGGAAGAAACTAAAAGTTGCGGGAGCAGTTCAATTGCTCCCACAACTTTTTATTGAGGGAGGAAAGAGTTCCTAATGTCAAATTCACAGATTCACGGTAAGATGCAGGGAACTTAAAAGGAGAAAACTTTCATGGAATTAAACAACAATCAATCGTCGAACAACACGACAAAGATCGTCGGGGGCATTGTTGCCATTCTGCTTTGTTGCGCGTGCGTCGTCATTGCCGCGGCGGGCTATTTGGTCTATCAAGCGGCGCAGAATATCCCTACCGATTTTCCGCCGCCCATTGATGTCTTTGAAACCCCATTGCCCACACCGGAGATCGAACGCCCAACCACCGACGAGATCTCTACCGAGACCGTTGAAACGCTGGCAGATACGCTCGTGCCGGAGAATGATCCCTACGAACTGGCGTGTCGTTTGCAAAATATCTGCAATGTGCCTACCACTGTCCCCGGTAAGCAATACAAACTAGGCGATCAAGAAACGTTCTGGGTGACAAATGTGGATACGGTGGAAAATTTCCAAGCCAAAGCCACCTTGCGGTACGTTGGCGACCATATCTATTTCTGGATCGAGAATGGCGTGAAATACGATGAAAGCGACTTGAAGCGACTCGGCGATACCTTCGAGAATCAGATGTACCCGACCAACCGCGAATTCTTCGGCAGTGAGCCAAACCCAGGCATTGATAATGACCCCCGCATCTACATTCTGTACGTGCGCGGCACCGGCGCCTCGAACGCGGGATATTTCTCCACGCCCGATGAATACAACCCCCTCGTCAAGGAATTTTCGAACGGGCACGAGATGTTCTTCTTCAATGCCGACAACATGGATTTAGGCGCGGAAGACACCTACGGCACGCTTGCGCACGAATTCCAGCACATGATCCACTTCAACACCGACCGCAATGAAGCCTCATGGATCAACGAAGGTTTCGCGATGGTCGCCGAGCTGTTGAACGCTTATCCCATTTACTTTGACTATTACTACATTACCGATCCCGACCTTAACCTGACCGACTGGTCGCCCGACCCCGGCTCGAACGGACCTCATTATGGGCAATCCTTCCTCTACCTTGCCTACTTCCTTGATCGGTTTGGGGAGGATGCGACAAAAGAAATGGTGAAGCACCCCGAAAACGGACTCGCCAGCATCGACCAGACTCTCGCCGACCTCAACATCACCGACCCGCAAACCGGGAAGGTCGTCACTGCCGACGATGTGTTCATGGATTGGGCGGCGACCATGTGGCTCCAGAATGAATCGGTTGGCGATGGGCGCTATCACTACGGAAACTATCCCGATGCGCCGAACATCTCCGTATCGCAATCCATTGATTCGTGCCCGCAATCCACCAGCGGGTCGGTCAACCAGTACGGCATCGACTATTTCACGATCAACTGCGAGGGAGATCACATCTTGAAGTTCAGCGGCTCGACCGTGGCAAAACTCCTACCCGCCGACGCGCACTCCGGCAAATACGCGTTCTGGTCGAACAAGGGCGACGAATCGGATATGACCCTCACGCGCGAGTTTGATTTCACTAATGTCAGCGCGCCGATCACGTTCTCGTATTCGATGTGGTACGACCTCGAGACCGATTACGATTATCTCTTCGTTGAAGCCTCCACCGATGGGCAGACGTGGCAGATCCTCACCACGCCGTCCTGCACGAACGAAGACCCCTCCGGCAATTCGTACGGTTGCGGCTACAACGGTCAGACCGGCGATTGGCAGCAAGAGGATGTTGACCTTTCGCAGTTCGCCGGCAAGAAAGTGCAGATCCGATTCGAGTACATCACCGACGCGGCGGTCAACGGCGAAGGCTTCCTGTTGGACGACGTTCGAGTGGACGCGGCAGGCTACACGTCCGATTTTGAAGCGGACGACGGCGGCTGGGTCGCCGAAGGATTCGCGCGTGTCGAAAACGTTCTCCCGCAGACGTTCCGCCTGTCTCTCATCGTCAAAGGCGATACGACCACTGTGACTCAAATCCCGGTCAACGCCGACCAGACGGCTGAATTCCCGCTTTCGCTGAAACCCGGCGAAGAGGCGATCCTCATCGTGACCGGCACGACGCGCTATACAAGACTCTCCGCGGCGTATCAGGTCGAAATCAAGTAAAAGTAAACACGTAGACAAGTAGACACGTAAACAGAACTTACGCAGTTGGCGGGCAGTTGTACTGCCGCCGCCGCAGTGCAACTACGGCGCAACAGGTTCACGTAGACAAGTAGACACGTAAATACGGATACAAGAGGTTTACCTGCCTAACTTGAATGGAGAAACAATGGCTACTGCTCCAAAATCTGAAATCCTTCACATGGCTGATCTGGTCGCTTATAACGACGGTTCTGTGGTCAGCCGCCAGATCACCAAAGCGGATGCGGGTAACGTCACGTTGTTCGCTTTCGACAAAGAGCAAGAGTTGAGCGAACACACCGCGCCATACGACGCGCTCGCGCATGTGTTGGACGGCGAAACCGAGATCAAAATCTCGGGCAAGCCGTTCCACTTGAAAACGGGCGACGCGATCATCATGCCCGCCGGTGAACCTCATGCGGTGAAAGCGTTGACGCGCTTCAAGATGTTGTTGACGATGATTCGGAAGTAAAAGTACACAAGAGATACGTAAACAGGCACACAGGAAAGAAGAATTTCCTTGTGTGCCTGTTTCCTTTTTAATATCCACGTATCTTCTTGTTTACGTGTTTACCTGTCTACTTGTTTACCTGTCTACGTATTTACCTGTTTACTCATCACCCCGCTGCCCCTCATATACGATAACGCCATGAACAACGGCACGAGAGACAAGAACCCCGCGATGACCGCCATCATTGTGTAACTCGAAGCGTCGAAGATGAATCCGCTGGAGAGACTGATGATCGCCGAAGCAAGCCCGACGAGGAAATCGTTTGTGCCTTGCGCGCGCGAACGCTCCACCGGCGAGAGTTGATCGGAAAGCAACGTCGAGCCGCCAACGAAACAGAAATTCCATCCCAAGCCTAACAAAAATAACGAAATGCCCAACGGCAACACATCCGGTGAGAGTGGGGCGGTGATGCAGGATAGCAAAAGAGTCAACGCGCCGATCAAGATCATCCTGCCGCGCCCGATCCTATCCAACAGCCAGCCTGAAATGATCGAAGGCGCGTACATGCCAAACGTGTGCGCCGAAATAACGGAGTAAATGTCGGCGCGGTTATGGTTATGGTCTTCCATGTGTAACGAGGTGATGACCATGATCGCCACCATCACCACCTGCCCCAGCATCATCGCAGTGACGGCGGTGATCGCCGCGGGTTGGCGCAGAGTCTCCAAAATGGGTCGCGCTTCACCGTGCGGAATCTCGGATGGATATTGCTTCGCCACTTCTTTGCCCACATCGCGCGGATCGGGGCGCAAGCCGATGAACACAAGAACGGCGGCGATGGCGAACAAGATCAACGTGGTGGCATAGGCGCCGGCGAGTTCATCCATGCCAAGCGAAACGACGAACCCGCTCATCGGCACGGCGGAGACGCGCGCCAGGATCGTCCCGATCACGCCGCCCAGTACCACCATCGAGATCGCCCGTCCGCGCCGGTCCGGCGGGTTCACTTCCGCCGCGGCAAAGCGGCCTAACTGCACCGCCGAGTTGGTCGCGCCCATCATCATCAAACCGAGGATGACCAGCAGGAAGGAAGCATGTTGGATGGCGAACAACACCAGAACATTTCCCAGAATGCCGATGAGCAAACCGGACACGATCCCGTTGCGCCGACCGATGCGATCCATGATGACGCCCCATGCCGAAGCCGATAACGCGCCGCTCAACAAATAGGCGGCGGTCGGCAGGGTTGCCCACGAACGGTCTGCGGCAAGTTTCGCGCCGAGGATGGGGTTGATCGCCGCCGCGGCGATGAATCCTGCCGACGCAAAACTTTGCGCGATGAAGAGCGTGAAGGTGATCTTTGATGCAATGCGTTTAAAGTCTGTCATGAAATTGTCCTCTTTGAACTTTGCGCTCGATGGCTCTCATGCCGTCGAAAACGGCTAAGCCCCGTAGTCTGTCATGAAATTGACCACATTGGACTGGCGGATTATACATGGGATGCGGGTAAAATTTATCGCATGGATTTCGACCTCCAGCCCGCTTCAGACCTGCCTCTGCCTGATCTCCTCCAGACGCTGAATCGCGGCTTTGAAGAATACCCTGTTCCCATCCATCTCAGCCTGTCGCAGTTCATCGACATGGTCCGCAAAGACAGCATCGACCTGACCGCCAGCCGCGTTCTGTTCGCGGACAACAAACCGCAAGGCGTGGCGTTAATCGCGCGGCGCGGCTGGACGAGCCGGCTCGCGGCGATGGGCATTGTCATCGAATCGCGCAACAGAGGCGCCGGCTCATGGCTCATGGAAAAATTGATCCGCGAAGCGCGCGAACGCGGCGACCACGAAATGACGCTTGAGGTGATCGAGCAAAACGATCCGGCCGTCCATCTCTACGAAAAATTTGGGTTTCAGATCATAAGACGCTTGATCGGTTTGATCCGGCGCGAGGCGGTGGAACTCGAAGACGCCGCGCTGCGGGAGATTGACGTTCGTGATGCGGGAGCCTTGATCTCGCAATTTGGTCTGCCCAACCTGCCGTGGCAACTCTCCGGCGAGACCATCGCCCAGATCACTCCGCCCGCGCGCGCATTCCATCATGGATCCGCTTTCATTGTGCTTTCAAACCCGGATGCTAATCACGTGGTGATCTGGTCCGTGCTGGTGAAACCCGAGGCGCGCGGAAACCGTCATGGCTCTCTTCTGTTGAAACAGGTGATTGCCAATCACCCAGGCAAGACCTGGCATGTGCCGGCGATCTGCCCGGAGGAACTAGCGGTAGTGTTCGAGCGCGCCTGCTTCGAGCGCGAGACCCTCTCGCAATGGCAGATGCGCCTCCCGTTGGGCGCCTCCACCTGAGAAAATTGTAAAGCGCCGAATCAAGTTGGGCGGCGGGTGAAGCGATATACTTTCCCCCAGCCTACGGCGATCCTATTTCATATGCCAACATCCGCGAAACGTAAAACGATCGGTGTCTTCGTCTCCCAAGTCGGCCGCGCCTGGGGGGCGGAATTCCTCGCGGGTATCGCGGACGCCGGCGAAGAAAATGATGTCAATATTTTGTATTTCGTTGGCGGCACGCTCAAGTTATTCGTCCAGCCCAAACCCTCATTCGGATTTTACGATCTTGCCCATACCGAACAATTGGATGGCTTGATCGTGACCGCGGATACCGCGTTCGGCGTAAGCGCGGAAGACTTGAAAATTTTCCGAGAGATGTTCGGGGAATTGCCGCTTGTCACGCAATCGGTCAGTCTGGACAACGCCTCCATGTTCATCCCCGATAATACGGAAGGGATGCGTTCGCTGGTGCGCCACCTGGTCGAGGAACACGGGTACAAACGTATCGCTTTCCTGCGCGGCATCCGCGGGCAGATCGACGCGGAACAACGTTTCGAGGCGTACAAGGAAGAACTCAAAGCGCGCGGCATCCGCTTCGACGAACGCCTGGTGGTGGACGGCGATTACTCCACCGACGGCGGGCGCGAGGGGATTCAGGTCTTGCTCGATGAGCGTAAAGCCCAATTCGAAGCGCTGGTAGCGGCAAACGACCGCATGGCATTCGGCGCGCTCGAAATTTTGCAACAACGCGGAATCCGCGTGCCCGATGAGATCGCTGTGGCTGGCTTCGACGACCTGCGCGAGGCGCAAAGCACCGGGGTTTCACTGACTACCGTGCGGCAATCGTTTTATACGGCGGGCAGGCAGGCATTCGAAGCGTTGATCAATCGTATCGACGGCAACACCATCCAGAAAGTAACGGTCACCCCAACCCAATTGCTGATCCGCTGGTCGTGCGGATGTCTTCCGGAAAACGTTAAACAGGCGGCGGTCGCTCCGCGCGAAGTGGCAAAGACGGGACGGCTGGAAAACAAACGCGAAGCCGCCCTGCGAGCCTTGTTGACTTCCGCCGGCGTCGCGGAAAACGATGCGTCGCACGCATCATTCCGCGATTCGCTCAGCCTCGCCTGGGATGCCCTCCTCTCCGCCTTGCGCGAGAATACCAACGGGGATGATTTCCTCAAAGCCATCAACGCCATGGTGGAGTTGATGGAAAAGCGCGATCTTCCCGCAAATATCTGGCACGGCGTGATCTCCGTGATGAGGCGGTACGCGCTGGGCGGCATCAAAGAACATAACACCATGTTACTCGCCGAGAATATGTTCCAGCAGGCGCGCCTGCTCGTGGGCGAACTTTCACAGCGCGCGCAAGCCTACCGCCGCTTGATGCTCGAACAACAGGAGCACATTCTACAGGGCTTCAGTTTTTCGATGGCGCCGGTCATGTCCATGGATCGGCTGGGGGCGGCAATCGAGGAACGCTTTCCCGAAATGGGCATCGAACGCTGGTACGTGATGTTCTTCAGCGATTCAACCACTGCGCCGCACCTGGCTTCCTCCGCCCCGCCTGAAAATTACAATTTGCTTTTCCAATATGAAGGCGCAAAGTTCGAGGTGCCCTCCCAGCGCACCTTTGTGGGCACCGGTCAACTGGTGCCGCGCGGAAAAACCCCGCAAGGACGGCGCTACACAGCGGTCATCATGCCGCTTTCGCTGGCGCGGAACCGCTTCGGGTTCATGTGGGCAGAGATGGGTCCGCGCGATTGGGAAGTGTACGTTCGCGTGCGCAATCTCGTCAGCAGCGCGCTCTTGCGCGTGATGCTCGCGCAACAAAAGGAACAGGCGCAACACGAGGTGGAACGCCTGCTCAAAGAATCAAAGGACCGCGCCGTCGAACTGTCCATCGCCAAAGAATGGTCCGAACAGACCGCCGCCGAGAACGCGAAACTGTACTCCAGCGAACAAGCCCGGCGTCGCGGAGCCGAAGCGCTGACGAAAGCCATGCGACAGATCTCCTCGCTGGGCAAAGTAGACGAGGTGCCGGCGCAGATCGTGGAGCAGTTATCCAACATAGTGCCGCATGACCGTTGCGCGTTGTTCCTCGAGGCGGTGAACGGCATGGAACTTGTCGCGCATCGCGGCTTTCCTCAAAACGCGCCCATCGATGAATTGAATTACAACATCAACGGCACGAACATCCTGCACTTCGTTGCCAAACAAACCGACCCGATGCTGGTCAACGATATTCAACAAACGCGCGGCTGGGGGCAATCGGAATGGCTCCCGCCCGACCGCTCGGTGCTCAGCGTGCCCCTGCAATCGAAAAAGAAATTCGTCGGCATGTTGACGCTGACGCGCGCTGAACCGTCCGCGTTCAACCCCGACGACGTTCTGCTTGCCAGCACCTTTGCCCTACAAGCCTCCATCGCCCTGGAAAACGCCAAACTCTTCGATGAGGTGACGCGCTTCAACGAAATGATGGAGCGCATGGTGGAATTGCGCGTGAACGAGCTGGGTGTGGCGCACGATACGCTCAAAAAACTCGACAAGAACAAAAGCGATTTCATCAACGTTGCCGCGCATGAACTGCGCACGCCGCTTACGGTTATCAAAGGCTACATGGGCATGGTCAAAGCCTCGTCCGCCGTAAAAACCAGCGCCGAACTCTCTCAAGCCGTAGACGGAGTGCTGCAAGGGAGCGAACGACTCCACCAGGTGGTTAACAGCATGTTGGACGTGGCGCGGTTGGAGAACCAAGTGTTGAATCCTCACCTCGATGAAACGTCGCTCGGCCCCATCATGCGACTCGTCCAAAAGGATTACTCCGCCGACCTGCAAACGCGTCAACTCACATTGGAGCTTGATCCGTCCATCTCAGCCGTTCCCCCGCTTATGGCAGACAGCGAACTCCTGCAAAAAGCGCTGGACAACGTGATCGTCAACGCCATCAAGTTCACTCCCGACGGTGGCACCATCACCGTCAGCGCGAAGGTGACCCACGCCGAGGGCGCCGGGGAGGTGTGCGAGATCCGCGTCCACGATACCGGCATCGGCATCGACCCCGCCGATCACAAGATGGTGTTCGAGAAACTTTATCAACTCGGCGATGTGGAGTTGCACTCCTCGGGCCGCACTAAATTCAAAGGCGGCGGACCCGGCTTGGGTCTCGCCATCGCGGCGGGCATCGTCAAAGCGCATCATGGGAAAATTTGGGTGGAAAGCCCCGGTCACGATGAAGAAAAATTGCCGGGTAGCGCGTTCTTTGTGCAAATTCCCCTGGCAAAGACAAGATAGCCGCAACACATACTACACCGCGCAAAAGCCTCCGAGTTTCATACCCTCGGAGGCTTCTCTTCAACAATTTTCTTAGGACATACGCAGTTGAACCTGTTGCGCCGTAGTTGCACTGCGGCGGCGGCAGTACAACTGCCCGCCAACTGCGTAAGTCCCGATTCTCTATCTTTCTACTCTCTTAAATATGTATCGGACTTCCCTCCGCGCCGTGCGCGGCTTCCATCAGCGCTTCGCTTAACGAAGGGTGGGCGTGGACGTTACGCGCGATCTCGCGCGGCGTCAACTCCATCAGGTGGGCGAGCGTGAGTTCGGGGAGTAACTCGGTCACTTCGGGACCGATCATGTGCGCGCCTAAAATTTCGCCGTATTTTTCATCTACAACGATCTTCACCCAGCCAGCGTAGTCGCCGAGTCCCAACGCTTTGCCGTTCGCTTGAAACGGAAACCGCCCGATCTTGATATTGTAGCCGCGTTCTTTTGCCTGCGCTTCGGTGAGTCCGAACGAGGCGACCTGTGGATGACAATAAGTGGCGCGCGGCATCATTTCATAATCGAGCGTGGTCGTTTCAGCGCCGGCGATATTTTCGGCGCAGATGATTCCCATCGCCGAACCGACGTGCGCCAGCATGAGTTTGCCGGTCACATCGCCGATCGCCCAAATGCCCGGCACATTCGTTTGCATCTTTTCATTGACTTCGACAAAGCCGCGCTCGCTGATCTTGACGTTTATATCTTCAAGCCCGAATCCCTTGGAATTGGGGCGGAACCCGATCGCCGCCAAAGCCTGATCCGCTTCGAGAATAGTTTCCTTACCCTCCGCGCTGACTTTTACTTTCACGCCCGCTTTCGTCGCCTCCACCGATTCGACTTTATGCCCAACGAGGCACTTAATGCCGCGCTTCTCGAATTCCTTTTTCAATTCTTTCGAGACTTCCTCATCTTCGAGCGGAACGAGGCGCGGCAACATTTCCACGATTGTGACTTCCACGCCGTACGCGCTCCACACGGTTGCAAATTCAACGCCGATCGCGCCCGACCCGATGATGACCACCGACTTGGGAAGTTTCTCTTGCAAGATGGCTTCCTTATAGGTGACGACCTTCTCGCCGTCCACTTTCCACACAGGAGGGACAGCCGCGCTCGCGCCGGTGGCAACGATGATGTTCTTTGCCTTCAACTCCGTTATTTTTTTGTCGGCATCGGTCACAGCCAATGTATCTTTTGATTTGATCTTTGCTTCCCCCATAAAAACGGTAATGGCGTTCTTTCGCATCAGAAAGCCAACGCCCTTCACAAGACGGTCGGAATTCGAACGCGAGCGTTTGAGAGCCACGCCGTAATCGAGTTTCAAATTATCGAAGGAGAAGCCGAAATCCTTGCCGCGTTCGCGCAGGGTATGCGCCACTTCCGCATTCTTCAACAATGACTTGGACGGGATGCAACCGACATTCAAACACACGCCGCCAAGCCACTGCTTATCTACAATTGCAACCTTCTGCTTAAGTTGCGCGGCGCGAATGGCGGCAACGTATCCCGCCGGCCCCGCGCCGATGACGATCACATCGAAATTTTCTGCCATAGAAATCTCCTAATATATGTCATTGTGAGTCGAAGCAGTCAAAATATTAAGCTGATGTTACGCGCTGTCCCGAAGGTTGAGTAAAAACCGACCTTGATTCACGAAAACTTTCGGGACATTCTGCGTAAGGCGAATATTAAAGACACAAGCGCGTCACAACGACATTGTTTTCGACTATTTTACTATTAATCAAGGTAAGAGGCTTTTTATTCTGATCTCGCTACCGTACATTGGCGCCGCCGAGCCCACAGACTTAAACTGAAAGAGCCGGGGGCTCCAAGCCCGGCTCTTTCAGTATCAAAAGGAGGAGAAGAGAACCTAACTGTATCATCAGCCTGTAAACTATGCTTGGCGTCTGCCCTACGTCACCCAAACGATTTCACGACGATTTGAATGAGCCTTTTCTCATCGGAGTCGTGAGTTCGTTCCATACTGTTCTATGCGACATTTGTGAATACGGGGGTGGCTAAAATAATGGGTCAGGACTTACGCAGTTGGCGGGCAGTTGGACTGCCGCCGCCGCAGTGCAACTACGGCGCAACAGGTTCAACTGCGTAAGCCCTATGGGTTAAATTTTCTTCGCCACAGAGATCACCGGGTCCTCTGAGAGAAAAGCTCAAAAACCTCTGCGAATTCTGTGGCTAACCCACAGAATTCGCAGAACTTAATTTCAGGTAAGATTGAGCGCAAATCGCGTTTCAGGATTTGGAGTCCCCATGAAAACAAAAGAAGAGATCGTGCGCAACTGGCTTCCGCGTTATACCGATACGGCGCTTAAGGATTTCGGCGAACATATCTTGCTGGTCAACTTCGAAACGTATTTGCACATGTTTTCGGATTGGTTCAACGTTCCCATCCGCGGCGAGGGCAAGCCCATGCCCACGGTCACAGCGGAAGGCATAACGCTCATCAACTTTGGGATGGGAAGCGCCAACGCCGCCACCATTATGGATCTGTTAGGCGCGGTCAAGCCGCAAGCCTGTCTGTTCCTCGGCAAGTGCGGCGGACTCAAGAAAAAGAGCAAGGTCGGAGACCTGATCCTGCCTATTGCGGCGATTCGCGGAGAGGGCGCCTCGAACGATTATTTCCCGCCCGAGGTCCCAGCCTTGCCTGCCTTCAATCTTCAAAAAGCCGTTTCAGCGACGGTCCGCAACAATGCGCGCGATTATTGGACCGGCACCGTTTACACGACCAACCGGCGCGTCTGGGAACATGACGAGGAATTCAAAAAATATCTGCGCCGCATCCGCGCGATGGCGATTGATATGGAAACAGCCACGCTCTTCGTTGCGGGCTTTTACAATAAGATTCCGGCGGGAGCCTTACTGTTGGTTTCCGATCAGCCCATGATCTCCAGCGGCGTGAAGACCGCAAAGAGCGACAAAAAAGTTACGCAGAAATATATGGATATGCACTTGCGCATCGGAATCGACTCGCTCAAGGAATTGATCAACAACGGGGAAGAGGTCAAACACTTGCGGTTTTAGAATCACTTGCACTGTGTCGATTCTTTGACGACGGGCAAGCCGAACGCTTCATACACGGGAACTCCATCCCATTCGGCGGGAATCGGCAACCCGAGGGCGAACGCGGCTGTGGCGGCAGTATCCATCGTGTGAACGCGCGTCGTCAACGGTTTGGGCTGGATACCCGCCCCCGACGCGATCCACGGGATGGTCATATCTTCGGGAAGCGAGTAGCCGTGCGTTGTATCATGCCCGCCATGATCGGCGGTGACGATGATCAGCGTTTCGCCGCGCAAGCCTTTCGCGTCTAATTCGGCAAGAATCAACCCTAATGCCTCGTCCGCGCGGAAAGCGACGCTGATCTGTTGAGACGAAAGCCAGCCGTATGCGTGCCCCATGCCATCCACCAGCGGGAAGTGAACGAACAGCACGCCAAAATTTTCAGGGAAGTCGGCAATCAACCGTTTTGCAACGACCAGGTCGCGGTCATTGACGTAGGTGAAGATGTCAAGGCTTGAAGCGTCGGTCACTTGTTGTAATTTTTCCTTGCCCGCGTGCATCACAGTTTGAAAGCCTGCCGCATGCGCGATGTCGAATAAGTCGGCGCCCTGCGCAATTCCTTTTTCGGGGATATAGTCGTTCCAGTCTACGCCGTGTTTGGATGGACATAAACCGGTCAACATGGATGAATGGGAGACCAGCGTCACGCTTGGGTACACGGTTTGCGCGGATAAGGTATACGCGCCCATCTGCATCAATGTTTGCACATTCCGCATCGGCGCGAGTGAGATCAGGTCAGGGCGCAGTCCGTCAATGGATAAGATCAACACGCGGCGGGCGAGAGGCACAGGCGTGGGCGTGATCGTCGGCGTGGAGGTCTCTGTTGGGGTTGCAGTGAGGGTGGGAGTCGCGGTCAGCGTTGGCGTGAGGGTCGCGGTGGGTGTGGACGTTGGAGAAAAAGGCAAGCCCGCAACATTCGGCATCTGGCAGGCAAGCAGAAGGAGAAAAAGCAAAACGGGAAAAAGGTTTTTGCGATTCATCAGGGTCAACTCTCAATTGAAATTTCTTGCGGGTTCATTGATACTTCTACTTTTTCGCCGTATTGAATGTCTTTGATCTCTTCCGCAATCACTTCAAGCAGGGATGGATTCTGAAAGTGGCGCAATTTCGTTTCGGGATGCGGATAATACACCCAGCCGTCGTATTCCACTTCTTTGAAGATAACTTTGCAACGCGAAAACGAAAAATGTTCGGGCGGATGCAGGTCCGTCCATTTGACGTTGTAAAAAGTGAATTCGGGTCGGACAAGTTTGAACGTGTGCGGGCTAATGTCAATGTTGAGCGTGCCGTTGAAATAATTGCTGAGGTCGAGTCCGCGCGCGGCGAACAAAGGTCGCTGGCGGCTCAAGGCTCCATAGGGGTAGTCAGCCGAAGGTCCGGAAGCGACGCGGTAGCCTTCCACGATTCGTCCACGAACGCGAGTCTGTCGCATGAGGGAAGTATAATGCCGAATGAGGAGTCCTCATGCGCTTTGAAAATAAAACGGTTTTGATCACGGGCGGCAATCGCGGCATCGGTCTTGCGGCGGCGCGTTTGTTCGCGGGGCAGGGGGCGCGAGTCATGTTGATGGCGCGCGACCAGGCGAAAGGGGAGGAAGAAGCGAGGCGCATCCCGAAGGCGAAATTCATCAAAGGCGATGTATCCAATGCCGAAGATTGTCAGCGCGTTATTGAGGAAGTTGTTCACGCTCAAGGCGGGCTGGATGCGCTGATCAATTGCGCGGGAATTATTTTTCGCAATCGAACCGTTGAACAAACGAGCGAAGAGGAATGGGACGCGACGTTCGATGTGAATGTGAAGGGCGCGTTTCTGATGTGCAAACATGCGATGCCGATTCTGCGCGAGCGGAAGGGATGTGTGGTCAACGTCGCTTCATACGTCGGGTTGGTTGGGTTCGCCAACACGGCGGCGTACGCGGCGTCGAAAGCCGCGCTCGTCAACCTGACTCGCACGTTGGCGCTCGATCATGCGCGCGAGGGCGTGCGCGTCAATGCCGTGTGCCCCGGCAGTGTGGATACCGACATGATCCACGACGCGTGGAAAAAGTTTGGCGATGTGGAAGAGGCGAAGCGTGTGTGGGCGGAGAAACATCCGCTTGGCAGGATTGCGCGGGCAGATGAAGTGGCAAACGCAATTTTGTTCCTCGCCAGCGACGAGGCGAGTTTCATCACGGGCGTCGCTTTGCCTGTGGATGGCGGTATCACAGCGGCTTAAAAAGAACTCCGAGATGTTGACCATCTCGGAGTTCTTTGCTTACTTCGCCAAACGTCTCCACTTGATCACAGAGTCAGCCATATCCCAGATGCAGATGCCAATGACGATCGCGGCGCTGATGTTGACCGTCCATTTTGCTGATACTGCCACATTACGCAATTCCTCGGTTGGCGCGTTTTCAGCGAATGTTGCCAGAAATGCGGGACTAAAGATTTCCTGGGTTGTTACCAACGCTACAATGAAGACGATCGTGCCTATGCACAGAAGTACGTTGCTCACGGTCAGCGCGGTCGTCCAGTTGCCGATCTTCAGTTTGAAGAACTCGATCATGTAGGTCAGAAATGCGATCACTGCGAAGATCGGGAACCAGACGTTCCACAAGTTAGGATGAAAGACGGGCACAAATCCTTCATCGCCACGTAGCCATGCCGTGAAGGGAGGCAGGACGATCCATGCGAGGAACAGGCTATAGAACACAATGTTCGTCAACACCTCGCTCACACTGATCTGGCGTGTTGCGGGCGCCTTCGGCAGTTGGGCAACCGTCCATGCTTTGGCTTTGGGTGTGCTCATCTCTTCGGGTTTGGCATTCGAGTGTTCCACGATGATAAAAGCGACAGAGACCCAAAAAAGTATTCCCGTTCCCACGTCGAACACAGACCCTATTGCCCGCTCGATTGCCCCACCGAAATCCAGAGGGTCTTTTGAAAACACTAGAACGAAGGAAACCATTGCAACAATGGGAAGCGCCGTAGAAAGCACACGTTTGAGAGTCGTCAGGTACAGGTCATACCAATCGGGTCCGATCAGGAAGCGTTTGGCTGGCGAATATTTATAGGCGAGCAATTTTGGGTCGCCGAGTTGTTCGAGCGTCTGCGTGATGACCTTCTCATTGGCTGAGTTTGCCGATGCTCCACGCTCGTCGAGCATGTCATCCACCATCGAACGTATTTCCGCTTCAATGTCCGAGCGATCTTTTTCTGGCAAATGTCTGCCGACTTCCGCGATATATCGATCAATTAAGTTCATTTCATTCTCCTTCTTACGACAACATCTGGGTCATGGTCGCCGTCATGGCAGACCATTCCTTTTTGAGTTTGCTCAGCACCGCCTTGCCTTGCGCGCTGATCACGTAATAGCGGCGCGGACGCGCTTCGTCCACGATGCGCCAATCGGACTGTAACAGTCCCTGTGACTCAACATCAGTTACTTTGTCTTGTAGTTTATCCTCAACAATCCATACAAGGCTTTTGCCAGTTCAATCCCCTGAATGATGAGGACAACGATCAGGACGATCCACGTGGTGTAGTTGGCGGCAGTGATAACTTTGCCAGCCTCTTCAGAAATCTTTATGAAGTTCAACAGCGACTCATTCGAAAAGAAGGTGAGGTCAGGCGTGCGGATGAGCGCGACGGTGACCGCAATCCCAACGGCTTCGATGATCACTTTGGTAATTCGACTCAGCATGTTCCATTTTGCAAGGAAGAGTAGGTACACATCAAGAATGATCTCGGCGAGGAATACCGCGTTGATCCATGGGATGAATTTCGAAAATTCTTCTGTAAATACGGGCAGGTTGAACAGTCCGTTCAAGAATGCCAGCCCAAGCGCCGTGAACGCAACCTCTGCGATCAAGTCGCCGCGCTTCACCAGATCGGGGTCAGGTTGTTTTGCGAGCGATGCTGGATCCCAATTTTTGTCATCGGAGAAATCGCCGATCTCTTTTTCAGGCAAAACGCGTTCGAGGATGGCGAAGACGAACGCGACGTTCCCGAATGCCGCGATGGCGGCTGAAAACGCGTTCCCAAATCCCTGAAAAATGATTTGCATGAAATCTGCCGCAAGGAGAGGATAAGCCGTCACTGCTTTTACCCAACCGATCGCAAGCATGACGACGACCACAACCGTGACCACGATCTTCAATACCATCAGAAAGAACGGGAACATGCGCGGACCGATCAAATACGGATGCGCGTTGTAACTGGATGCGATCTCCTGCGGCGAGCCGTATTCTTTCAGTAGTTCGATCTCCATCGCTTCATCACGCGGACGCCCAGCCTGTTCCGCTTTATCTTCGAGCATATCCTCCAGTGTGGATTTCAATTCCTTTTCCACATCCTCGCGCCCTTTGAGGAGCGGCAGGTGTTTGCCGACTTCGGCAACATATTTGTCAATCAGGTTCATTTCATTCTCCTTACTTGTTTTCTTGTGTGTTGACGTTAGAGAACGTCAACCACACGCGGATTACGATAGCATTTGTGTCATGGTCGCCGTCATGGCAGACCATTCCTTTTTGAGTTTTGTCAGCACCGCCTTGCCTTGCGCGCTGATCACGTAATAGCGGCGTGGACGGGCTTCGTCCACGATGCGCCAATCGGACTGTAACAGTCCCTGCGCCTCGAGCCTGCGGAGCAGGGGATAGAGCGTGCTTTGGTCTATCTCCATGCCCTGATCGGAGAGCGCCTTGAGCAGGGAATAGCCGTATTGCTCCTTGCTCAACTGGCTCAGCACCGCAAGAGACAGGATGCCGCGTCGCAGTTCCAACAGCATGTTTTGTACGAGTTCATCATTGTCCATGTGTCACCTATGCCTCGTACTATACTGTATATCATACAGTATGTCAAGAGAGAAAGTATAGGATGATAGAAACAAAAACCATCCCGAAGATTAACTTCGGGATGGTTTTGCCCTTATCTTGCTGATCGGGATATGTTGATTATGTGCAGTCTATTTCATAAAGCGCTTCTGCAACCAGACTGTTGGGGCTGGTGACCACCAACCTCACCCAATATTTTCCCGCTACTACCGGCAGAACATGGGTATATTCACCGGAGACTTCCTTGATGCCAAACGCGTCGAAGTCGGTGTTTTTGACCGGCTGGGCGCCTCCCTGCTGGGTTTCAAAATACCATTTGACTTCAGTTGGTCCGTTGGTTTCGATGGAGCCGGTGAATTTCACCGGAGGGATCACCCCGATGCACAACAGAACCAGATCAATGAGTTTGGGCTCCAGTTTAATTGTCACATTGGTAACGGATGCGGCTTGGGTCTGCGCCACTTGCAAGCCAGAGAGGTTGCCCGACGCGCTTGTTACACTGGAGGCAACCCAGCAGTTCCGTCCGGGGTTGAGCGGGTCTTGAATCAGCCACCAACTCGCGTCTGAGTTTTTCCCCACGATCTGCGCGCTTTGTCCGATGTTCAGGGCGCTGGTCGCCAGCCATGCCGTGCTGGGACCCAGCCGGCAATTCACCGGTTTATCGAGCGTCGTGACGGTCGGCACACTGGGGGTGAAGGTTAATGTGGGGAGCGGCGTATCGGTTGGCGGCGGTGTGCTGGTCGGCGCTGGCGTGTCGCTGGGCAATGCCGCCGTTTCGGTAAAAAGAGGCGTTGCTGTCGCTTCCGGTGTATTGACCGGCAAATTGCATGAGACTGCAACAAACGCGGTTAACAAAAACAGAGTGATGAGTTTATGTTTCATTCGTTCTCCTTGGAACCTAAGTGGATCGATCTTGCGGGATAAATAGAGATTTTGCCATGGATGATTTTCTTACCGTTTGACTCCACATGCGCGTCGGTCAGTTGGTCGTCGAGCAGGAAGGGGTCGTCCCATTTGAAGGTTGGTTTCATAAATTCCTCGAGGCTGGAGATTGATGACGATTGTATCAAAAGTTGTTTACGGGTTTTAGAAAAAAGGTAAAATAGAAGCATCTATGCCCAGTGAATCAGACATCCTTTTTGAGGTGATGACTCCGCTTGGCTTCCAAGTCCGCGTGACGAAGGACTACTGGGAGTTGATTGTTTCCATCAAGCACCCTGTCATGGCAGGACGCGAACAAGATGTCAAAATGGCATTAGAACAGCCCGACGAAATTCGCCAAAGCAAATCGGACGAGAACGTTTTTCTGTTTTACAAATCTGAACGGGCAAGGCGTTGGATCTGCGCGGTGTCCAAGAGAACCAACGAAAGAGAAGGATTTTTGATCACGACGTATCCGACAGGCGCGATCAAAGAAGGAGTGCAAGTATGGCACAAGTAAAAGTTTATTATGACCGTGAGGGTAATACGCTTACGGTTTGGTTCGGCAACCCTGCCGATGAATTTGTCGCGGAAGAAACAGGTGAGGAAATTGTCTTGATGAAAGACCGAGAAGGTAAAGTCATAGGGTTCGAGAAGTTGAACTTTACCGCTCAATCAGCAGATGCGGTTAGGGTGGCTTTCGAGACGGTTGCCGCATAACGAAACTCAAATAACAGAACTCGGAGGTCCCCAAGACCTCCGAGTTCTTGATTACATCAAATATTAGTGGGAAAAAAATTCGGGGTTCGTGTGATACATTCCTGTAAAACGCGTATTAATCCATGAGATGACAGTGCAAAACGAAGCAATCGGGAAGGCAATGACAGCCTCTGTAGAAGATATCAACTGGGATTCGGTGGTTAAGGATGAACTGCCGAGACTCTACAACTATTTCCGTTATCGGCTTGGTGAGGAGTCGGTTGCCGAGGAACTCACTTCGACGGTCTTGGAAAAAGCGTGGACCAAACGCCATCAGTACCGCAAGGATCGCGCCGCTTTCTCGGTGTGGCTATTCTCGATTGCCAAAAATGAAGTTGTCAGCTATTTGCGCAAGCGACGAGACTTGTTGCCCATTTCAATGGCTGAAACAACGAATGGGGAGGCAATCGAGCCTCGTCTTGAACAATCTCAAAATATTCAGCAATTATCCCGCCTGCTTACAGATTTACCCGAGCGCGAGCGCGAACTCATCTCGCTCAAATTCGGCGCGGACTTAAACAACCGTGAAATATCTGTTGTCACAGGGTTGAGCGAAAGCAACGTCGGCACGATTCTCAATCGTGTTTTGCAAAAACTCCGTGAACAAATAGGAGGCGCAAGATGAACGAAGACTATCTCAAACAATTTAGAAAACAACCCAACGTCAGTTTTGTGGGAAAAGTCCATATGCGGCTTGAAAGAAAAGAACGCATTCAAACAATAAAAAGCTATATCATGCGTTCAGCGCTCACCTTGACTCTCGTATTTGGTTCATTGATGGCTTTTTCATTCACGGTCCGCGCCGAGGTTATCGGGTGGATCGTGGATATCGGTGGACTGTCCATTGAAACGATCTCTGAGAATCCAAGCGACCCTAATATTCCCGAAGTCGAACTCGTGCCTGACTATTTGTCGTGGGAGCAGGCAAGGGATCGTTTTCTTTCCCCCGTCCAACTCCCAACCTACTTGCCAGAGGGCTATGAACAAGAGGTTGATACACGATACCACGTCTGGGGTGATGGCACACCTTCAGTTGATGTTATCTGGAGAAAAAAAGGACAATTTCCAATGATCGGACTGTTTATTGCGCAGTGTCAATCTGACACCCCGGGTTGCGGGTTTTATGTTCAGGAAGGGGCAATGGAAGAAATTATGCTCAATGGCAAGCCCGCCGTTCTTACTCGCGGTGTGTGGGATCTTGATACCCAACAGTATGATTATTCCGGCAAAGTAAGCATCAAGTGGCGATATGACGAAAATACCGTTTACGATCTCTGGTGCCTCGACCCGAATATGGCAGATGAATTGATCAAAATGGCTGAATCGATCCCGTGACTTCTGTTTTCCTCTGTTCAAACAGAAACTGGAGGTCTTGGAGACCTCCGAGTTCTTATTTCTATAATGCAAGCTACCGCCAATTTCCTTTCCATGTCTTCCCGAACAAGATTCCTTTGGCTATTTCCATGAAGCAACCTATAACTTGACGAAAATTGTTTTATATCGGATAATATACATTAGTTGTATATTATCCGATATAAAATGAAAACAGACCCTCTCCGCCCATTTGAAGCCATGCCCTATTTCACCGTGGAGGGAATCAGGCAGGTGCTCGACAAGGAGTCACCTGAAAGTTCCCGCGTCCGTTTACACCGTTGGTCGACGTCAGATCGCGTTATCCCTTTGAAAAAGGGAGTGTATATGACGCGGCGTTTTTACGAACAGCACAGCAAGGATCCAGCCTTCATGGCGGCGATCAGCGCCGTTCTCCTGCCCCAATCCTACCTTTCGCTTGAGTTTATCTTACAGCAGAACAACATCCTGACCGAAGTCACTTACCCAATCACCTGCATTACAACGAAAAATACGCGTACGATCAAAAATCGCATTGGTGTGTTTTGGTATCGCAACATCCGCGCAGACTTATATCGCGGGTTTGCGTTTTCAGAATACATGGGAATCCGCTATGCAAAAGCGTCGGTGGCGAAAGCATTGTTCGATTATTTATATCTTCGCCCGTTAGCCTCGGCGTATCGAACCGTGAAGTTCGATCTTGCAGACGAATTGCGTTTGAATCTCGATGAATTTTCCGCAAATGACAGGGACGAATTTGCCCAGTATGTGGAAGAAAGCAGGTCACGCAAGATGAATGACATCCTTGAAAATTTTCGGAATACCATATGGCAACATTGATCCAAACCCTGCAAAACGTTCTCGATTCCAAGGACTCGCTTCTGTCCGTCGAGACGAAACGGATTCTGCTCAAAGAGGCGCTGCAATCTCATGTTTTGGATTTCATTTACAATCACCCCGCCTATCGCCGACTCAATTTCTACGGCGGCACCTGCCTGCACGTGATATACGGACTGAACCGACTCTCGGAAGACTTGGACTTCGACAATAGCGCGGAAATTGACCTTTCCTCACTGGCAGACGATTTATCCTCCTATTATCGCCGAACATTCGGATATGAAAGCGCCAACGTAAAATCACAACAGGGAGCACATGGCGTTCTACGAGTCACGTTGAAATTTCCTGTGTTAAATTCACTTGGGGTTTCCAATTACGCGAACGAAGCCCTGCACTTGAAAGTGGAGATCAGCCATCACAAGCAGGTGGCTGTTTTGCAAAGCACGCCGTCTTTTTACTATGGGCGGAGTTTTGTCCCCATTCACTTCTCATTGGAGACCATGATGGCTGGCAAGATCATTGCCTGCCTGGAACGAAATTTCCAGCGCGGCAAAGCAGGAGCGTACATCAAGGGGCGCGATTTTTACGATTTGCTTTGGTATATGCAAAAGGGCATTCAGCCTCTGCCTGAAAAACTGTCGAAGGACGGGAAGAATCCCTATACCGTTGAATCCGCCATACAGGCATTGCGTGAAAAAGTGAAAGGAATTAAAGACTCCGACCTGGCTGTGGACCTGCTCCCCATGTTCGAGTCCAGAACATTCATCGAGGGTTGGTTGAGTTCCTTTCACGAGAATTTTTCAAGATATGCCGAGGGTTATCTTGGACGAAGAACGATCCAGGTTCTGAAGCCTTGATTCCCCCATGATAAAATACCTTTCATGCAGACCTCATTGGAGAAACTACGTAAGTTCTTCCGACTCGAACACGAAAACGGATATGCCAACACCGCCATCATCGGCGGGCTGGCGGAGATGCTCAACTTTTGGGAAGGGGAAGCGCGCGCAGACGGGATTCAAGAAGAGGTGATCCAAGCCGTCGTGCAGAGACTCCGCTCGTATGACGGACTCAGCCCCCAGTCCCGCGCCGACGCGTTGAAGGGATTGTGGAAGCGCATCGGGGACGCGTATCCTGAAGCGCAGCAAAAGCCGCGGGCGCAGAGTCAGGTTGAAGGGCGGCAAGAGGCGCCGCGTCCGCCTCAGCAGAATCAGAACCAGCCCAAACCTGAGTCCGAACCGAAAAGAGAATCGCACCCGCAACATCCACAGCGGCACGAACAACGTCCGCGTCCGCAAGCGCAGCCGCGATCCGAATCCGTTGCGGGCGCGCGTCATTCATCCACGCCCGCCGCGCTCGATGCAAAGTTGACAGTGCTTCAAGGCGTCGGTCCGAAAAATGCGGAGACGTTCGCCAAGCTCGGCATGGTGACGCTCGGCGACATGTTGTATTACTACCCGCGCCGTTACGACGATTACTCGCAACTCAAACCGATCAAGGAATTATTTTACGGCGAACAGGTGACTGTGATCGGAACAATTCAAAGCGTGCATACGCGACCGATTCGCGGCGGCAAGGCTTCAATTGTTGAAGTCGTCATCGGCGACGGCACGGGCGCGTTGCGACTCTCGTATTTCAATCAGCCGTGGCTTGCGAATCGATTCAAATCTGGCGATGCGATTTCTGTTTCGGGCAAGGTGGATCAATATCTCGGTCGCCTCGTGATGAACAGCCCCGATTGGGAATCGGTGGAGGCTGAAAACCTGCACACGAATCGCATCGTGCCGATCTATCCGCTTGCCGAACGCATCACACAAAAATGGCTGCGCAATGTGATGAAGCAGGTCGTCGAATATTTTGCGCCCGCGGTGGTCGATTCGATTCCCGAAAGCGTGCGCAACGCGGCGCGCGTCATGCCGCTCGGCGAGGCGCTGTTGCAAGTTCATTTTCCATCGTCGCAGGATAAACTCAAAGCCGCGCGCGAGCGACTCGCCTTCGATGAAATTTTTTATCTGCAAATGGGAGTTCTGCGACAACGCCGCGACTGGCAGTCTGTGGAGGCGCGTCGCTTCTCTGTCTCGGACGTGTGGCTGGATTCGCTAAAGACGGGGCTTCCCTTCACCCTGACGTTCGCGCAAGAACACGCCATCGCAGACATCCGCGCTGACCTCGACTCGGGCAAGCCCATGAATCGACTCTTGCAAGGCGATGTCGGTTCTGGAAAAACGGTCGTCGCCGCAATAGCCGCTGGAATCATTTCATCGAACAACGCGCAAGCCGCGATCATGGCGCCGACTTCGATCCTTGCGGAACAACATTATCGCAACTTCACGAATCTTCTGAAAGATATTTTGAAGCCCGAAGAAATTCGATTGCTTGTTGGCGACACGCCCGAATCAGAGAAAGAACAAATTCGCTCTGGTCTTTCAGACGGCTCGATAAAAATCGTCATCGGCACGCACGCCGTTATCGAAGGACCCGTCCAATTCAAAGACTTGCAACTCGCCGTCATTGACGAACAACATCGCTTCGGCGTGGAGCAACGCGCCGAGTTACGCAGTAAAGGGACGAATCCGCACTTGTTGGTGATGACCGCCACGCCGATTCCGCGTTCGCTCGCGTTGACTCTCTACGGCGACCTCGACCTCTCCATCATGGACGAGATGCCCGCAGGACGAATCCCGATCAACACGTTTGTGCTTCGTCCGCAAGAACGCGAGCGCGCGTTCACACTTCTGCGCGGACAGATCAAGGATGGCAAGCAGGCGTTCATCATTTATCCGCTCATCGAAGAAAGCGAAAAGATCGAAGCCCGCGCCGCCGTGGACGATTACGAGACTCTCTCGAAAGAGGTCTTCCCCGATCTGAAACTTGGCTTGTTGCACGGCAAGATGCGTCCCAGCGAAAAAGACGAGACGATGTTGAAATTCCGCGACAAAGCATACAACATCCTTGTTTCGACCACCGTCGTCGAAGTCGGCGTGGATGTTCCCAACGCGACCGTCATGCTGATCGAAGGCGCGGACCGATTCGGTCTTGCGCAGTTGCATCAGTTACGCGGGCGCGTTGGGCGCGGCGCGGACCAATCGTATTGTCTGCTCATCCCCACGCGCGAAGACGCGACCGAAAATGAACGCCTGCAGATCATGGCTGAGTCGAACGACGGATTCGTACTGGCGGAAAAAGATTTGCAGATCCGCGGTCCTGGCGAATTTTTGGGGACGCGCCAGGCAGGCTTCGCTAACAGTCTGCGCATGGCAAGCATCACCGATGTCAAATTGATCGAGAAGGCTCGGGCGCAAGCGCAAGCCGTCTTCGAGAAAGATGCGGATTTGAGTCAGCCCGAACACAAACTCCTCGCCGAATCGCTTGGAAGGTTTTGGGGTGAAGGCAAGGGTGACGTTTCTTAATCACCACAAAGGACACGAAGGGCACAAAGTTTTAAAGGCAACAAACCTTAGTGACCGTAGTGTCCTTCGTGGTAAAAAAATGGAGAGTACATGGTTAGAGCACTTTTCCCAGGAACATTCGACCCCATTCACCTCGGTCACATAGACATTGCCGAACGCGCCGCGCGTCTCTTCGATGAGGTGGTGATGGCGGTCTACGACAAGCCGTCCAAGTCTTTGATGTTTTCACCGGAGGAACGCATCGGGTTGGTCAACGAGGCGTTCAAAGATAATCCGAAGATCAAGGTCACAGGCTACAGCGGACTGACCGTCGAGTTTGCGCGCAAGATCGAGGCGCAAGTGATCGTGCGCGGACTGCGCGTCTTCTCGGACTTTGAATTTGAGTTCCGCATGGCGCTGGCGAATCACCGCCTCGCGCCCGACATCGAAATTGTCGCGCTCATCACCGCGGAGGAGCACACGTTCCTGTCGTCAACGACCGTCCGCGAGATCGCCATGTTGAACGGCGACGTTTCGAGCATGGTGCCTCCCTTCGTGGAAAAAGCCTTCAAGGAAAAAGTCGCCAGCCTCGACGACCAGCATTCCATCCCCAACTCGCTGAGGGATTAATCTGTGCTAGAATTGCAAGAGGAATAGAGAATGTATCGCTTCCTCATCGTTATTGAAAAAGCAGGTAAAAATTTTTCCGCGTATTCGCCCGATCTTCCAGGCTGTGTAGCCACTGGCAAAACCCGCGAAGAGACCGCTCGCAACATGCACGAAGCCATCGAAATGCACGTGCAGGGAATGATCGAAGACAAGATGCGCGTACCCCAATCGCATAGTTTTGCCGAGTATATTGCGGTAGCCGCGTGACGGCTCAAACACGGAGGAGCCGCGTATGGACATCCTGCAACTAATTGACCGACTCGAAGAACTCTTCAACGAGAGCAAATCCATCCCGCTGACGCGCAATGTGATGGTGGATGAAGACCGCATGTTGGACATCATTGACCAGATGCGCATCGCCATCCCCGAAGAAGTGAAGAAGGCGCAACAGTTACTCGGTCAACGCGACCGCGTGCTGGCGCAGGCGCAAGAGGAAGCGAATCGCACCCTCGAACTCGCCCGCCAAAAAGCGGACCAACTTTCCTCGAAGGAAGTGGTCGTGCAAGAGTCGCAACGCCGAGGGGAACAGATCCTTGCCCAAGCGCGGACAGACGCCGAAAACACACGCGGCGACGCGGACGATTATGTGATGCGCAGTCTCACGCAATTGCAAGCGGAACTGGAGCGAATTTCAAATCAAGTGGCGAATGGAATCCGCGTGGTGCAAGATGAACAGGAACGAAGAGCGGCGGTCTCCGACTCGGTTGATAAGTAAAATCAAATCCCTCCATCACGGAGGGATTTTTTTATTTGAACATGTCATGCTGAGCCGCACAGCGGCGAATCATCTGTACCCCGACAGCAGAGACCCATCGGTCGCGGACGACCGCTCCCTCAGGGTGACATATCCGCTGATTTCTCGACGGGCAACTCCGCCTCTCTCCCAAACCACCACGAAGCGACGGGGTTCCTCCTGATAAATAATTCGTGGATCAACACCGACCCGCCCACACCCATGAAGAATCCGATCCAGATCGAGAGCGGAAGATTATCCGTGACCGCCAACACTTTCTGCCCCCAGAAATCCTGAATCGGGACATGGAAGATCAAAATGATGAGCGATGCTTGCCCGAAATACCTCATCAGGGAAGCAAGCCGACTTGTGTGCAATTCAATCTGGCGTGACAATGCCATCGCGAACAGAATCCCAACGACGGCTTCGATGGAGTTGATGAAGAAAGAGTGATACGTGCGCGTGTTGAAATCAATCGGCGATTCGATAAAGTAATTCATCGCAAAGAGCGCGACTCCCGTTCCAATCAGAAGAAAATAATTATCGAATGTTTTCTCTGTTGTGAGCTGTCTCAATTCGCTTCCCAAAATGTAGAAGAAGCCGCTGAGGAAAACGAGGTCGAGGCTGAACGGTAAGCCGAAGAGTTCGTAGTCATTGCCCAGGAGAGAAACAGAAAACGGATAGAACGTTTTGAGGAACGGAAGCGAGAACGCCAGCGTCGCGGACAAAATCCCAAGCCTCAGCCAGCGATTGTTGAGTTTGCCGACGATCACGATGAAAATGAACGCGTACAGACTCGCCACGAACATATTCGGCAGAAACCACAACTGCACCCAGTCAATGTACACGCCTGTCCCATACAACGATTTGACGATGCGTCGCAGGGCGGTCTCGAACGCCATCTTCTCGAAGGAAACATTTAGGAAATAAATCAGGAAAAGCGTAAACAGGAACGGCTTGAGCAGGGAATGGAATCGCTTTTTGAAGAACTCGAAGAACGAAATGTTCGTTTTGATGAAATACCCCGAAAGCAAAAAGAACAACGGCATGTGAAAGGAATAGATCACCTGATAGCCGTATTGCGAGATGAATCCGAAATCGTTGTGCGCCAGCACCACCAGCAAAATGCCTATGCCGCGCGCAATGTCAATGTATTCGATTCGCTTTGTCATGAAAAGGTCGCCTCGAAAGTCTTGTTTTAGCCGCAGAATATCCTTGGTTGTGGTTCATCGCGAAGGCTTGAACCACGGAGACGCCGAGTCACGGAGTTTCTAAATTGGTTTCTCAGTGTCTCCGTGTCTCGGTGGTTCGATCTGTGGGTGGATCATAGAGAATCTCAAAATCTCTGTGTTCTCTGTGGCAAATTTCTCCGTTAGGGATGCAGTTGCACTGCATCCCGCTTTCATCACATTCCGCCCGCAGTACAACTGCGGGCGAACAAAATGTCCTTTGAATTTTACCCTGCGAACTCGAACATTGGCATACCTTCCACGTTCGTCTCGACGCGGAAGACGCCGCCCGAAAGCGGATACTTCGTCAACGCGGCATCATCCATGTCCTTGCAAGCGGAGGTGATGAAGAGTTCGTTCATGTTCTTCCCGCCAAAGACGCACGATGACGGTTGAAGCGCAGGCACAGGGATTTGCTCCAGCAGTTGACCCGTGTGCGGATTCCATTTTGTGACCTGCGCGCCGCCCCACATGGCGATCCACAAGTTGCCTTGCGAATCGGAGGTCATGCCGTCGGGCCAGCCGAGGGATGCGGGGATGGTCACCGCGATGCGCGGGTTGGCGATCGCGCCTGAGTCGAGATCATAATCGAAGGCTTGTACTTGGCGTGTGGGCGTGTCTATGTAATAAAACGTTTTGCCGTCCGCGCTCCACGTCATGCCGTTGGAGATGGTGACGTCCGACAATAATTTCGTGATGGATTTCCCATCGAAGGAATATAGCGAGCCAGTTGAGTCCGTTTCGTTGAGATTCATCGTGCCAGCGAGGAAACGTCCGCGTGGGTCACATTTTCCGTCGTTGAAGCGGTTGGTCGCGGGCTCGTCCGCTGGGGCGGCGAGAAAAGTTGACGAAGCGGCAACCAGATCGAACGTCCAGAAAGAGAGGCGTTTCGCAAGGATGAGTCCGCCGCGCTGACGAAGAGTCAGACATCCGATGAAGTCATCCAATTCAGCGATCACATCCGCGTTGGCATAGATGCGTTTGCTGAGGATGTCGAGCCAGTATAAAGTTTGCGCGCGCGCATCCCACACAGGACCTTCGCCCAAGGTTGCTTTGGCATCGTACAACAATTCGACGCGCATGTTAAAACCAATCGCGTTTGTAAAAAATAAATGTGGCGACCGCGGTTAACGCGAGCGCGATGCCGAAGACGATGAGGAACGCGGTCGGCTCGCCGTCGGAGAGGGGCAGCATCACGTTCATGCCGAAGAAGCCCGCCACCGTGCCGGGCAAACTGACGATGATCGTGAGCGCGGCGAGGGCTTTCATCACGCCGTTGAGGTTGTTCGAGATGATCGAGGCGAACGCGTCCATCATGCTGGAGAGGATCTCGGCGTTGATGCTCGTCATTTGAATGGCTTGTTGGTTTTCGGTCAGCACGTCTTCGAGCAAATCCTGGTCTTCTTCATAATAGTTGAAGATCTGCGTGCGTTGGACGCGCTCCATCATCACTTCGTTGGAACGGAGCGCGGTCGCAAAATACGTGAGGCTCTTTTGATATTTGAGCAGTTCAAGCACTTCGCGGTTGCGCGTGGATTTTTGCAACTGGTCTTCGATGGTTTCGGTCTTGCGATTGATCTCGCGCAGGTGCGTGAGGTAGCGCGTGGCAGTTTCCAAAAAGATGTACAACGCGAAACGATAACGCTTGCCCGTTTTGAGCAGGCGATATTTTCTGTTCGCCAACACTTGGAACATTTCTTTTTCGTAACGGCAAATGGTGACGATCATGTTGCCTTTGATAAAAATTCCAAGCGGGATGGTGGTGTACGGGATGTCGCTTTCGGGCTGGCGGTGCGGGATGCGGATCAAGATGAACGTGTAATCGTCGTCGCGTTCCATGCGCGGCATTTCGTCCAGGTCGAGCGAGTTGTTGATGTAGTCCGGGTCCACGCCCCATTGCACGAGTTGTTGAATTTCCTCGGGCGTTGGGTCTACGGCTTTTACCCATGCGCCGTTTTCCATGGATTTCAATTCTTCGATTCCGCCCTCGGTGGTTTTGTAAATGGTGAGCATCACTGCCTCCTTGCATAAAAATATCCGCGCAGGAGGCGGCTCACCTCCTACGTGATCGGTTGAAACTGATGTTGCGCTAGGTCGACTCCTCCCAAACTGGGAGGCTGACTCTCGTCCTGATGAAACATGATGATGAATTGTACGCCCGAAAATTGGATTGCACAATCGCCGCGCGGATTGCAATTCTGTGAACGCTTCTTTCGCAGGGACGGCTGGTTCAGTCTCCGTGAGGCGTTTGTGTCCCTTCAACGCCGCGCGGGGATCAATCCCCGCGCTATCCCTACGAAGTCCGTTGAAACGGACTCGCGCGTTTGCCCCGCCTCGATGTGATGGCAGTTGCACTGCCATCACTTTGGCGCGCGCGTTGCCATGCAGTTCTTGACGCAGTTCAACTGCGTCAAGATCGCGTGCACATCATGGCTGAGTCAGTCTCCGTACAGTGAATCGCAAAGTGAACTTTGCTGTACAAATCTCCCGACTATAATTGACCCCGCATGAAACTCTCAGAGAAAAACATCGCCATCACTTTGTTGTTTGTCGGCGCGATCCTCCGCCTGCGACAATATTTCAGCGGTCGCTCCCTCTGGGCAGACGAAGCGATGCTGGCGTTGAACATCGTCAACCGAAACTTTGCCGAGCTATTCAAGCCATTGGAATACGACCAGGGCGCGCCGCTGGGTTTTTTACTCGTCGAGAAATTGTTCAACGCGCTTTTTGGAAGAACCGAACTCGTCTTGCGATTCTTTCCTTTGCTTGCAGGGCTGGCATCATTGGCGTTGTTTTATCTTTTAATTATGTCGTTGCGACACCTGCCCCGAACCACAGGTGCGGGGGGAACGGAGCGGCGAAGCGTCGCCGTGGCGCCGTGGCGACACAATCTCCTCGCCCTGGCATTATTCGCTTTCAATCCCCAACTCGTCTATTACACCTCCGAAGCCAAGCAATACATCGTAGATGTGGCTGTCACGCTCTGTTTGTTGCTTCTCGCAATTCCGATATTCCAAAATCAATTCAACAGAAAAAATATCATCCTGCTCGCCATCGCAGGGATTCTCGCGTTGTGGTTCTCGCATCCCGCGCTGTTCGTCCTCGCAGGGATCGGCATCGCGCTCGTCATTCAATGTTTGCGGACGCGGGAGTACAAAAATTTACGAACAACGTTCGGCATAGGCTTGCTCTGGCTGGCGAATCTGGCGTTGTTGTATTTCATCAACTTGCGGCAACTCAGCCAAAATAATTACCTCGCAAATTATTGGGCGGAGGGATTCATCTCCCTGTCGCTGGGGAGCGATCTTGGCTGGATCGGCGACCTCATCAACTATCAATTCGATATTCAATTCATCCCCTTGCTCGTTTTTGTTTTGATCCTGATCGGCTGGTTTGCTTTGTTTCGAGAGCAACGAAGCCTTGCGCTGGCTTTCGCCTTCACAACTTTCTTTGCATTTGTCGCCTCGGCATTGCATCTGTATCCCGTCAACGGACGGTTGAGTCTGTTTTTGATTCCGCTAGGGATTCTTTTGCTCGGAAAAGCAATTGAGTTTTTGCGGCAAACTCTTTCCTCGAACAAATTTGTTTCAATGGGCATAGCGATTTTATTGAGCGGATATTTGCTCATCAACCCGCTCGTCACCTCGTTTCAAAATTTCATTTCCCCGAAATACTATGAACATATCCGCCCAACGATGCAGGTACTCGCGGACTCATGGAAAGACGGCGACGCGCTCTTCGTCACCGCGTGGGCGGAACCCGCGTTTCGCTATTACGCTCCGTTCTATGGACTCGAAGATGTGGAATATGTGTCCAGCAAGATCGAAGATTACCCCGATGGCGAAACGTTGAAGAGCCGAATCAGTCCGCTCGTCGGAGAGAAGCGGGTGTGGGTCTTGTTCTCCCACGTCTACGAGCAGGGAGGCTTCAACGAGCGCGATTACCTCGTCGCATATCTGAATGAGATCGGCGAGAAACGGCGCGAGATCCTAAAATCAGGCACGTCGGTCTATTTGTATTTCTACGATCTGAGCAAATAAATTCTCTAATTCTCCAATCCCCAGTCTCTAATCTCCAGTCTCCAATCTCTTCTCTATTCCCCATCATCTCCCGCCGCACCGGGTTGCTCCACCCTCACCACCTCGCCATGCACATTGATGACCACCTTGAAACCCATCATGCCGAGATAGGCGCGCATATCTTCAGGGATGCCTTGCTGCGCGAGTTGGTCGAATTGCTTATCAATATTTTTTAACTGCTGTTCGATGGCGGCTTTGGTGAAGACGTCCTCCTGCCCGAGCATCTTGGCGGTTTGTTCGGAGATGAAATCTTCACTGCCCTTCATGAGGTCGGTGATCTGCTTGAACACTTCTCGATCCACCTGCTCCGAGGGGATGTGACGGCGGAATCCGTAATCGTCCACCACATAGCAGGGATCATCGCCGATGAATGCAGTTTCAGCGGCGCGTCCTGATTCGTCTACAACAAGACCGGCAAAGAGAGGTTGGCGTGGCATATTCAATGCGAAGATAGGAGTTAGGAGTTAGGAAGGGCGGGCAAGTTGAGTTACTTCTTTCCTAAATTTCCTTTATGCGAGTTGAGGAGCTTGGTAATGAGCGAAATCAGATGGTCGACCACTTTATAACGATGCTCGATCAAGTCGGCTGGTAACGCGTGGCGACACCGATAATACCAGCCTCGCGTCTCTTTCGCTTCTCCAAGACTGATTTTGATGATCCGCACATAATCCGGCGTCCCAACTCCGCGCCCATACGCCTCCTCCATATTGGCGCTGACGCTCCCTGAACTGTGCATGATCTGCGCCACGTTATGCTTTGCCAGAGAATGCTTTTGAAGGAGGTCGCAATCATCCCAAACAAGATCATAAAGGAACAAAGCAACACGATAATAAAGCGACTCCCACAACGGGTCTCGCTTATAGAAAGCAGGGATTGACTTCTCCCAATCCTCAAACTTCAAAAACGCATCGCTCATTCCAACCTCCTATCTCCTATCTCAATTACTCTGCTTTCCTTCCACCGCCGCGAGCAGAATCCCAGCCGCGATGCCGAGGCGGCGATCCATCATGCGCGAAACGTCCATGCTGAAATCGAGATTCAATTCATAGCGGAAGAGATTGAAGTTTTGCTTGAGGTCGGCGACGCGCGTCGTGCCGAATGTAATATCATAATTTTGCGGAAGCCACGAGCCGAGAGCGAGTCGGCGCAATACCGCGAGTCCCATACTGTCTTCGAACAGCAGACCTTTCACGTTATCGTTTTCATCCAACACTTCCCACTCATCGCGAAACATAGACCGCCAGCCCTTGCGCCGCAACACGCCCACCTTTTGATTCATCTCCGTATCCACCACATCGTACGACGCGGAAAAATCCATGATCTGCCGCGCCTTGATGCTCAACACCTCGCGCATTTTCGATTCGTCGGCATACACGCGGATGTCCTCCTTCCAGCGGAACATCTTCTGCTCGCTGAACATGACGAGATTGCCCATCGGATCGTAGAAACGGAATTTCCCAGTCAGCGCGAACACCTGACGATGAAGCACATAATGCGGATATTGAAAAATTGAATTCATAGCATTTTCCTTTTTCGCTAAATACGGACGATTGAAATCGTCACTACGAATTAAAAAATTTGGACTTTCGTCCCCTCGCCCGGTCTGTGAAGATACTCCGTTTCAGGCGGGACGTTCGGGCTGGTCCAGCGATAGATAAATTTCGCGGCGTCTGACGGCAGATTCACGCACCCGTGACTGCGCGGGCGACCATAGTCATTATGCCAATACGTGCCGTGGAACGCATTGCCAATGCCGGTGAAGAATGCGCACCACGGGACGCCGGGTAAATTATAGATGTTTTCGAGCGCGTCGCCTTGATTCGTCATGTGAACGGACGGACCTTTGTGATATGTACGGAATTCGCCCGTCGGCGTTTCCGTCCCTGTCGCTCCGCTGGAACAGCGCTGTGAAAAGACAAGTTTCTCGCCCTCGAAGGCTGTGACCATCTGTGTCGGCAGATCAACCACGATATGTTTTTCCGAATCGGGGACTTCCGGCGAAAGCGGGGTCAACTCGTCGTTCGGCACCAGCCGCATGGCATGTGACGGCACGTAAAAATCTTTCCGCAGTTGCGAATCGTAGATCTGATACCAGATGCTTTTCTCCTCGCGTGTGACGACGACGCGCTTCACCCAATGCGTGGACTGGTAGTACAGCCGATAGCCGCGCTTGGCATACACGTACGGGTCGAGTTTCACATCCACGAACGGAATCGTGATCTCGCCCAGTTGTCCCTTTTCAAAGAGATTGAAATTTGGCTTTTGGTAATTCGTCTCCACCGGAAATACCCAGCCTGAATAGGTGAACCCCTCGTCGTTGATCCGATACCACGCGCTGTTGAAGTCGTTGCCGAACTCGCCATTTTCTTCGATGCCGGTCACTTCCACCACATTATCCTTGCCGAAGTGATGGACCTTGTTCGCGCTGAAACTTGGCGCGTCATACAATGGGATGCCGCTGATGGTCATACATCCCTGCGTGATGCTGTTTTCAGCCAGCGCGCGGCTGACTTTCAGGTCTTTGAGCGCGAAGGCAAGAGTCCCCGCGCCGATGAGTTTGAGAAAGTCGCGGCGGGTGAGTTGGGGGTTGAGCATGATGCAAGTTTAACTGGAAAACGCGGGAATTTGTTCCGCTGTTACTTTTTTCTTATACTTTTATCTCCACCCTCGTCCCCACGCGCCCATAGACCAATTCTTTTTCCGGCGGCACGGATGGGGTTGTCCAGCGATACAACCACTTCGCGGCTGGCGGGGTCATGTTGATGCAACCGTGACTGCGCGGACGCCCGTAATCGTTGTGCCAGTACGTGCCGTGAAAGGATGTGCCGTTCTCTTTGATGTATGTCACCCACGGCACGCCGGGCAGGTCGAATCCGCTGGAGGCGAGGTCGCCGCGCGCCATGTGCCTTGTGGGGCGTTTGTGATAGGTGAGGTACTCGCCTTCGGGCGTGGTGTAGGTTCCGCTACGCAGGCGGCCGCCGGTGGAGACGCGCGTGGCGAAGACTTGTTGATTCTCCTCGAACGCCAGCAAGAGTTGATCCTTCAAGCGCACTTCCACGCGCTTCTGCTCGTTGGGAATGCCGGGGGAAAGCGGGGCAAGCTCCCCGTCGGGGATGAGGCGGAGGTGTTTTCCTGGCGCGTAATAATATGCGCCGGTCTTATCATCCAGCAGGGCATACCAGATCGTCCCATCCGCATGGACGGCGCTGGCTTTCACCCAATGGACGGATTCGTAGTAGAGGCGATACAGAAGTTCGGAGGCGGCGCTGGGTTCGAGGTACGCGTCGGTGAACGGCACGCTCACTTCGACCAACGCGCCTTTGAGCGAGATGTGTTGCGGTTCGTTGAGGATCATGCGCACCGGCTGGACGCTCCCTGAATAGACGTAGCCTGCGCCTTCCACTTCGTACCAGACGCGGTTGTAGGCGGCTTCATCCTCGCTGACAGTTGCGCCGGTGATGGGCACCACAAGATCATGCCAATAATTTTTTACGCGTTTCGATTTTTTCGTCGGCTCCTCGTAGGACCATAACGAATTGTCGATGATGCGCCCCTGGGTGATGAGGTCGTTGTGCTGGTTGAGAAAATGCGGAAGTCCGGGCAGGATCATCCCCAACATGCCGTAGCCGCTTATTTTCAGAAAATCGCGCCGGGATAGTTTCATTTTCTTTTGAACCGCAAAGCGCGCGAAGCACGCCAAGAAAACTTTTAAAAAACCTTCGCGCTCTTTGCGCTCTTAGCGGTTAAAAAATTGCTAGTAATGCACGTTCACCACTGTGCCTTCGGATGCCCAGTAATACAACCATTCCGCGTCGGGGATGCTGAGGTTCACGCACCCGTGACTCATCGGTGTGCCGAAGTTATTGTGCCAGTAGGTGCCGTGCAAACCGTAGCCTTTGTAGAAATACATGGTGTACGGCACATCGGCGAGGTAATACCCGGGACCCGACATGTTCGTCTTTTTGAGTTTGATCCAGATCTTGAATTTGCCGGTCACCGTTGGCGTGTAAGCCGTGCCGGTGGAAACCACGAACGAATTGACGATCACATCGCCTTCGTAGGCGTAGACCATTTGATTCGTCAAATCCACGTCGATCCAACGGACGCCGTTGCCCTCGGCGGGATACGACGGTTGCGGATCGTTCGCCACAGCAGAGGTGGGCGCGGCAGTCGGCGGGACGTAGGCGCTGGTGGGGGTGTCGGCAAGCAAATCCATTGCCAGCACGGCCGGCGTTTCAGTGGCGGCGGGGAGGGCTGTCGGCGCGTCGGTGGGAGGCGCCATCGGTGTGACGCTGGGCGCCAGGGTGATCGTCGGCAACGCGGGGGCGGGCGTGGCGGTTTCGGTCGCGCCGGTGAGGGGCACCACCGGGCTTGCCTGCGCCGGCAATTCTGCGGTGGGGCTGGTTTGCGCCGGCGCGTCGTTCAACGGCTTGGCGATCTCCACCGGCGCCCATAAATTTTCCTGCGTGGGCTGGGGCGCGTTATTGAGCATCGAAGCGATCGACGGCGACCGGAACAACATCCACGCGGCAACGCCGAGCAGGATGCACACCAGCAAACCCAGCGCTCCGCCGAACAAAAGCAAACGACCGCGCGGTTTCGATTCTTCTTTGACTTGAACAGGTTCGGATTCACGAACGAGCGGAATCCCTTTTTGCGGCTGGCTGATGACCGGCTCAGAACGCTTCGCCCCCACTTTTGCCTGATTCAACTTCCCCTCAGCCCATTCCACCGCCCGCCGCGCCCGCGGACTGTTCGGGTTGAGTTCCTCCGCTTTGCGCGCGTACGCCAGCGCATCTTCGGGGTTATCGTCGGAGGCGACGAGGATCAACCAGGCGTCCTCAAAATCTGGCGAGAGCAGTGCGGCTTCCTCGCCAAGGGCGCGGGCGGTGGTCCGGTCGTTGCGGCGCAACGCCTCGCGGGCTTGAAGGATCAATTCGCGGGATTGGGAAAGGTTATCGTTCATAGGCGGGAGTGTTCGTTCCAAGTTGATGGTTTGATGGTTTATATTTTTACGAACCCTTAGAGGGAAGGATGGGTTCGTGTAGGACGATTTTACCCTTTTATATGGGCAAAAACCATCTGAATTTCATGCGGTTTGTTACCACTGAATTTCAACCGTGTCGCCTATTTCAGCCCAATCGTAGAGCAACTTCGATTCATACGTGCCCAACACCACACAGCCATAGGAAACGGGTCTGCCGAGAAAGCCTTCCCACAACGTTGCGCCGTTGGGCAGGATCGGCAAGGCATGGATTCCATTTTCCAGCCCGCCCGCCCAGTAAATGCCGAGCCAGTTGGGCATCCAGATATCCCACGTGGCGCCGTAGGCATTATCGAATTTGCTTTGCACGGCAAAGACGCCGACGCGCGTGGCGTTGTTGATGCCGGTGGAGGCGACAAAGCTGTAGATCAGCGCGTCGTTTTCGTAGACGTACATGTGCTGGTCGGAAATATCCACCAGGATGTATTTCGATCCCACGTACACCGGCGCGGGCGGCGGATCGGCTTCGATCTGTTGCGCCTGTTCGAGCGCCACGGTGATTTCGTTAACGATTTCCATGGCGAGCACGGCGGGTGTTTCAGTGGCTGGGAGAATTTGAGTCGGCGTTTCGGTGGGGAGGATGAACGGCGTATACGTGGGTTTGGCGATCTCCACCCGCGCCCACAGATCTTCCTGCGTGACGGCGGGGGTGGGAGCGTTGAGGAACGCATCCGCTGGCGAGGGGGTGAAGAAGAAGTACGCGAGAGAAATGCCGACGAGGGGCAGAATCAGCAGTACTGGGAGAAAGAGCCGTCTGTTTTTTGTCATGGGTTCAAGTTGGGGATCGGAGTCGGTTCGATATTCTCGTTATTCGTGAAGCACAAAATCCCATCCACCACGCCAGTAGCGACGCGGTTGGTTTCTTTGGTGAGGATTTCGCGGTCCAGGTTGAGGAAGCCGGTCTCGATGATTGCCGCGACGGTGCTGGGGTCGATCTCGCGGAAAGAGTGGTATTCGCGCATGTCGGCGGTGATGCTCCCAGCGTGGAAGTCGAGCCCGGTAATTTTTTGGTAGCGGTCCACCAGGCAGGCGGTGAGGCGGTTGGCGCGGTTGATATCGTTGGTGTTGAGCGCGGCGGCAACTTTGAATCCGCTCGCCTGGTCGTTGATGTATTCGCACGAATCGTTATGGATGGATACGATAGCGAGGGCGCGATAGCCGTTCAGGCGCGTGTCGTATTCGTTCAGAAGATCGACCACATAGCCCGCCCCTTGCAGTTGCTGTTGGACGATGGCGGCAATATCGAGGTTGACTTCCCCTTCGGTGAGGGTGACACTGCCGTTGCCGTCTACGCACACGGCGCCGGAGTCGTTGCCCAGGTGGCCGGCGACGATTCCGATCCTCAATTGCGGCTGTGTCGTCGAGACCTCATCCGGCGCGCGCGGGGTGAGGAGCAGGCTCAGGCGTTCGTAGAAGTTTCCATTGGCGAGTCCTTGCGAGGGGAGGGCGGTGAACAGGGCGGCAAGCAGGATGGCAACGCCAAGCGTGGTGGAAATGGCGCGTAACGGGCGCGGGCTGGTGGGCATAACGGGGTAATGGTAACTGTGATGATGGGGTTGTGCAAGAGGCGCGCCTTCGCTCGCAATGGTTTCTCAAGAAAACGCCCGGTTTGATTACCTTACCCTTTCAAAATCGGGACGCAGATTCACGTTGAAAACGCGGATTTTTCTTTCTTTCAGATCAGCGAAATCAGCGTTTTCTGCGTCCAAAAAGGATTGTGTAAGGCGATCAGGCGCCCGGCGCATTTCAGCACGCGGAGTTCACGGATGAAACGGATTTTTTCGTTTGTTACGGAAGAATCCGCGCAACTTGCGTGGGCTGCGCGCGAAAGAGATTTTTTGCTCTCGAATCCGCGAGTCTCCCGTAGTTAACGGGAAAGAGCCTCACCACAAAGGGCGCCAAGGGGAAAAAAGAGTTTGAATTCCTTGCGTTCTTCCTTTGTGACCGTCGTGTCCTTTGTGTTTGAACAAAGAATTCCCGTTAAAAACGGTAGAACCGAATCTGTTTATGCCTCCACGTCTTGAAATCAAGTATCATCAACAAAATTCAACCCAAAGGAAAACTCATGGACTCGATCCTCTTTATCATCCTCATCGGCCTCGCGGGCGGACTTGCCATCGGACTGCAAAGCCCAATGGCAAGCATGATCACGCAACGGCTGGGAATCTTTGAAAGCGTGTTCATCGTGCATCTCGGCGGAGCGGTCATCGCATTGATCCCCATGTTGATTCTTGGAAGCAAAATGAGTCAATGGCGAAATGTGCCGTGGTACACACTGGGCGCGGGGTTCTTCGGGTTGGGAGTGATCGCCGCGATCAGTTTTATGATTCCGCGGATCGGCGTTGCGCCTGCCCTCATTATTTTGCTGGCGGGTCAATTGGTGATGGGCGCGGTTCTCGATCACTTCGGCTGGCTCGGCTTGGCGCCCCGTCCGCTGGATGCGGCGCGGGTGTTGGGGTTGGCGGTCGTGCTTGCGGGCGTCTGGCTGACGGTGAAATAATGTTCGGTCGTATAATCTCAAACGAGAGGTCCCATGAACAACAAACAACTTGCCGACACGTTCACGCTCATCGCCAACCTGCTCGAGATCAAGGGCGAGATCATTTACAAAACGCTCGCGTATCGCAAAGCGGCTGAAAGTTTGATCAGCCTGCCGCGCGAGGCGAGCGAATTTTGGAAAGAGGGCAAACTGCTCGAGATCCCCGGCGTGGGCAAAGCCATCGCGGAAAAAATTGACGAGTTGTTGAACACGGGCAAACTCGAGTTTCTCGAAAAAACAAAAAAGGAAGTTCCCGAAGAACTCGCCGCGTGGCTGGCTGTCCCGTCGCTGGGACCAAAAAAGATCGCGATGATTTGGAAGACGTTGGGAATCACATCTCTCGCGCAACTGGAAGCCGCCGCGAAAGACGGCAAACTGCGCGACCTCCCCAACATGGGCGCAAAATCAGAGACTGCCATCCTCGAAGGGCTGGCATCGTTGGCGCGGCGCACGGGACGAATCTCCATCGGGCGCGCGCTTCCGCTGGCGAACGAGATCATCGCCGCGCTCAAAAAGGTGAAGGGAGTCGTCGCCGCCGAACCCGCTGGAAGTCTGCGAAGGATGCGTTCGACAGTTGGCGATCTCGATATCCTCGTCGCGGCGAAAGATTCCGCGGCGGTGATGGATGCGTTCGTCAAACTTCCGCGCGTGACGCGGGTGTTGGGCAAAGGTGAATTCAAATCGAGCATCGAGTTCACCGACGGAGTCCGCGCGCAGGTGTGGGTGCATCCGCCCAACGAATTTGGAACCGCGCTTCAATACGCAACAGGCTCGAAAGATCACAACGTGTTGTTGCGCCAACTCGCGCTCGATAAAGGATTGTCACTTTCGGATCATTCATTCAAAAAAGTTAAAGGTGGAAAAGAAATTTTCTGTTCAACTGAAGAGGAAGTGTATAAAACGTTGGGCTTGCAATGGATTCCGCCCGAACTGCGCGAGGGACGCGATGAGGTCGCGCTGGCGAAAGCAAACAAACTTCCGAAGTTGATCGAAGTGAAAGACATCAAAACCAACTTGCACATGCACTCCACGTACAGCGACGGAAAGTTATCCATGCTCGATATGGCGAAAGCCGCCATCAAGCGCGGGCTGAAAGTGATCGTGTTCTCCGATCATTCAGTGAGCCTCGGCGTTGCGAATGGACTCTCAATTGAACGACACAAACAGCAAGCCGCTGAAATTAAAAAGATTCAAAAGCAACTCGGCGACAAGATTACGATCCTGCATTCGAGCGAAGTGGAGATCAAAGCGGATGGCTCGCTGGATTATCCCGACGACTTCCTCGCTTCTCTCGACCTTGTGGTTGCCTCGCTCCATTCGAGTCTGCGCCAGCCTCGAGAAAAGATCACCGAGCGATTGCTCAAAGCCGTGAACAACCCGCACGTAGACATCATCGGTCACCCGACGGGACGCGAGATCCCCGACCGCGAAGGCGCGGATTTGGATATGGAAGTGATCCTGCAAGCCGCGGCGAAATCGGGCGTAGCGATGGAAATCAGCGCCAGTCCCTACCGCCTCGACCTCGACGATCCGCACGCCCGCCGCGCCCGTGAGTTGGGCGTGCTCCTCAGCATCAACACCGACGCCCACTCCGAAGAGGACTTGGACATGCTCCACTACGGAGTCGCAATTGCGAGACGCGCAGGCGTGTTGAAAGAGGACGTGATCAACTGCTGGTCTACGGAGAAGTTGTTGAAGTGGTTGAAGGGTAGAAAGTAGAAAGTGGTACGTAGAAAGTGGAAAAGGTAAAGTTATGGATAATCCACAATACAAACGCACCGTCATCATCATCGCCAGCGGATTTGATTTGATCCTAAGCGCAATCGTCCTCCTCATTTACTTCGGTCTATTTCCCGTTGACATTTCAGGCTGGGGCATTCCGCGCTGGGTGATCGGCTTGGTCGGAGGGGTGTGGTTCGCGGGGTCGCTCGCGGTGTTGGTGTATCAATTGACGAAAACCGAAGAATAAAATTAGACCTCACAGGTTTTAAAAACCTGTGAGGTCTGTTGAAAAAAATATGACCGCCCTCAAATCCATCCTCTTCTTCATCCTCGCGCCCGGCACAGTGGCGGGATTCGTTCCGCTGGTGTTGTTGCGAACAGGCTCGCAAGTCCAGACGGGATTTCTCGCCTATCTTGCTTTTCCGCTTTGGCTCGTCGGAATCGGGATGCTGGTCTAGTGCTTCTGGGACTTTGTACAAAAAGGGAAAGGCACTCCCGCGCCCATCGAGCCGCCGAAAGAACTGGTCGTTTCGGGCTTGTACAACCACGTCCGCAACCCGATGTATGTGGGGGTATTTCTCATTAATGCGGGACACTTTCTGTGGTTTGGATATTGGAGTTTGCTAATTTATTTGTTCGTATATTTTTTTATTCAGCATTTATTTGTTGTTCTTTATGAAGAGCCCGCCTTGCGGAATCAATTCAGCGCGGCGTATGAGGAGTATTGTCAACGCGTGCCGAGGTGGATTCCGCGGTTGAAATGAACACCCTCAAAACCATCATCTACATGGGCTTCATGCACGGACTGTTCACGTTGTACATTCCGTATCAACTCGCTTCGCGTGATACGCCGTTCGTTGACTTTGGTATAGTCCGTTACCTTGCTTTCCCGTTTTGGATTCTCGGCGGGCTGATCATCATCCGATGTTGCGTGGACATCATCCGCCGCGGGCGCGGCACACCCGCGTTCGTTGACCCGCCGAAGGAACTGGTCATTGCGGGGCTGTACCGCTACGTGCGGAATCCGATTTACGTTGGGGCAATGTTATTTCAGGCGGGATACATACTTTGGTTTGGGTCAGCGTTGGCGCTTGTCTATGCCCTGTTCTTTTTTCTCGGATTCAACATTCTTATCTTCATCGTTGAAGAACCTGTCTTGCGGAATCAATTCGGCGCGGCGTATGAGGAGTATTGTCAGCGTGTGCCGAGGTGGATTCCGCGATTTATTTCCTCTTCCACTCAGGCTCATAAAACGGAAGTTTCACCACCTTCGCAGGCGCGTGCTGACGGTGATGCTCCACCGTAATTTCCATCCGCACATCAGTACCGACTTCAAAATACGGCTTTTGCAAATGCGCCAAAGCGATGTATTTCTTCAACAGCGGCGACCATGTTGACGTGGATGCATATCCAACTTGCACGTTGCCAACCAAAATCGGCAAACTTCCGCGCACAGCCATGCCAGGGATTTGGGGCGGCAAGCCGACTCGCTTGAAGATGTTTTCCATCCCAACCCAATCCACTTCCAAGCCGACCATTTTCCACAACGAGCCTTCGCGTTTTTCCTTTTCCAACGCGCGGCGACCGACAAAGTAGCCAGTCTTATCGAGCGCGACTGTCCAATCGAGACCTAATTCAAACGGCGATGATTTTTGCGGCTCGATCCACGCGTGAGTTGTGGATGTGTAATCCACATCAAGCATGAACAAGCCTGCTTCGACTCGCGCCATGTCCATTGCTAAAATGCCGACGGGCGTGATGCCGTAGTCCGCGCCTGCCGACATGAGCGTATCCCAAATTTTGATGGCGTCTTTTGCAGGCATCCAGATTTCATAACCGAGATCGCCTGTGTAGCCAGTTCTCGAAATGGTGACTTCGATTCCTTTGATTTTATTTTTCATCAAACGGAAATATTTCAACTCATCCACAGATTTCTCAGCAACAAGATTCAACACCTTGCGCGTGTTTGGACCTTGGAAACTCAACGCGGCAATTTCATCCGTCACTTCGGTGATGGATACGTCCATGCCGACGGCATTCATGGATAACCAACGTACGTTTGGCTCTGCCGCAGTTAAACGGAAAGATGTTTCATCTAATCGAGAAACGGTTCCATCGTCAATCATCTTGCCTTCTTCGTCGCACCAGCCCGTGTAAGCGACTTGTCCCACCTTCATTTTGTGGATGTCTCTTGTGGTGACGCGATGCAACAACGCCGCCGCATCTTTTCCTTTGATGATGTATTTAATTAACGGCGAGACATCAATCAACGCCGCCGAGTTGCGGATCGCCCAATACTCGCGGTCGAGCACATGCTCATACGAGCCTGCGGCGAAATATCCCGCCCACTTGCGCCAGTTCTGCGGCTGGCACAGCGCGGACGTTCTTTCGTGAAATGGTGTGGTTTTGAGATTGAACATGTAGATTCCTTTTGACGATGGACGATAGACCATTGACCATGTGACACATCATCGTCCATTGTCTATGGTCAGTTTGCATACTCCGCCGGCGCGAAGAAGACCAACACCGTCAAGTCTTCCTTAGTTAAGTTTACGTTTGAAAATTTCATATTCCCTTTCTTTGCCTTCTGCTTTTGACCAACGTTTGATCTCTTGTAAATCCACATTCTGGTCTTTTGCCACTAAAACTGCCTGTGCCAATCCTTGCTGATCATTCCAAAAATAAAAAGCGCATAACCTGTCTTTTACGCAGTCTGTCGGCGAGAGCGCCCGCAAGATTCCTGTTGCCAATTCAAATTCATTGACCTCTTTCACAGGCTCCTCGCCAACCGAAAGCGGCCCATCGGGAAACTCCACAAAGTACTTTGTAGCGGGGTTGATAAAATAACGCCCTTTTTCTTCAAACCCGATACTTGCCATAACCGCTTTGATTTGGCTTCGTTTGGCAAAGCCTGTATTGATCAGGTCCAAGTCTTTTGAAACATATTTGTTGCCACTGTAAAATGAGACGGCGCTACCGCCTGAAAGAACAACAGTGATTCCTTCCGCTTGCAACGTGTCTTGAATAAATGCCGCCAACTCGCTCTGGCTCATCTTTCCGATACTTTTCACAGACTTTTTCCTCTTGCCCTCGGTCTGCGCCTGTTCATGGTCAATTCTTCCTGTTCTTTTGCGGGATAAAACGACAATGCTTTTTCAAGCAATGCTTTCAACTCGGTCAAAAACGGGTAACGTGGATTGAACATATACGGACGCGTTCGCCCAACGGATCGGCTTACCAGCACGCCGCTTTTCTCGAACTTATCTAATTGCAGTTGAACGGATTTCAAGTCCGTTCCGTAAAAACTGGCGATCTCGCGGGCATACCCTTCCTCGCGGCTCAGAATATAGACCAGCGCTCGTTCTGCATTTTTTGACCCAAGAAGCGATTCGATCATGTTAATTCCTCAAGACGGAGAATTGCCGTCAAATGACGGATATTTTCCGTCATTATATCATCTCACGACCGCCCACTTGCGCCAGTTCTGCGGCTGGCACAGCGCGGATGTTCTTTCGTGAAATGGGGTGGTTTTGAGATTGAACATAGAGGTTCTCCGTCAAGATATTTACAGCGTTCCTTGTTTTCTGCCCAGCCAGGAGTGATACAACCAGACCACGCCAGCGATGATCATGGCGCCGACAATGGTGATGGCTTCGTGTCTCTTGAAGTCTTGGAAGATCGCTTCGATCAGATGACCGATGAGTTTGCCCGCCAGTCCAAAGGTCAGCGACCAGAGCGCGGAACTCAAAAAATCGAAGAGCGCAAACCGTTTCGGGTCGAACTTCGACATGCCCATCGCAAAGGGAAGAACGGTTCGTAATCCATACATGAACCGGACGCCCAAAGAAAGCATGTCGGGGTTTCGCCCAAGCAATGAGCGCGCTTTGTCCACGTGAAGTTTCCATGTCGGTCTGCTTTCAAGGAAGCGGACGCCTTGCGCGCGCCCTAGCCAGAAAAAGAACTGGTCGGTTGAAAAAGAAACGACACAGCCCAGAGCGATCACCAGCGGCAGATTCAAATAACCGCGGTGAGCCATGAATGCGCCCAACACAAGGACGGTCTCGCCTTCGAGGAGCAATCCGATAATCAGAGCGGGGTAGCCAAATTGGGAGATCAAAGTTTCAAGATTCATTTTTTCACACACTACAAACACGGGAAGCGGACGTTGCCGGGAGGAACTTCGCCGCGTGCCAGCATTTTACATTGTATATAATTTGGTGGCAAATGCTCATTCTTCATCACAGCCAGATGCTATACTCGGAAGCAAGATGTTTTCAGAACCCGAACCGCAAAATCATTCCTCTTTCGCCAACCGCATGGATTCGTTCCGATCGCGCTGGGACGCGATCTCGGTCCGCGCGGTGGCGATTCTTACCGCCGCAATGGGCGTTGTCAACGTGATTTCCGCCACGATGCCCGCCGTGAGAGAGCGGTTGAGGTTGCTGGAGCAATTCTCTCCGTTGGAGGTGACGCGCGGAAGCCGCCTCGCGACGGTGTTGGCTGGGTTCGCCCTCCTGTTGCTTTCGAGCAACCTGTGGCGAAGGAAACAAGCGGCTTGGTTGCTGGCGATCGCTGTGCTGGTCGCTTCGGCGCTCAGTCACTTGCTCAAAGGCTTGGATTACGAAGAGGCGAGCATCGCGGTTCTGTTGGCGCTCTTCATCTTTTCTCTGCGCTCGCATTTTCATGCGCGGTCCGATGTTCCTTCTGTTCGACAGGGCATCCGCGTGTTGTTTTCGGCGGCGTTGTTCACGCTTGCGTATGGAACCGTCGGATTCTATTTACTCGATAGACATTTCAAGGCGAGGTTTGAGCTTATCCCCGCGTTGACGCAAACGCTGGCGATGTTCACCGAATTCGCAACCCCCGGCTTGCAACCGGTCACGCGCTTTGGGCGTTATTTTGCGGACTCGATCTACATCATTGCGGGCGCAACGTTAAGTTACGGTTTTTTCATGCTCGTCCGTCCGGTGTTGATCCGTCAGCCTGCCACAGCGGAGGAACGCAACCGCGCGCGAGAAATTGTCGAGGCGCATGGGCGCACCCCGCTGGCGCGTATGACCCTCTTCGACGATAAATCCTATTTCTTCAGCGCGGGCGGAACGCTGATCGCGTACGTGGTCAAAGGGCGAGTGGCGCTCGCGCTGGGCGACCCAATTGGAACGGGGGAAGAAGCGCAGGCGTCCATTTTGGAATTCAAAAAGTTTTGCGCGGTCAACGATTGGGACCCGTGTTTTTATCAAACGCATCCAGAGTGCCTGCCCGTGTATAAAGAAACAGGATTCAAATTTTTCAGCATCGGCGAGGAAGCCATCGTTGATCTTTCCGCGTTCACGCTGGAGGGCAAGGCGGGCAAGGAATTTCGCAATGTGATGAATCGTCTCGGCAAGCTCGGTCATCACGTGGATATTCTCGAGCCGCCGCTCAGCCGCGAATTGATCAGTCAGTTGAAAGCGGTGAGCGATGAATGGCTGACCATGATGCATGGCAGTGAAATGCGTTTTTCGCTGGGCTGGTTCGACGACGATTATGTGCGGAATGGAAGAGTCGCCGTGGCGCGTACCGCCGAAGGATACGTCAGCGCGTTTGCGAATATTGTGCCGGAGTATCAACGCAACGAAGTTTCGCTCGACCTCATGCGCCGCGTCCATCAGATCGAAAACGGGACGATGGACCTGCTGTTCGCTTCGTTGTTCGATTGGGCGAAGAAATCGGGATATGCGACTTTCAACCTCGGGCTGAGCGGGCTTTCGGGGATCGGAGAAAAGTCGGATGACCCGGCTGTGGAAAAAGTCCTGCGCCTCTTAACCGACAATTTGAGCCGCTTCTACAACTTCAAGGGACTCCACGCCTTCAAGGAAAAATTCCATCCCATGTGGGAGCCGCGCTATTTGGTCTATTCAGAATCGGCGAACCTGCCCGCCGTCACCGCCGCGCTCGTCCGCGCCCATAGCGGAGATGATTTCCTGCGGGGATATTTGAAGAAGTAGGCGCGAGATTCTCTCGGCTATAATACGTCGCTGTTCCATGAAAAAAATACTTCCCTACCTGCATCCCTTCCTCTTTGCGCTCTACCCCATCTTTGAATTGCGGAATTTCAACATCGCGTATGTGGACTCTGCGTCGCTCGCGCGGCCCGTTCTGCTCTCGCTGGTTTGCACGGCGTTGATCTGGATCATCCTGAGATTACTCACGCGCGAATGGCAAAAGTCGGGCATCGTCACCACGCTGGTCGTGATCGTCTTCTTTTCGTACGGGCATGTCTACTTGGCGATTCAATCCGCGTTCGGCGAGACGATTCGTCACCGTTATCTCTTGCTCATCTTTGGCGTGCTGTTTGCGCTTGCGGTCTGGTTCATCTTCTGGCGGATGAAAAGAGCCGACACGCTCGTCAACTTTCTCACCATGGCGGGCGCGTTCCTCGCGATCTTTTCGGTGGCGCGGTCCGTTCAACACGACTTCGCGGTGTATCGATCGGGGCGGGAGGCGCAGGCGGCGATGGAGGCGTACCGTAAGGCGAACCAGTCGAACGTCGGCGAAAGACCCGATGTGTACGTCATCCTACTCGACGCCCACACCAGCGCCTTCGCGTTGGAAAAATATTTCGGCTACGACGAATCCGCGTTCACCACAAAATTGGAGGGGCTCGGTTTCTACGTGGCGCAATGCGCGCAGAGCAATTATCCCGCCACCAAACTTTCGGTGACCTCCACTTTTTATGCCGACTACCATCGGGAGGACACGCTCTACCCGCTCTATTCGAGTCTCGTCGTCGAGACGCTTCGCGCGCAGGGCTATCGGATCGTCACCTTCGAGAATCGCTCGCAGGGACATTTTTCCTTCGGCGAAGATGTGAGGCTTTCGCGCAATCAACTGCTCGCCGGCAAAGTGGACCTGACCGGCGGCTTGAGCGAATTTGAGTTTGAGTTGTTAGAGACTTCGCTGGCGCGTCTCGCGTTCGATATCCCCGCGTTGATCCCCGGCTTCGATCTTGCGCAACAAAAAGAGACCGAATTCTACGAGCATTATCAGCAGACGTATTTCATTTTGAATGAGTTGAAGCGTTTGCCCGAAGAGATTCAGGGACCTAAACTGGTCTTTGCGCATTTTCTTGTGCCGCATCCGCCGTTCATCTTTACGCCGGATGGAAAATTCGATTGGAGCGATAATGAGGTGGATGGATATTTATCGAACATGGAATTTATTGACTCGCAGATCACCGGCGTTGTGGAGGAGATCATCGCCAAATCGAAGATTCCCCCGGTCATCATCCTCATGGGCGACCATGGTCCCTCCGGTGTGCCGAGCAAGGACCAACCGTCATTGCGCATGTCCATCTTGAACGCGTATTATGTCAACGATGCGGCGAAACAGGATTTATACCCCGCCATCACGCCGGTCAATTCGTTCCGCGTGGTGTTCAATAATTATTTTGGAACGGATTATCCCTTGTTGGAGGATATCGCCTATCACGCCGGGCGGTTCGCCGATTTCACTCCCGAGTACGCGGTGAAGAATGAGTGCGCGCCCTAAGGTCACAGCCCGCGCCCTGTTTATTAGACGTTATCGGAAATAATTTTTCGGACGCGGATTGACGCGGAAAACGCGGATTCTTTCTTCTTTATCAGCGTTCATCGGCGTTTATCCGCGTCCTGCAAAAGAACTTGGGCTTATTACCGATAAAGTCTATTCTTTCATTTCCATTCGCTTAATTCTTCGTCCAACGCTTCGAGCAACTTGGCGTATTGATCGGGGTCGCTGTCCATCCCAATTTCGAAGGCGATGTTGTTCAACCCCTCCAGAATTTTATATTCGTCATCGTCAGACAGGTTCTGTTCAAGCAACGGGAAGACGAGGGTCTTGAGCCGGTCGAGGTGACGCCGAAGCGTGGAAGTGTACTCGCTGGACGCCCAGCCCACGTCGGCGCTTGCCCGGTATTCGCCTGCCTGCCATTCCTTCGAGGCTTTCAACAAGTGATCGGCAGATTCGCGGCATTTCTGCTGTTCCGCGCGCAGGGCGCCGATGGGCCCATCGTCGGGAGGAAACCCGCTGTCTGCCAACGCGGCGATCAAGAGTTCCTCCTTTTTGAAAAATTGCGAGTGGATGAACCCGTCGATGAATTGATGGGCAAAGATGAAAAAACCCGAGTGCGGCGCGCGGCTGGATGAAGCCAGGGCGGCGCCGCTACCCAGCGTGTCTGCAAATCGCAAAATAAAATCCATATCGGTTCGGAGGTTCTTGTTGAATCGCATCTTACCTGCCTTCGGCTTGCGCTTTATTTTTGATCATCCCCAACCCCTCGATCTCCACCGTAACTTCATCGCCGTTCTTCAATTCGCCCACGCCGGAGGGCGTGCCGGTAAAAATGAGGTCGCCCGGTTCAAGCGTCATGACCGACGAAATGTACGCGACCAGCGTCCCCACGTTGAAGACCATATCGCGCGTCGACGCCATTTGCCGCATCTGCCCGTTGACACGGCAGGTAATCACAGAATCCGAAGGGTCGAAATCGGTGTCGATCCACGGACCAAACGGGCAAAATGTGTCGAACCCTTTGGCGCGCGTCCATTGATTGTCCGATTGTTGCAGGTCGCGCGCGGTGACATCGTTTCCGATGGTATAGCCTAGAATATATTTCTTCGCGTTCTCCGCCGTGATGTGACGCCCGCGCTTGCCGATGACCGCCACCAACTCGGCCTCGTGCTCCACTTTATTCGATTGCGGCGGCAGGACGATCGTCTCGCCGCTTGCAATGATCGACGAAGGCGGCTTCATAAAGATAAGCGGGACTTGCGGAACCTCGTTGCCTAATTCTTTCGCATGTTCCACATAGTTGCGTCCCACGCATAGGATCTTGCCCGGTTCGCAGGGCTGAATCAGCCGCACATCCGAAAGAGGCGTGGCGGCGTCTTGCCGGCGATAACGCCCGTAGATATTCCCGCCGATCTCGCCCACTTTGTCGCCCAGCAGCCATCCGTATTTTGCTTTTTTGCCGTCCTGTGTTTCGTAACGAACAATTCGCATGACGCTCCGTGATGGTAAAACTAAATTTCAGGCGCAAGTGTAATCGCCAACTTGCCAACCTGCAACCTTCAACTTATAATGAAATTCCCGGGCGCTTAGCTCAGTTGGTTAGAGCACTTCTTTTACACAGAAGGGGTCGGGGGTTCGAGTCCCTCAGCGCCCACCAGCAAACCTCCGAGTCTTTGAGAACTCGGAGGTTTGATTTTGGGGAACGACTTGCTCTCCATTTCCGTTTACAGGGTATTCTTGCATGGGAGAGAAATGTTCATGACTCGAAAACGGATGATCTTGCTGGGCATTCCAATTTTGTGGTGTTGTTTCGCGGGGGTTTTTCTGACTGTATTGTACCGAAAGCCGCTCGGACCCAGCCTCAGCCTGCCTCCACCAACTCTGCCTTCATCGACGCCCACGCGCCTCTTCCCCGTGAGCGTGGTCGCCACGACGAGTCAGCCCGCCCTGAGTCCCGAACCGAGTCCGTTGTGCGGAGCGTCGCAACCGGTGATGAATATCCTTGCCGTTGGGTCAGACGCGCGCGGCGATCATTACCTCTACGGCTTGGCAGACATCATCCGCCTCGTCCGCGTGGATTTTGTCAACGCGCGCGTGACCATCCTCGAAGTGCCGCGCGATCTGTGGGTGGAGATTCCCGGAATCTCCGATCATTACGGCATCACGCATGGAAAATTAAATCAGGCGTATTTATATGGCAACAAGGGATTTGGCTATTACGACGGCGCAGGCGAGGGACCTGGCTTGCTGGCAGAAACGTTGAACCTGAACTTCGGCGCGCAACCCGATCATTATCTCGCCGTCAACATGAATACTTTCGAAAATATTGTGGATGCTGTCGGCGGCATTGATGTATATCTGCCCTACGAAATTGATGTCCGTTCGCCAGCCAACCCTCAGGGTTTTCACGTAGAGGTGGGACAGCATCACTTCGACGGCGAGACCGCGTTGTGGGTGGCGCGCACTCGTCAGTATAGTACGTTCAGCCGCGCCGAGAGTCAAAACATTGTGATGTGCGCCTTGCGCGAAAAATTATTAAGCCCCGCCATTGTCCCTGCCATCCCCGATCTGGTTCAAACCTTTCAACGCAACGTGCAGACCGATCTCAGCCCCGAGCAGATCAACCAACTTGCCTGCCTTGCGAATCAAATGAACGGTTCGGATATCGTCTTTGCCAGTTTCCCCGTCGAATTGTTCAAGAACAAAAAGATCTACGATCCTCAGCTCAAAGCGACAACTCAAATACTCGATGTTGATTTCAATGTCTTGCGTGAATACATCAGCGAATTTCAACAAGGCGCATGGCCCGACCCGAATCTCGTCATCGAGTCCACACCCTCGCCCGCCGATACCGATCAAGAGTTTGCGTGCGGGGATTAATAACTGATGTTACGCAGTTGAAGCCAGTCTGGTCTCCGTAACGCGACATTCATGTCGCTTTTGCACAAGAATAACCTGAAAGGCGAGATAAATCTCGCATTACGAGCCCTACTGCGTAACATCACTTAATAAATCCGCAGATGATGCGGATTTCACGGATTTTTAAAGTCATCTGCGCAATCTGCGGATCAATCTTTCTCAATCCATCACCTTCGCTTGCGAACGTGGACCGCGACCGGTTTTGGGCGCGGGTGAAGCGGAGTTTGATAACGATGGCGTAGAAGCCATTCGAACGACGCCAGCGATTTTACCCAGGCAATCAGTTTGATTTTTCGTTGATGGCTTCGATAACGGTTTTCAAGAGCCTTTTCGATATCGTAGCGAACAATCCCGGGCTTGAATGGAAACGCAGGCAGGCATCCGCTTCGATACAGGAAGATGATCGGTTCCATACAACACCTCCATGAATAGCATACGGGGTCGCACATCCAATTTCAATTATGACGTTTGTCACCAACCAGCGTTCGGGACTTGCCCCGCTTGGCGATAACGTCTACAATTCGGATTGTCCGAATTAACAAAAAACTACCTACCTGACAGTTTTAAAAATGGGACGCAGATAAACGCGGATTTCTCAAAAAACGGGCAAAAAAGTTTTTATCAGCGTTTTCAGCGCGCTTCGCGGTCAGCGTCCAAAAAAGGAAAGTGCCGGGTAGTTAGACAAAAAATAACTCTCTCAAGGAGATACACAATGTCCGACTTTCTTTTCCGCGGTTCGCTCGAAAAACTTGACAAGGATGTCTACGATCTCACCCAACTCGAACAGGAGCGGCAGGCGCGCAAGTTGATCCTCATTGCGAGCGAATCCACTGCGCCGATGGCGGTGCGCGAGGCGTTATCGTCCGCGTTCCAAAATATCTACGCCGAAGGTTATCCCGATGAAGAGACGCGCTGGATGGACGATGACGAGATCCTCGATTACCCGATGCGTTTGGCGGAATATCGCCGGGACAGCGATCCGCGTTACTACAAAGGAGTCGAATATGCGGACACGGTCGAAGCGCTCGCCCGTCGCCGCGCCGCGCAGACCTTCGCCGCGAACGGAATTTCTGCCGACCAGATTTACGTCAACGTGCAAGCGCTCTCCGGCGGACCCGCGAACAACGCGGTTTATCACGCGCTGATCGAGTTGGGCAGTACCGTGATGGGACTCAACCTGCTTCATGGCGGACATCTCTCGCACGGTTCGTCGGTCAACCGCAGTGGCAAATGGTTCAAGGCTGTCCATTACACGATTGACCAGAACGAAAAAATTGACTATGAAGCCGTCCGCGCGTTGGCGAATGAACACAAACCGAAACTGATGATCGCGGGCTACTCGTCCTATTCATGGATGCCCGATTGGAAAAAGTTCCGCGAAATTGCGGATGAAGTCGGCGCGTATTTTCTGGCGGATATTTCGCACATCGGCGGGCTGGTCGCGGCGGGCGTTGTCCCTTCGCCGATCGGGTTCGCGCATGTTGTGATGTCTACCACGCACAAGTCCATTGACGGGCCGCGTGGGGCGGTGTTGATGACGACGGATGCGGCGATCGCGAAGAAGATTGACAAAGCCGTCTTCCCCGGCGAACAGGGCGGACCGCACGTCAACGTGTTCGCGGCTCTCGCGCTGACCTTCAAACTGACTCAAACGAAACAGTTCAAACAACTCCAATCTCAGACTCTCAAAAACGCCAAAGCGATGGCGGATCAATTCACCAAGCGCGGACTCCGCGTCCCGTTTGGCGGAACGAATACGCATCTGGTGAACGTGGATTGCACAAGCATTGTTGGCGAGGATGGCACGAGACTCAGCGGCGACCAAGCCTCGCGCATTTTAGATATCGTCGGCGTGGTCGTCAATCGCAACACGATTCCCGGCGACAAGAACTCGATGGATCCTTCGGGCATTCGGCTCGGCACGCCCTGGATCACGCAACGCGGCTTCAACGAAAAGATGACGCGCGAACTCGCCGACATCATGGCGGATGTTCTGCTCGCGTGCGCGCCTCACTCGGTGGATACCGTTCGCAAGGGACGTCAACGCCGCGCGAAGGTGGATTTCAATGTGTTGAATAACGCGAAGTTGCGCGTGCGTAAGTTGACAGAGAAGGCGGGGATTGATTTCAAATATAAGAAGAGCGGGTATCCGCATTACTATTTCATTGATGACAAATCTAAAACTGGTGTGTTTGAGTTGACGGGCTTCCGCGTGCGACAGATGCTGGATTTCGCAGTGTCGTCCGATCTGAGCGCGTTGAAGCCGGGAGAATCGCAAGCGACAACGATCGCTACGCCAAAAGGAGTTGTCAAGGGAACGCTCACCTGCGTGGACATGGGCGCGTACTACCTACAAGTCCCTGCGGCGAAGGCGGGAGTCATAGCAACATGGTTGCGAGATCTGTCGGATGGATACACATCGTTTGTGTTGAACGGCGAAAAAGATTTCAGCGCGAGGAGGATGCCGGGTCCAACCATCGTGATGGATTGGAAAAAGTTGAAGCCCGCGAAGGTGAGCGGAAACGGCGTCAGCGCAGAGAAACCTTACTACGTGGGAGCAGTCTCCACGTCCGCGAAAGAGGCGTTGCCGTCGTTCACATGGAATGAATCCGAGGGTGAACTCAAGAAGACGGCGTTGAATCAAGTCCATCGCGATCTCGGCGGGCGGATGGTTCCGTTCGCGGGGTGGGAGATGCCTGTGGTGTACACGTCTATTTATGAGGAGCATTTGGCGACGCGGCAGGCGGCGGGGCTGTTCGATGTTTCGCACATGGGCGTGTATGATGTGCGCGGCGCGGATGCGGCGTCGTTTTTGGATACGGTATGCGGCAACGATTGCGGCGGACTGCAACCGGGCGCGTCGTTGTACACGCATTTCCTCACGCCCGATGCGGATGTGCTGGATGATACGCTCGTGTATCGGCGCGGCTGGGATGATTTTCTCGTGGTCGTGAACGCATCGAATGACGATAAGGATCGCACGTGGCTCGAAAGTGTGCGCGATGGAAAAGTGAAAATTGATAACGCGCGTCCGTGGGCACGGACGTTTGGATACAACGCGGAGATCCGCAACTTGCGCGACGTGAAGTCTGGTTCTGCCATGCGAGTGGATATCGCCCTTCAAGGTCCGAAGTCGCGTGATGTGTTGTTTGCGATGGGCGTGGATGATGAGACACGTAAGAAAGTAATTGCGCTCAAAAGGACTGAGTTATGTAATGCAGTAATTGGTAATTTCGATCTGATCGTTTCGCGCACGGGCTACACGGGCGAGAAGATGGCGTTCGAGTTGTTCGTCCATCCTGAGCGCTCGGTCGAGTTTTGGAATACGGTTCTGAAAGTGGGCGAGTCGTTTGGCGTGAAAGCGATTGGTTTGGGCGCGAGAGATTCGTTGAGAACCGAGGCGGGACTTCCGTTGTATGGGCATGAAATGGGACTTGGCTCTGGCAAACTTGATGGACGTGATCTTGGCGTCGCCGAAGGCGGATTTGGTTCATATGTGAAAACGTACAAGCCGTGGTTCATCGGACGCGAGGCGTTCGTTGCGCGTGAGAAGGAACGCAAAGGCGTGGTGATTCGATTTACTTTCGACGAGCAACGCACGCGCATGGCGCACAACGGGGATCCTGTCGTCAACGCGAACGGCGAGCGCATTGGCTTCGTCACCTCCTGCGCGATTGACGGACAGCGATTCATCACGGGTCAGGCATTCGTGCAGTTGGCGTATGCCAAAGAAGGCACACCGATTGGAATCCATCAAGGCGGCGTGATGGATCGTCCCGCCGGGATGGCGAAGGTGGTCAGCAGGTTTGCGAAGTTGTAGAAGAAAATAGTTTAGGCAATTCCCCGCCATGCGCTTAAATGATGAACGCCAGGGTGAGGGGGGCACCCTAGCGTTCATCGCTTTGAATATTACTATATCCCTACCGGTTTTGCAAGAGGAAATTTATTAGCGTTTCATGATAAACGGCGGAACGATCTGTCTATATCTATGCCCCGGGCGGGAATCGAACCCACATCTAAGCCTTAGGAGTGCCTTGTTCTATCCATTGAACTACCAGGGCGATGAGGGGATTATATCAAAAACGCGGTGAGGTTTTATAATTCCGCCAACAAAGACAGGGAGACGAGACATGCCAAAAGCGAAGAAGGTATTTCATCCGTCATATCGATATGATCTAGCCGATTACGATGAGCGCGCAAGGCTTCTCATTGGCTGGCCCGGTTATCGGACAGCACGGAATAGATCAGGATTGGGGTACGCAGAGACTCAAGCCGAATTGGGGCGTATGCAAGGATTGTTCATCCGCTGGCTGGTGACAGGGAGGTTTCGCACGCATCATCCAATTTATCTGTTTACCATGGCGATAGGCGGAGTGATGTATGGCGGCATTCCCTTTCTCCTTATCCTGCATGAAGTCTTGGTTGGGAACAAATGGAGCTACCTTCTTCTCTTGTTGTTTCAACCCGGCATTATTTTTGGGCTGTTGGTCATGGTCAATGCTTTGCTCAGTCTATTCGATTGGAAGGGCTCAACAATTACAGGCGAATAATCGCTTGACTCAGATTTCAACCCTCTTTATAATCCCAGCCATTCAGAAGTAGTAGGCGAAAGATTGCCTGATAGAGAAGAGCGCGCACAGTGGAAGCGCTCACAGGAAAACAACGCCGAAGTCATCTGAAGTTACTGGCGAAGAAAACCACTGATAACTGTTTACTGATCACTGGTAATTAGACCGTCGCGGGATTGCCCGTTACAGCAAATTCAAGAGCGTTTGTTAGTTTTATAGTTACATAGTTTGATGGTTTCTTCGTTGGAACCAAACAACTATCAAACTATCCCACGAAGAACTACTTAACTAACAACGAATTGAGGTGGTACCACGGAGCCGCCGCCCTGAGCAATGCCGAAGGGAAACGCTTCGTCCTCTGATTGGACGGAGTGTTTTTGTTTAAGGAAAACGTACACAGGTAAACAAGTAGACAAGGAAACAAGGAACGTGTATACGTGCGTACTTGTTTCCTCGTCTACACCGAAGGAGCAACCAAATGACCAAACACGAACTACCCAAAGCCTACGACTTCAAAGCCACCGAGTCGCGCATCTATGCGATGTGGGAGGCGGGCGGATTCTTTCAACCGCACAATGACCCCAACAAGCCGGGCTTTGATCCGAACGTCGAGCCGTTCGTCATTTCGATCCCGCCGCCAAACGTGACGGGCGAACTGCATCTCGGTCACGCCATGTTCGTCAGCGTCGAAGACCTGATGATCCGCTATCACCGCATGAAGGGCTACTCCACGCTGTGGGTGCCGGGCACCGATCACGCTGGCATTGCCACGCAACTCATGGTGGAACGCGACCTCCTGCAAAAAGAGGAAGTGACGCGCGAAGAACTCGGACGCGAGGAATTCCTCAAACGCACATGGGAATGGAAGCGCAAATACGGGAACATCATCACCACTCAGATCCGACGCCTCGGCGCTTCGTGTGACTGGAGTCGCGAACGCTTCACCCTCGACGATGGGCTGAGTCGCGCCGTAAGGGAGGCGTTCGTCCGCCTCTACGAAAAGGGACTGATCTACCGTGGAGCGCGTCTCATCAACTGGTCGCCGGGACTCAAAACTGCGGTCTCCGATATCGAAGTGGAATATAGCGAAGAAGAAGCGACGCTGTATTACTTCAAATATATGTTGTCCAGCAGTTCAACTGCTGGACAATCGGAAGTCGGGTATATCCCCGTCGCCACCATCCGCCCGGAAACAATCCTCGGCGATACGGCTGTGGCGGTGCATCCCGGCGATGAACGATTCAAAAAATTCATCGGCAAGACAGTCATCGTGCCGATTCTTGGACGCGAGATTCCCGTGATCGCGGATGAATACGTGAGCATGGAGTTCGGCACGGGCGCGCTCAAGATCACGCCCGGTCACGACCCGAACGATTACAACATCGCGCAGAAACACAACCTGCCCATTATCTCCGTGCTTGATGTGGAGGCGAAGGTCAACGAAAACGGAGGCAAGTACAAAGGTCAGGACCGATACGAAGCGCGGAAAAATCTGTGGGCTGACATGAAAGCCGCGGGACTCGTCATCAGGGAAGAGAAATACACCACAACCATCCCGCGCTCGCAACGAGGCGGAGAGATCGTCGAGCCAATGATCTCCGAACAGTGGTTCGTGAAAATGGACTCGCTTGCGAAAGCGGGACTCGATGCCGTGCGCGATGGACGAATAAAAATTGTTCCCGAACGATTCGAGAAGACGTATTTCAACTGGCTCGAAAATATCAAAGACTGGTGCATCAGCCGGCAGTTGTGGTGGGGACATCGCATCCCCGTGTGGTATTGCGCGGACGGGCATATGACCGTGACGCGCGAAGACCCAACGGAATGCGCGACGTGCGGCTCGAAAGAACTTCGCCAGGATGACGATGTGTTGGATACGTGGTTTTCATCGGGCTTGTGGCCCTTCTCCACATTGGGCTGGCCCCAAGAAACGCCCGATCTGAAATATTTTTACCCGACCACCTACATGGAAACGGGCTACGACATCATCTTCTTCTGGGTGGCGCGCATGATCATGATGGGACTCGAATTCACCGGCGAAGCGCCGTTCCACACCGTGTATCTGCATGGCTTGGTGCGCGACGAGCATGGACGCAAGATGTCCAAGACGTATGGCAACGTGATCGACCCGCTCACCGTGATGGACGAATTCGGCACGGACGCGCTTCGCTTCACCCTTCTGGTTGGTTCCACGCCCGGGCACGACATGAACCTTTCGGTCAAGCGCGTCGAAGCCAACCGCAACTTCGCCAACAAACTTTGGAATGTGGGCAGGTTTGTGATTAACACGGTGTCAGGTTCCACGTTTCAAGTTTCGGATACTGATGACCGATCACTGTCCACTGATCACTGGACTCTCGCCGATCAATGGATCTCCGCCCGCCTCAACCAACTCGTCCGCGATGTGGAGCGACAATTCCAGAATTTCCAATACGGGCAGGCTGGGCAACAAATTTACGATTTCATCTGGTCTGATTTCGCCGATTGGTATGTGGAAGTTGCGAAAGAGCAAATGAAGAACGAAGCGACTCACACACAGACAATTGAAACTTTGGCGCGCGTGTTCGATACTTGCTTGCGATTGTTGCATCCGTTCACGCCGTTCGTCACCGAAGAAATTTGGGGACACTTGCGAAGCGCGTTACGCGAGTCCCCGATCTCCGGTCTCTGCAAAGATTGGCCCGCCGCTCTCGTTGTGGCGAAGTTCCCACAGCCGAGTCAGCCCGAAGGGTGGGAAGAAGCGAAGCTCGCCGACTTCGAGCTAATTCAAGAGATCGTGCGCTCCATCCGCAATTTGCGCGCGGAGGAGAATGTCGCGCCATCGAAAAAATTATCCGCGACGATCATCGGCGGTGACAAGATGGATTTGCTAAATGAGCAATCCTCTGTCATTGCCGCGCTTGCCGGGCTCAACCAATCTCAAATCTCCAATCTCCAATCTCTCGCGGAGAAACCCAGCGATTCAGTTTCCCTCGTCGTCGGCTCTGTCGAAATTTATTTGCCGCTGGCGGGCATGGTTGACCTTGCCGAAGACAAGTCGCGCCTTGAAAAAGAATTGAAGGAAGCCGAGTCGCACATCGAGCGATTGGAAAAATTACTCGCAGGCGACTTCGCCAACAAAGCCCCCGCCGCGCTCGTGCAAAAAGAACGCGACAAACTCGCGGGTTATAAAGACACGGCTGAAAAGATCAAGTCGCAGTTGAAGTAAGTTGGCGTATAATCGCGTCAATTGAATACAACCTTCGGGGCAGGGTGAAATTCCCGATCGGCGGTACAGCCCGCGAGCAGGTAGAACCGACTTAAGTCGGTCATACGGCACGATACTGGTGTAATTCCAGAGCCGACAGTCATAGTCTGGATGAAAGAAGGATATCGACTCACCGCGAGTCTGATTCGACGTATCCCCGAAAACGCACGATGTTTTCGGGATTTTTATTCGTTTCGGACTCAGGGATGTCTGATTCTGCGCCCCGACCTTTCGCGGCGCTTTTTGTTTTCCCCGCCGAGCGGAACGAGCCTGAGCCTGTCGAAGGGGAATGTAGTCGAAGCGCCGCGACGAAAGAAGAAAGACGAAAGACTAGCAATAAGCGTTAGGTATGCCAAAGAAACTCGCTCCCATCCTCCTCTCCGTTCTCGCCTTCCTCCTCGGCTGGGACCTGCTCACGCGCTTCGGCGGAATCCCCAACTTCATTCTGCCCTCCCCGCTCAGCGTGTGGACTCGTTTCCTCAAAGCCATGAGCGATGGAAGTTTGCCGCATCACACCGCCATCACATTGAGCGAAATCGTGCTGGGACTCATCGTCGGCGTAACATTTGCCACGATTGTAGGTTATGCCCTCGCCAAATCGCGTTCACTGGAAAAAGTGTTGTCGCCGTATCTTGTTGCGAGTCAGGCGATTCCCGTCATTGCGATTGCGCCGTTGCTGGTCATCTGGCTCGGAGATGGGATTCTCTCGAAGGTGGTCATCTGCGCGTTGATCGTGTTCTTCCCCGTGCTGGTGAACACGATTGTGGGAGTCCGCGCTGTGCCAACTGCGTTATACGATTTGATGAACTCCCTCCACGCCTCGCGCGCGCAGATCCTTTGGAAGGTAGAAGTACCCGCGTCTCTGCCTGTGTTTCTCGGCGGCTTGCGTATCGGCGCGACTCTTTCGGTCATCGGCGCGATTGTGGGAGAACTTGTCGACGCGGAAAGTGGTCTCGGCTTTTTACTGCAACTCGGCGACTTCCAATACGACACGCCGATGGTCTTTGTCGCCGTCTTCACCTTGATCGCGCTGGCGTTGATGTTGTATGGGATCGTGAGAATGTTGGAGAATAAATTTTTGAAGTGGCAAAATTAGCAAACAGACCTCACAGGTCTCTGAGACCTGTGAGGTCTACTCAACAAAAGGAGATTTACATGTTTCGCAAATTAGTTTTACTCATGCTGGGGCTGTCGCTGATGTTGACGGCGTGCGGCAAGCCGAACGTCGAGAATGAAGCGTTGACCCACATCCGTTTGCCAATGGGGTACATCCCCAACATCCAATACGCGCCGTTCTATGTCACAGTTGAAAAAGGATATTTCAAAGACGCGGGCATCGAGATCGAGTTCGATTACAAATTTGAGACCGACGGCGTCGCGTTGGTGGCGGCGGGCGAGTTGCCGTTCGCGGTCGTTTCGGGCGAACAGGTTTTGTTGGCGCGCGCGCAGGGATTGCCCGTCACGTATGTTGCCGCGTGGTATCAGCAATATCCCGTGTCGGTGGTCGCGAAAAGCGAGGCGAATGTGCTTGTGCCGCAGGATTTGAAAGGGAAGAAGATCGGCTTGCCCGGTTTGTTCGGCGCGAGTTATATCGGTTTGCGCGCGTTGCTCGCCGCGGGCAAACTCACCGAAGCGGATGTGACTCTCGATGCGATCGGGTTCAATCAAGTGGAACTGATGGCGGCGGGGCAACAAGATATCGTTGTCGGTTATGCGGCGAACGAACCGTTGCAATTGCGCGCGCAGGGAATCGCAGTGACCGAGTTGCGCGTGGCAGATTATGCTCAACTCGCGGCGAACGGTTTGCTCGCAAGTGAAAAAGTGATCGCGGAGAATCCCGAACTCGCGCGGGCATTCGTCGACGCGTTCTTGAAGGGATTGCAATACACGATTGATCGTCCTGATGAGGCGTTCGAGATCAGCAAGGCGTATATCCCGAATTTTTCCGAACTGGATGCCGATGTGCAAAAACAAGTGCTCGAAGTTTCCATCGAACAATGGAAGGCGGAACGACTGGGTTACTCCGATCCGCAGGCGTGGGAGAACATGCAAAATGTTTTGCTCGAGATGGGCTTGATCGCGGAACCGCTTGATCTGAGCAAGGCGTTCACGAATGAGTTTGTGCCGTGAAAACTTTACCGCTAAGACCGCGAAGATCGCAAAGAAATCTTTAAAAACTTCGCGCCTTAGCGTGCTTCGCGGTTTAAAAAATGTCTCATACGCCAATCCTCACCATTAGCAACTTATCTGCCGTATTCCAAAATGATAACGGCGGACTTCACGCGCTCGATGACGTTTCCTTCAACGTTCGCGCGCGAGAATTTGTGTGCGTGCTGGGTCCATCGGGTTCGGGCAAAACAACTCTCTTGCGAATTCTCGCGGGGTTGATTCCGCCCACGTCGGGCGCGTTCACGTTCGGTCGCGGCGAAGAGCCGAGCATTGGCATGGTCTTTCAACAAGCGACCCTCATGCCCTGGCGCACGGTGACGGAGAATATCCGACTTCCGCTCGAAGTGAACAAAGTAGATGAAACCACCGCGCTCAAAAAAACAAGCGAGATGATCGAACTGGTGGGGCTAACGGGATTTGAAGACTCGCTCCCGCGCGATCTCTCCGGCGGGATGGCTCAGCGCGTGGCGATCGCGCGCGCGCTCATCCATGACCCCGACCTGCTTCTGCTCGATGAGCCTTTCGCCTCCCTCGATGCCATGACCCGCGAACGCATGTGGACAGAGTTATCCAACCTCTGGCAGGCGCGCCAGAAGACCGTCATCATGGTGACGCATTCGATCAACGAGTCGCTATTTTTAGCGGATCGCGTCCTCGTGCTGACTCAACGTCCCGGCAAAATCAAAATGGACATGGAAGTTGACCTGCCGCGCCCGCGCAAAGATGAGATTCGTTACACGTCCCAGTTTGGGAAATTGGCAAAGAAGTTGAGAGGGGCGATTGAATGAATCAAACCATCCCGCAGGCGCTGTCCTGAGCCTGTCGAAGGGTTTTAGCAAGGCAACACTGCTTGCCCTAAAACCTGCGGGACGTTCTGCGTAAAAGACTGTTTCTTAACTCTTTCTTTGCCGCAGAGCGCGCAGAGAACTCTGAGAAAAACCTATAAAAAATCTCTGTGGGCTCGGTGTTCTCCCCTGGCACCGCCCGCCAGGGCAGGTGTGTGGCTGAGGCTCTTTTTCAGCCTTTCTGAAACACTCTCTAAGGCAATTGAACAACTTACGCCAGTTCCACTTTGAGTTTCTTCCCCAACGCAGACGCGGCGCGTTCCAAGGTCGAAAGTGTGACGGACGAATTTGCGGGATCAAGTAGGCGTTCTAAAGCGGCGCGGCTGGTCCGCATCTTGTCTGCCATTTCTGTTTTGCTGAGTTTGCGGGCTTTCATCTCCTCCGCGATTTGGTATGCAATGACGCGTTTAATGGCTACCGCTTGCGCCTGTTCAAGCAGTTTTTCCTCACGCAAGAAATCGTCGAAGTTGCTTCCCATATTTTTTCTTTTCATTGCCTTATTCCTTTTCTATATCTGCCAATCGGCGGCGGGCGGTATTCAAATCATCCAGAGGCGTCTTCTGTGATTTTTTTACAAACCCGTGCAACAGTATCATCGTGTTGCCACTTACTGTAAATATCACACGAGCTATTCCATGACGGGTATTCGAGCGCACCTCCCACAGTCCTCGTTCTAATTTGCGGATCAAGGGCATCCCGAGGGGCCAACCAAATTGTGCAGTTTTGATATCTTCGCCAATGACCCTCTTCTCATCGCGGTTAAGGCTTTTCAGCCACTCGCGGACAGGTTCATTGCCTGCATCGGTCCGATAAAAGAACACGTTCAGAATCGGCTGTCTCTGCTCTTTGTCCACGACAGTAGTGTACCATAAATGATACACTCGTCAAGGCGATAAATTTAGACACGGTTCGATTTGGAAAATTGGCAAAGGAGTTACGCGCGGCGATAGAGTGAATCAAACCGTCCCGCAGGGTTCAGCAAGGCAACAATGCTTGCCCTAAAACCTGCGGACGATTCATTTACGGCGCGATCCACGCCTGGAAGAAATTCAACTTTGTGCCGATACTACGGTTCCGTTTTTTACAGCAAGATTCTGTAGCAAGGTTTGCGTTGCTTTTGAAATTTCCTCCAACGCCCTCTCAAACGCCGCTTCATTGACTTTGGATGGTTTGCGGTAGCCGCTCACCTTCCGCACGAACTGCAATGCCGCCGCGCGAATCTCTTCCTCGGTGGCGGGGATGTCACTGCGTAATGTTTTGATAGTTCGGCACATGGTTTACTCCTATTGCGCCAACGGCGGCGCATCCTTTCCATCCAGCGTGTACATATCCGCGTCGGCGGGTTGAAGTTTAACGTTGAAGATCGCCTGCAATTTCCCGTTGGCGACTTCGAGCAGTTCATCCAGTTGCGCCTGATCCTTTGCCTCGCCGCGAAAGACAATATCTTTCCTTCCGTTCAGCCTCTGGATGAAATGGATCCATGCAAACGTGCCGTCTTTTTTCTTCTTGGCGAGCAACTTGTACATACCCACTTCGGGAATGTAAGGCGTGATCCACGCGCCAGCGATTTCCTCGCCCTCGTCTATCGACATCATCGCCATTTCACGCAGGGACGGTTGTTTCATTTTTTGTGTTCCTCCGTAGTAACGACTCCGCGAAGCGCCCTGTGGGTTAGTCGTTAATCGTTCTTCACATCATCATCCCACCCATTACCAAAATCAACAGGCGGAGTATATGATTTCCAATGTTCACGAAGCCATTCTCTCCCGTTATCTTCGTAATAGAGTGATAGGCTCGACCACTGCCAGTCGTAAGCATCTTTCACATAACCGTGTTTTACGGGATTGTAATGGATATAGTTGAATGCCGTATGAAGCTGACCATCATTTCTGATGTATGTGTCAGCAAATTTATACCAGACGCGGCGTTTGCCCGTTAGCCCGTCCTCGATGTTCCATTCGCGGGAGGTTGTTCCATGCAACTGTTTTAGCGCGGCTGATACATGCTCCAATGCCTGAATATAGGCAAGGACATGATAATGATTTGGGAGTACAACCCAAGCGACCAGGCCCTTCGCAATTTCGCGAAGGGCAGTCAATAAACGGGATTCAAACTCAGTCAGACGTTCGGGCGATTTCATGATGGGTTTATGCTCAAAAATCGCCGCCGAGATCATATAAGCCCCAGCCTCACGGAACGGATGCGGCGGCGCGTGTAACGGGTAACCGCGCGTGCGGCGATAGTTGACA